>NZ_AP022598.1:3022098-3324307 GCF_010725485.1 Mycolicibacterium parafortuitum | reverse complement strand
CAGCGCGACGTGATCGTCGCGATGAGATGCCCGCGCTGCCATCGCTGAACCCACCTTATAGTTAATGGCGACTAACCGAGTGGTATGTTAATCATCATTAACTGTTGGTGTCCACCATCGGCGGGAGGTTCGTCACATGGCTTCCACGGACGCGGCCTCGCCACGCAGCAGGGCGAAGTCCGATCGCCGTGGTCAACTGGTCGCCGCTGCCGAGCGGCTGTTCGCCGAACACGGCTATCTGGCGGTGCGGCTGGAGGACATCGGCGCCGCGGCCGGGGTCAGCGGCCCGGCGATCTACCGGCATTTCCCGAACAAGGAGGCCCTGCTGTCGGAGCTGCTGGTGGGGATCAGCACCCGGCTGCTGGCCGGTGCGAGCGACGTGGCCGACGCCGCCGCCGATGCGGACTCGGCGCTGCAGAACCTGATCGACTTCCATCTGGACTTCGCCCTCGACGAGTCCGACCTGATCCGCATCCAGGACCGCGACCTGGGCAACCTGCCGCCCGCGGCCAAGCGTCAGGTGCGGCGTAAACAGCGGCAGTACGTCGAGATCTGGGTGGATGTGTTGCAGCGGCGCGATCCCCTGCTGACCGAGGCCGCCGCACGGGTGATGGCGCACGGAACATTCGGCCTGCTCAACTCGACGGCCCACAGCATGAAGCCGGGAGCGACGAAAACGGCCGAGGCCAGCTCGCGCACCGTCCTCCGGGAGATGACGGTCGCGGCGCTGACCTCGGCCGCAAACAGCTAGACGTCGCGTGGGTCCCGCTGCTAATACCAGGCTCGGCGGCCCGCGACCGGTCGGCCGACGGATCCCAGGATCCAGAACACCGCACCGATGACGAGCAGCACGATGCCGATGTAGAACAGGATCGGCATGCTGAACAGGTACCCCAGAAGCAGCAGAAGCGCTCCGAAGACGATCATGTCAGTCCATTTCTCTCCAGACGGCCAATCAGCGTTCTACTGACTGGGTTGCGGGACGTTGCATTCGGTGACCTTCGGGTTGACGCCCGCATAGTTCAGCGGCCCGGCCACGACGGTCAATGCGATGCTTCCGGCTGTGGCGCAATTCGTTTCGCTACCGCTGAAGTAATCGCGTTGATACGCGGCGAACACGCCGATCAACAACCAGACGAGCACAATGACCCCGAGAATTCCTCGCATTGTGTGCCTCCTTGGTCTGCGCGCCCGGAAGTGGCGCGCAGCAAGGTTTTACCCCGCGGAAAATTCAGATAAACCTCGGCTCGGACAGGTCATCCAGCGAATGCCGCGGTGAGCCAATCGCACATCGCGCGCCGCAACACCGCGCGGTTCTCCCGTTTGTCGATCTCGTGGCCGTCGTCGTCGAAGGTCAGCAGTTCGACCTTGCGTCCGAGCGCGCTCAGCGCTTCACACATCTGCTGCGACTCGCTCGGCGGCACATTGGTGTCGTTGAGGCCGTGGACGAGCAGCAGTGGCGCGGTGATCGCCTCGGCGCGCGGCAGCGGGGACAGCCGCTCCAGCAGATCCTGGTCGCTGACCGGATGCCCGTATTTGGGGTAGGCCGCCGCGGCGATCCACTGTTCGGTGTTGCGGTACCAGGTGTTCAGGTCGCTCATGCCACAGATGCTGATGCCCGCGGCGAAGTGGTCGGGGTGGAACGCCAACGCGGCCTGGGTCAGGTATCCCCCGTAGGACCATCCGCAGCACGCCACCTTGCCTGCGGGCGCGTGACCGCCGTCGACCAGGAACCGCACCGCATCGGCGACGTCGTCGATCGCGGCGAACCGGCGCTCGCGGTCGTCGGCGTGCATGAAGGACCGGCCGAATCCGCCCGAACCGCGCACGTTCGGCAGGAAGACACAGATCCCCTCCTGCAGCAGCGCCGGGAAGAACTCGTTGTATCCGGGTCTGCCCTGCCCTTCGGGTCCGCCGTGCAGGAACAGCATCGCGCCGATCGTCTCGACGCCCTCGGGCGGGGTGAACAGCCATCCGCTGAAGGTCATGCCGTCCCGCGCGGTGATGGTCTCCAGGGTCGGATCGGCCGACACCGGGCCGCGGGAGGGCTCGCGGTCGACGAGTTGCCACTCCCGGGTGCGGGGATCGACCAGTTCCACCGCCGGTGGGTTCGACGGACCCTCGACCGTCAGCGCCAGCATCGATCCGCCGGCACTGATGCTGAGCTCACTGGCCACCATGCCCGGCAGCGGGATCGGATCATAGAGCGTCCCGTCGGCGTATTCGAGGATCTGTAATTCGCTGGCGCCGTGCAGGTTCCACAGCAGAGCCACCGTCGACAGGTCGTCGCTGACGGTGAACTCGTCGAGTTCGCAGCCCGGGCGTTCGGCCACCACCTGGTAGGTGACACCCTCCGCGGTCACCGTCACCTCGAGCAGCCGCGCGTGTTCGGCGCCGTTCTCGCTGCGGATCAGCGCCCGCACATAGCCCTCGGTGCTGTTGACGTCGTAGGTCTTGGCGGGCTGGTACAGCGCGAAGTGCTCCCCGTCGGGGCCGGTGCGCAGCCGTCTGGGGTGGTGGTCGTCGAGGATCACACCGGTGTCGGTGGTGGAACCTGGGTCATAGGGCAGCAGGCCGGTCTCGACCAGGCCGCGCAGCATGATCAGGTCGCGGTAGCCGCGCGGGCCGACGCGCACCAGCGAGGCACCGGCCCACGCGTCGACCAGGCGCCCACCCGAGCGGCGGTCCAGCACGGTGGTCGGCCCGCCCGAGGGATCGATCAGGCAGGAGCTGCCGACACCGTCCTCACCGGTCAGAATCGCCGCGACGAGCGTGCCGTCCCACCCGATCAGCTCAGCGGTGCCCTCCACCCCGGACGGCCAATAGTCGATCCGGCGGGCCGCGCGGTCATCGGGATCTGTTGTGACAACCCAGATCTGGCTGCGGGTGCTGCCTTCGGGCGCGACTTGGCAGGCCAGCCAGTGCCCGTCGGCGGAGTGCAGTACCCGGGTGACGGGACCGTCGACGGGCAGCTCGACGTCACGCGACGAGCTCGCGCGCCACCCGCGCAGGAACCGCTGGACCGCCCGGGGATACCCGCCGTCGTCGACGAGGTGGGCGAACGCGGTGGCGTCAGGTGACATCGACGCGCCGTAAATCCGGCGGACCTGTTCTGCCACGGTTCCCGATTGTGCACGGTCGGCCCCGGCGCCGCCGGGTCGGCCGGTGCTCGAGGGCTCTGAGCGGCCGCACAGGTACCCTCGCAGCCATGAGGTGGGCATGAAAGATTCACCCGACCGCGGCGGCGATCAATGGGGTGAGCGCAACTCCGGGTACTCCGGATACTCCGATCCTGCCTACGCCAGCCAGACGCCGTACGGACCGCCGTATCAACAGCCGGCGCAGGCTCCGCAACCCACCGAGCGCCTTCCCGCGTACCCGCAGTACGGCTATGACCCGTACGCGACGGGTCAGTACCCGCCTCCCAGCCCGCAGGGCTACGGCGCCGAGCCGCCTCAGGAGCCGAAGTCGCCTCGCTGGCTGTGGGTCGTCGCAGGCGTCGCCGTGGTCCTGGTCATCGGTCTGGTGATCGCGCTCGTGATCGTCAACAGCTCGCGGCAGCAGACGGTGGTGGCCCCGCTGCCGTCGGTACCGGAGCCATCGTTGAGCACCCCGTCTCCGACGCCCACCACCCGCGCGCCGCGCACCACCACGAGGCCGTCCACCCCGGTGGCACCGCTGCCCACCCTGCCGACCGGCCCGACGACACCGCTCAAACCGCCGACGACGCGGGGTGCCACCGACTCCGTCGTCTACACCGTCGACGGCGAGGGCCGGGCCATCAACCTGACCTACGTCGACACCGGCGGGCTGCTCCAGACCGAGTTCAACGTGATGCTGCCGTGGAGCAAGGAGGTGGCGCTGCCGCAGCCGGGCGAGACGTCGGCGAGCATCAGCATCATCAACGTCGGTCGCGAGGTGACGTGCTCGATCTCGGTCAACGGTGTGCAGATGGACCTGAGCACCGGTGTCGGTCTGACCATCTGCACGTCGACCGGGTAGTTCCCTAGATGCGGTGCGGGGCACGCACCGGCAGGAAGAGCAGCAGCCCGGCCACGACGACGAGCAGCAGGCCGGCCATCCCGGCGCGGTAGCTGTCGAAGATGTCGATGAACAACGAAAACAGCCACGGTGCCAGGAATGTCGCGGCGCGACCGGCCGTGGTGTACAGCCCGAACGTGACGCCCTCCTTGCCGTGTTCGGCCATCCGCATCATCAAGGTGCGCGCCGAGGACAACGTCGGGCCGATGAACAGGCACAGCAGCAGCCCGCACACCCAGAACGCCAACGGTCCCGACACCGCCATCAGGGTCAGCCCCACCGCGATCAACGCCGACAGCGATGCGACGATCACCGTCTTGGAGCCCACGCGGTCGTCGAACCGCCCACCCACGACCGCCCCGAGTGCCGCGACGACGCAGGCCGCGACGCCGAACAGCAGCACGTCGGCATCCGAGACCCCGTAGACGTTGACGCCGAGCACGGCGCCGAAGGTGAAGATCCCGGTCAGCCCGTCCCGGAACACGGCACTGGCGCCCAGGTAGTAGACGAGGTTGCGGTCTCGGCGCCACTCGGCGCGCACGTCGGACCACAGCCGCCGGTACGCGCCGAAGAAGCCGACGCGAGGCGGGGGCGCCGCGTCGTTCTTCGGCGCGAAGATCAGCAGCGGCAACGCGAACAGCGCGAACCATGCCGCAACCAGCAGCATCGCCGCGCGCACGTTCTGCCCGTCGCCGACCGGAATCCCGAGCAGTCCGCGGGTGTCGCCGTCACCGGAGATGAAGCCCAGATACACCACCAGCAGTGCGAGCACGCTGCCGAAGTAGCCCAAGGCCAATCCGATGCCGGAGATGCGGCCCGAAGTCTGCGGCGTGGACAGTTCGCGCAACATCGCGTTGTAGGGCACCGTGGCCAACTCGCTGCACGCCGCGGTGCACGCCAGCAACACCAGCCCCGGCCACAGGTAGCGGTGGTCGTCTCGGATCAGGCTCAGCGAGGCCGTGAACAACACCACCAGTCCGGTCAGTACGGCCAGGGCGCGGCGGCGGCGCGAAGGCGCGTCGACGAGCACCCCGGTGACCGGGGCCAGCAGCGCGACCACCAGACCGGCCAGCGCCAGCGCGCGGCCCAGCCAGCTCGCCGGGCTGGTGTCCCCCGGCAGGTCGTCGCCGACGGTGGTGGTGAGGTAGACGGTGAAGACGAACGTGATGACGATCGCATTGATCGCTGTCGCCCCGAAATCCCACATCGCCCAGGCCAGCACGCGTGAGCGCGGCGCCGCATCGATGGGCGGGCCGGTCGTGGGCGGCAGCTGGCTCATGGTCGCTCACGATATAGTCCGGCCCATGCCAGTACCCGCTCCCAGCGCGGACGCTCGCGCCGTCGTCACCGGCGCTTCGCAGAACATCGGTGAGGCGCTGGCCGTCGAGCTCGCCCGCCGTGGCCATCACCTGATCATCACCGCCCGCCGCGAAGAGGTGCTCAACACCCTCGCCGAGCGGCTGCGCGCCGACTTCGGCGTCACCGTGGAGGTACGCGCCGTCGACCTGGCCGACCCGGCCGCGCGCGACGTGTTCTGCGAGGAGCTGGCCACCCGCAACATCTCGATCCTGTGCGCGAACGCCGGCACCGCGACGTTCGGCGCCGTCGCCTCCCTGGATCCGGCCGAGGAACGGAAACAGGTGCAGCTCAACGTGCTCGGCGTACACGACCTGGTGCTTGCCGTGTTGCCGGGCATGGTCGAGCGGCGGGCCGGCGGCATTTTGGTCTCCGGTTCGGCGGCGGGCAACTCCCCGATCCCGAACAACGCGACCTACGCCGCGACGAAAGCGTTCGCGAACACGTTCAGCGAATCGCTGCGCGGCGAGGTGAAATCGTCCGGGGTGCACGTCACGGTGCTCGCGCCGGGACCGGTACGCACCGAGCTGCCCGACCCCGACGAGCAGTCCCTCGTCGAGAGGTTGATCCCGGACTTCCTGTGGATCGACACCGAGTACACCGCCAAGGTGTCGCTGGATGGGTTGGAGCGCAACAAGATGCGCGTCGTCCCCGGCCTGACGTCGAAGGCGATGTCAACCGCCAGCGGCTATGCGCCGCGCTCGATCGTCGCGCCGATCGTCGGCGCCGTCTACAAGAAGCTCGGCGGCGACTAACCTCGGTTTCTCGCCGAAATCGCATTCCGGCAGCGGAAGTTCGAGTAGCAGGCTGACCAGAAGCAATCTCGGCGGTCAGCGATCGCGGGTCAGCGGCGGCGCTTACGCCGGCCCGTGCCGAAGATGCTGCGGGTGATCTCGCGCCCGATCACCGTCCCCGCCGAGCGCATCGCGCTCTTGAACGCCGGGTTGGCCATCACCTGATCGAGGAAGCCGGGCTCGGGGGGCGACGCGGGTGCGGGCATCGGCGGGATGTCCATCGGCGGTGGGACGTACACCGGAGGCTGCTCGGTCGGCGAAGGGGCGACGGGCGGCTGGGGCACCGGCGGTGGTGGCGCCAGACGCGCCGCGAGCCGTTCATAGGCAGAGTCCCGGTCGACCGTCTGGCCGTACTCGGCCTGCAGCGGGCTGGCTTGGGCCGCCGCGGCGATCGCGTCGGACCCGATGGTGTCCATCAGCGACCGCGGCGCGCGCATCCGGGTCCAGGCCACCGGCGTCGGTGCGCCCCTCTCCGAGAGCACGGTCACGACGGCCTCGCCGGTGCCCAGCGACGTCAGAGCCGATTCGAGGTCGTACACGTCGGTTTTCGGATAGGTGCGGACGGTCTTGGTCAGCGCCTTCTGATCGTCAGGGGTGAACGCACGCAGCGCGTGCTGGATCCGCGCGCCGAGCTGGCTGAGGACCTCTTTGGGGATGTCTCCGGGCAGCTGGGTGCAGAACAGCACACCGACACCCTTGGACCGGATGAGTTTGACGGTCTGCTCGACCTGGTCGAGGAACGCCTTCGACGCGTCGGAGAACAGCAGGTGCGCCTCGTCGAAGACGAAAACCAGCTTGGGTTTGTCGACGTCACCGACCTCGGGCAGCGTGGTGAACAGATCGGCGAGCACCCACATCAGAAACGTCGAGAACAGCACCGGCCGGGCCGCCTGGCTGCCCAGTTCCAGCAGCGTGATGACGCCACGCCCGGACGCGTCGACGCGCATCAGATCGTCGGGTTCGAGCTCCGGCTCGCCGAAGAACGTGTCCGCGCCTTCGGCCTCCAGGTTCACCAGTGCCCGCAGGATCACCCCGGCCGTCGTCGTCGACACCGCACCGAGCGCCTTGAGCTGCGGTTTGCCCTCGTCGCTGGTCAGGTACTGGATGACCGAGCGCAGGTCTTTGAGGTCCAGCAACGGCAGCCCCTGCTGATCGGCCCAGTGGAAGATCAGCCCGAGCGTCGATTCCTGAGTCTGGTTCAGCCCGAGCACCTTTGACAGCAGGATCGGCCCGAAGCTGGTGATGGTCGCGCGCACCGGCACCCCGATGCCCGAGGTGCCCAGCGACAGGAACTCCACGGGGTAGGCCGCCGGGGCCCAGTCGTCGCCGGTGTCGGCGGCGCGCTCGGCCACCTTGGCCCCGGGTTCACCGGGCCTGGACAAGCCCGACAGGTCGCCTTTGACGTCGGCCATCACCACCGGCACCCCGGCCGCCGAGAGCTGTTCGGCCAGCACCTGCAGCGACTTCGTCTTGCCGGTGCCGGTCGCACCGGCCACCAGCCCGTGGCGGTTCAGCGTGGCCAACGGGATCCGGACCCGCGCGGCCGGGTCGCAGACGCCGTCGACGACGACGGTGCCGAGCTCGACCGCTGCTCCTTCCGCCGCATAACCTGCGGCGATCTGCTGCGCGGGGGTGGCGGAAGGGTGCGTGCTCATGGGTCGAACCCTACTGCGGCGGGACCTGCCTGAGATGGGTGCCGCAAGCCGTTGTGCGCCGGTGGGCTTACTGTTGAGCGCTGTGCGAGACGAACTGGTGTGGATCGACTGCGAGATGACGGGCCTGGACCTGAAATCCGACCTGCTCATCGAGATCGCGGTACTGGTGACCGATTCGGAGCTGAACATCCTCGGCGACGGCCTCGACGTGGTCATCCACGCCGACGACGCCGCGCTGTCCTCGATGGTCGACGTCGTCGCCAAGATGCACGCCAAGTCGGGCCTCGTCGACGAGGTGCGCGCGTCCACCGTCGACGTCGCAACCGCCGAGGACATGGTGCTGACCTACATCCGGGAGCACGTCAAACAGGCCAAGACCGCGCCGCTGGCCGGGAACTCGATCGCGACCGACCGCGGGTTCATCGCCCGCGACATGCCCAAGCTCGACGACTTCCTGCACTACCGGATGATCGACGTCAGCTCGATCAAGGAGCTGTGCAGGCGCTGGTACCCGCGGATCTACTTCGGGCAGCCCGAGAAGGGGCTCGCGCACCGCGCGCTGGCCGACATCCACGAGTCGATCCGCGAGCTGCGCTACTACCGCCAGACCGCGTTCGTCGCGCCGCCCGGGCCCTCGACCAGCGACATCGCGGCCGTCGCGGCCGAGTTGGGACCCCCTAGGCAGGACGAGAAGCAGGACGATTCGGCTCCAGAGGGGTCCACCGGCTAATATGACCAAGCCGCTTTCGAGAAGCGGCGATGGTGGCTGTAGTTCAGTTGGTAGAGCACCAGGTTGTGATCCTGGCTGTCGCGGGTTCGAGTCCCGTCAGCCACCCCGAAAGGGAAACGCCGCCTACTTCGGTAGGCGGCGTTTCTGCTGTCCGGGCGTCACACGTTGGCGTTGCCAGCCTTCCACTGCTCCCACGGGATGTTCCAGTCCCCCAGCCCGTCGGTGCCCGGCAGCGGCGATCCGACGGTGTTGACGATCTCGACGATGTCGCCGCGCTTGGAGTTGTCGTAGAACCACTGGCCGTTGCTCGTGCTGACGTTGATGCAGCCGTGGCTGACGTTGGCTTCGCCCTGGCTGCCCACCGACCACGGCGCCGCGTGCACGTAGATGCCGCTGTAGGAGATCTGGGTGGCCCAGTCGACCTCGGTGCGATAGCCGTTGGGCGAGTTGGTCGGAACGCCGTAGGTCGACGAATCCATGATCATGTGCGACCTGCGGTCACCGACGATGTAGACGCCGTTGTTGGTCGGCGTGCTGTTCTTGCCCATCGACACCGGCATGGTCTTGACGACCTCGCCATTGCGGCGCACCGTCAACGTCTTGGTGTTGTCGTCGACGGTGCTGATCACCTCGTCGCCGATGGTGAAGCTCGTCGACACGTTGTCCTGACCGAACAGACCGTCGCCCAGGTCGACGCCGTAGGTGTTGACCTCGACCTCGACCTTGGTGCCGGGCTTCCAGTACTTGGCTGGGCGCCAACGGACTTCACGGTTGTTCAACCAGTAGAACGCGCCCTCGACGGGCGGTTCGGTCTTGACGGTGATGGCGCGTTGTGCGGCCAACCGGTTCGGGATGTTCTCGTCGAACCGGATGGCGACCGGCTGCCCCACCCCGACGACCTCACCCTCGTTGGGCAAAACGTAAGGCATCGTGAGATTTTCCGGGCTGTGCGTCTCGAACGTCATCTGCCGGCTCGCGACCCCGCCGAGCCCCAGCGCCTGCGCGGTGAGCGTGTAGCGCTTGTTGTACCCGAGGGGTTCGGAGGTCTCCCACGTCAGGCCGTCCTCGGAGAGCTTGCCCTCCACCGACTTGCCGTTCTCGTTGACCATCGTCACCGAGCCCAGGACACCGTCTTCGGCGCTGACCGTGACGGGCGCGCCCGCGCTGACGCCGACGGCGCCGTCCTTGACCGACGACGACAGCTTCGGCACCAAGAGGTCACCGAACGGGGTGCCCTTGTCCGTGATCACCTGCGGCTTGGGGGTTTCGGTGCTCCCCGCGCAGGCGCTGAGGCCCAGCACAAGCGCGGGAACCAGCGCAACGGCCACCCACCAGGACCGTCTCGCCCGCGCACGGCTCGCCGTGTTGACCTGCCACATACTTCCGCTCCACCTCACATCAGGGCTGTTTCGCCCGCGACCCAATGCCGCCAATTCTACGGTCCGTTCCGAGGTTGGGGCACGACTGCGATGTCGGCTCCGAAAACGCGCGGACGTGCGGATTTCCGTCTTTCGCCGCGGGCCTGTTATTGTCTCACACGCGCGCCGTTAGCTCAGTTGGTAGAGCAGCTGACTCTTAATCAGCGGGTCCGGGGTTCGAAACCCTGACGGCGCACCACCACAACAAAGGCCCTGTATCCACAGGGCCTTTGTTGGTTTTCGGGCTGCTGGTTTTCGGGAATGCTCCTAGGCCGCGACCACCGCGGCGGCCAATTCGCCGGTCACCGGTTCGGCGGTCGATACCGTCGGCAGCGACAGCGTCACGCCCTGGACGTCGATGAAGCCGATCTGGGTCAGATCGAGATACGGCGTGGCGAACCCGGTCAACTGCAACGTGAGCGTGTCCCCGGCGCCCGCCGTGTAGGCGATCTGCTCCAGATCGAACGTCACGGTGCGACTCCTGCCGTCGAGCGTCACCGGGATCGCGGTGACCAGGTTGCCCAGCACCAGGCCGGTGGCATCGTCGACGATCTGACCGTAGATGTGCGTGGCGGTGCCCAGACCCTCGTAGGTCAGCGTGACCTGTGGAGCACCCACGAACTGAGCGCCCTCGGGCGGGGCGATCGTCATGTTCAGCGCCAGCGACGCCTTGGACGCGGTTGCCGGGGACAGCAACCACGGCGTGGGCGATTGGGTCTGGGGACCGGACCCGCCGATCGGGATGATCGGCAGGAATCCGCCGTCGTCCTGCGTGACGAAAGGCTCGCCGTAGAACCCTGACTCCGTCGGCATCACCTCGGAAGCGTGATAGTCACCGTTTTGGTCGTACCACTCGAAGCGGGGTCCCGTAGGCACCAGTTCGTTGCCGCGCACGTACCGGTCGAGCCAGTCCATCGTCGCGTTCACCAAATGCGTCGCCTGGTTGTCGTTCGGCGGGTTCAGACAGATGCCGTGCCCACCGCAGGCCCAGATCATGTCCACCGGAACACCATTCGCGCCGAGCATCGCGGCGTTGGTGAACGCCTGTCGGAGCGTGAACAATCCGTCGACGGTGCCCTGGATCAACAGCGTCGGCGCGGTGATGCTGTTGACCAGCACTGTCGGGCCACTGCTCTCGATGATGGCCTGCTGGACCTCGGTGATGAACCCGAGCAGATCGCCGAGGATGATCGCGGGGTAGATCTGCGCGTTGATCCGGGCGCCGGCGGTCAGCAGGTCCAGGCCTAGCAGGGTCGCCCAGCCCGACTTGAACGCCTTCTCGGGATAGAGCGCCATGGTCAGCGAGTTCCAGGCGATCACCGGAACGATGGCTTCGACCCTCTTGTCGATTCCCGCGGTCACCAGCTGGATTCCGCCGCCGTAGGAGCCGCCGACCATGCCCATCACCGGATCCCCCGGCGCGTTCGTCTTGACCCCCGGCAGGGTGGCGGCCCAGGAGATCAGCGCCTGAACGTCGCGGCCCTCGAAGAACGGACTGTCGAGCTGCAGGATCCCGCCGGAGGCGAACTCCCCGCGGGGATCCCAGGTCACCACGTTGTAGCCGCCGTCGCGCAGTGTCTTGATCCCGGGTATCAGGTTCGCCAGCGAGATCACCGCGGTCGGGTCGGTGTAACCGGCGCTGCCCAGCCCCGGGCCGTTGAAGATCGTCTCCGCGTCCTGCCCGTTCTGCAGCCCGGCGGCCGGGAAGAAGTTGACACTGATCTTCGTGCCGTCAAACGACTCCACCTTCGTCGTGAACGCGAAAGGCACGTTCTCCGGGATCATCTCGCCGGTGTCGACCGTGACCGAGGTGATCACGCGGTAACCGATGATCGGCTGCAGGACCGCTCCGAGGATCGGGGTCTGCTGCAGCGTGAGCACGATCGGGTCCACGAGGTCGCCGAGTACCGGGATCTGCTTGAGCAGGACCACCAGCGCGCTCTCCTGGCTGACCATCACCGTGAAGGTGTCGCTACCGCGGGCATTGACCACGGCCAGATCCGGCAGGAACGTGAACCCGCCGGCGGTGCTGAGGAGGGTGGTCTTGCCGCCCTCCGGCGACGAGCCGATGACCGTGTAGAACAGCTGACGTCCGTTCGTGGCGGTCGCATTGATCGACCCGTAGATCACGCCGTCCTCGAACGCCATGGTGGCCGGGTCGACGACGATCGGGCCGGCGAAAAGCGCTTCCCGCCGCGCCGCCGCGGCGGCGGCCCAGGACAGCGGCGAATCCGCGGGCAGCCCGGCCGGGCCTCCCCCGGCGAACGGCGTGAAGATGGCGTCGATGAGCGCCGCCCAGGGGTTCGGCACCGCGGTGGTGGCGGTCTGCGTCGCGGTCGCAGACGTGCGTCCCGCCACGGCTGCGGGACTGGACAGCCACGTCAGGGCCTGGGCCGTGCGGCCCGCCGGCGCGACTTCGGCGACCTCGTCGGTCGAGCCGGCAGGCTCGGCGGCGGTGTTCCCGGCCGACGGGGTCGTCGCCTCGTTGGTGTCGGTGTCGGTGTCGGTAGAAGCGGACTCACGCCCCGGCGCGGCGCCGCGCGCCCTGGCGGGCTTGCGGGACGTGTCGGCTTCGTCGGCGTCAGCCGATTCTTCGGTGACGGCAGATTCCTCGTCGGCTGCATCGCCGTCTACGTCGTCGGCTGCATCGTCATCGACAGCGTCGGCGTCGGTGTCCTCGCGGGAGCCGGACGTGGGCTTCGCACCCGTGGACGCCTTGTCACCGGAGTCGGCGGATGCCGTCTCGGCGGGGCCGGAGCGCGGGGCCGACACCGTGGAATCCGCACCGTCCGCCGCAGGCTTGGCAACGGCCGCACCGTAGCCACCGAGGACGGCCGTGCCGACCCCGAAAGCGACCGCGAGGCCCCCGACTCGGCCGATATACCTGGCTGCGTTCATCGTTACCCCTGCTCAGACGGTCGACAACGCAGCAAACTATATCCCCGGCCAGGCGCCGGAGATGGGCAAATCGCGAGATCGCTCTGCGCGACCCCGCACCGCACACGCCACGGCACCAGAATCACGGAAACCATTGATGATCAACGTGTTTCATGCGAAATCCGAAGCGGATGCACCTGCGAATCCCCAACGCCCGACCCTGTCGACGGCGCTGAATTCCGGCAGCGGCGGCAATCATCGGTGAACAGTTCAAAACGCAATGACCAGCGGATATTTCTAGAGACCAGTCGTCAATATTTGCGGAAAACAGCAGTGGTGGTCGATCCGGGGCCTACATTGTGCCCAGCGCACCAGGCATATCGACTCATCAGAGAGGGCGCTGACACCTACATATCCAGGGGTAACAATGATGAAGAAGCTGCTTTTCGCCGCCGCATGTGTCGCCGGCGCGATCGCCGGTGCCGGCGTCGCGAACGCGGAGGAAGTCAGGGTCGTCGACGCGAACGGCACACCGGTGACGTTCCAGACCCAGGACGCCTGCTTGGCCGACGGCCCCCATATCGCGCTGTCCAATCCCGAAGAGGACGCTCAGTACCCGTACTTCCTCTGCCGCGAGGGCGAAGACGGTCTCTGGTACCTGTTCAACTCAGACACGCAGTAGCGACGCATCCGTCCCGTGCCCGCCGGGCGGCACGGGACGGCCTGCGATGGCCTAGCGGCGGGGACCCGCGCCGGGCTGGCCCAGCAGCGGGTTGATCTGACCTGCGGCGCCGTGCTGCTGCTGTTGATGCTGCTGCAGCGCCTGCACCAACGGGTTCTCCATCATCAGCTGACGCTTGTCGTCCTCGGACAACTCGTAGAACGTCCACAGGCCCCATGCGGCCGGCCGGATGTAGAGCGTGACCTTCTGCCGCTTCTTGGTGTTCTGCGGCAGCATCGCCGGAATCGGCACGACCCTGTCCAGGGTCACCGCGCTGACGAGTTCTTGCGCCAGCGTGTCAACGTCGGTCGTGTCCTGCAGTTCGTAGACCGAAGCCTGGTGGCTCGGCTGCGCGGGGCCCTGCAGGGCGAGAAACCACGCCATGTGGCGTCTCCTTCTCTGTAGCTCGTCTTGTATCAGCGTCAGCGTAGAGGACTCGGCCGTGCGATCCGGCGATACCCTGCCCGGTCCCGCGCGACTCGCAACCGGCAACGCCTACCCGGCATGCCTCGTCCTCTCCGCATCGAATTTCGGCGGCTACGCCGCCGCGACCTGACCCTGTGCTGGATTTCACATGGCGGTAACAATCGCCAGCAGGTACGTCGGGTACACGGAGTAACGGCGCATCGCGATTCACGCCGACCAACGGGGATTGTGCTGCTGAAAGCCCGGGAATGGTGTTATGGTTCCGTTAGCTGAACGCCGCGAGCGATCGCCGCGAGACGCTTGAGAGCAGGAATCGAGGAATTTGCTGATGTCGAGCCCGATCGATCCGGTGGCGACAGGTGCCAACGGAGGGGACGTCGTTCATCGCAGCGTCACGCAAACGCCCGTGGCGGTATTGAACTGCAGCAGGATCGGCCGCGTCGCGAACCCGCCCGGATTCTCGATCACCGACTGGTTCTGGTCGAGCTTCAGGCGCTGATCAACCGTTCACTGCCGGATACGGCGGATCGTCAGCACCAGCAACAGCACGCCGGCCCCGGCCAGGGAGATCGCCACCGGCGGCTTCGACACGAAGCGGATCACCCCCGCCTTGACGTCGTCGGCCACCCGGCGCGGATTGGCCCGCTCGGCGAGGGAGTCGACCGTGATCGCCAGCTGCTCGCGCGCCAGATCGATCTCAGCCTTGATGGTGTCGGGATCCCGGTCCGCCACGTGTTCCTCCAATGCCTTCGCCCACCATGCGCGCCGGCCGCGCCCCTGCCTACAGCTCTGTCGAACTACCCTAGTTGAGCCGGGCCGCCACGCGGCGCCCCGGTCGACCGAACCACCGCACCCGTTCCGGGACCTGCTTGGAGGGATGACACACCGATGCCGCAAACCCCACGTCTCGAGGTCGGCGACGAAGCTCCGGCGTTCAGCCTTCCCGACGCCGACGGCAACACCGTCTCGCTGTCCGACTACAAGGGACGCAAGGTCATCGTGTACTTCTACCCGGCGGCGTCGACGCCGGGCTGCACCAAGCAGGCCTGCGACTTCCGGGACAGTCTCGCCGAGCTCAACGAGGCCGGTCTCGACGTCGTCGGGATCTCACCGGACAAGCCGGCGAAGCTCGCGAAGTTCCGCGACGCCGAGGGGCTGACGTTCCCCCTGCTGTCCGACCCGGACAAGAAGGTCCTCGAAGCGTGGGGCGCCTTCGGCGAGAAGACGATGTACGGCAAGACGGTGCAGGGCGTCATCCGTTCCACGTTCCTCGTCGACGAGAACGGCAAGATCAAGGTGGCGCAGTACAACGTCCGCGCCACCGGCCACGTCGCCAAACTACGGCGCGATCTGTCCGTCTAGTTCACCGAGCCGGGCCAGCAGCAGCGCCTCGGCCGTCGCCGCTCGTTCCAGCACGCCCAGGTGCAGGCTCTCGTTGATGCTGTGCGCCTGGGTGTCGGGGTCCTCGACGCCGGTGACCAGAATCTTGGCGTCGGGGAATGCCGCCGCGAACTCCGCGATGAACGGGATCGATCCGCCGACTCCGGTGTCGACGGCGTCGTGTCCCCACGCCTGCCGAAACGCGCTGCGCGCGGCGTCGTAGACGGGGCCGTCGGCGTCGATGGCGTACGGTTCGCCGAGATCTCCGGGGGTGACGGTCACCTGCGCGCCCCACGGCGCATGGCTCTCCAGGTGCCGGGTCAGCGCCGCGAGGTGCGCGGCGGCGTCACCGCCGGGGGCCACCCGCATGCTGATCTTGGCGCGAGCGCGCGGGATCAGCGTGTTGGACGCCTTCGCGATGGGTGTGGTGTCGATACCGATGACCGTGATCGCCGGCTTGGCCCAAAGCCGTTGTGTCGCTGAGCCGGAGCCGATCTCGCGCACCCCGTCGAGGACGCCGGTGTCGGCCCGGACCCGCTCGGGCGGGTAGTCGACCTCGGGAGCGTCGGCGACGTGCAGGCCCTCGACGGCCACGTTGCCGTCGTCGTCGTGCAGCGAGGCGAGCAGGCGCACCAGAACCGACAGCGCGTCGGGCACCACCCCGCCCCACATCCCCGAGTGCAGGCCGTGGTCGAGGGTGGCGACCTCGACCACACAGTCGGCCAGACCGCGCAACGACACCGTCAGCGACGGGATCTCGGTGCTCCAGTTGTCGGAGTCGGCGATCACGATGACATCGGCGGCCAGCGCGTCGCGGTGCTTGGCCAGCAGCGCGCTCAGCGACGGCGAGCCCGACTCCTCCTCACCCTCGACGAAGACGGTCACCCCGACCGGCGGATTGCCGCCGTGCGCTCGGAACGCGGCGAGATGCGTTGCGATACCGGCCTTGTCGTCGGCGGTGCCGCGACCGTACAGCCGGCCGTCCCGTTCGGCCGGCTCGAATGGGGCGCTGTGCCACTGGGCGGGGTCGCCTTCGGGCTGCACATCGTGGTGGGCGTACAGCAGCACCGTCGGCGCACCGTCCGGCGCGGGATGACGGGCGATGACGGCGGGGGCGCCGCCCTCGGCGACGATCGCGACATCGTCGAACCCGGCCTCGGACAACAACTTCGACACCGTTTCGGCCGACCGCTGCACTTCGGGACGGCGGTCGGGATCCGCCCACACGGACTGGATGCGCACCAGGTCTTCGAGGTCGGCGCGCACCGACGGCAGGACGTCGCGGACGCGTTGCACGAGATCGCTCATGGCGACCACGTTAGTCGCCTGCCTGGGCCCCGCGAGCGTGCGCAAAGTCCGGGATTTGCCCGGCGTGTCCGCCGCGGACACGCACGCTCGCCAAAAAGGGGCTAGCGCTCTTCGAGGACGGCGACCGCGGCGGCGGTGTCGGCCTCGTGGGTCAGCGACAGGTGGATCGTCACCTCTTTGAGGTGCTCGGCCACCGCGCCGGACAACCGGACCCGGGGGCGCCCCCACATGTCGGTGATCACCTCGATGTCGCGGTGGATCGCCTCAGGCAGCACCGGCCGCTTGGAGAACCGCGATCCCGACCAGGCCTTGATCACCGCCTCCTTGGCCGCCCACCGCGCCGCGAGGTGGCGCGCCGCCGACGAACTCTTGTCGGCGGCGTCGCGCCGCTCCCCCGGCGTGAACGTCTCGGCGAACACCGTGCCCGGGCGATCCACCTGCTCGGCGAACTCCGGAATGGAGACGAGGTCGATACCTATCCCGACGATGCCCACGAACAGCACGCTATCTCACGGTTCATCGCCGATACACGCCGTCCTCGGTGAGCCGCGAAGCCGCGTCGAGCAGCATGCCGGCTTCCTGGACCTTCTCGGGCGCCTCCTGGTCGAAGCGCCGCCCGTCGGGCCGCTCGTACATCGGACGTCCACCGGCGATCGCCGATGCGAGCCTGCGCTTTCCGGCCAGCTCCCGCTCCTGGGCACGCGCGGCGTAGTCCGCCTGCTGCTCCGGGGTCAGGGTGGCCAGGAACGCCTGCGGATGCACCAGGGCGATCAGACCGGACACGTGACCGAAGCCGAGGCTGGTGATCAGACCCGCCTTCAGCGGGTACTTCTCGCCCATCCGCAGGGTCTCGCGCGGCCACACGAAGTGCGCGGACGTCGCCAGCTCCTCGTCGACGCAGTCCAGGCTACGGTTCGGCGGGATCACGCCGTCGCGCAGGATCTGGCACATACCCATCGTCTGGAAGACCGCCGCGCCGCCCTTGGCGTGCCCGGTCAGGCTCTTCTGGCTGACGATGAACAGCGGCGCACCCTCGGAACGACTCAATGAGTCGGCCAGCCGCTCGTGAAGCTCCTGCTCGTTGGGATCGTTGGCCAGCGTCGAGGTGTCGTGCTTGGAGATCACCGCGATGTCGTCGGCCCCGACGCCCAGCTTGTTGAGCGACTTGGCCAGCACCGACTCCCTGCCGCCGCGACCGGCGCCGAGCGCGCCGAGCCCCGGAGCCGGGATCGAGGTGTGCACACCGTCGGCGTAGGACTGCGCGTACGCGACCACGGCCAGCACCGGCAGACCCATCCGCAACGCGAGATCACCGCGCGCCAGCAGGATGGTGCCGCCGCCCTGGGCCTCGACGAAGCCCAGCCTGCGCCGGTCGTTGGCGCGGGAGAACCGGGAATCGCTGATGCCCTTGGCACGCATCACCTCGGTGTCGGCGGTGGCCGCCATGTCACCGAAGCCGATCACGGCCTCCAGCGTCAGGTCGTCATAGCCGCCGGTGACGACGAGCTCGGCCTTGCCCAGCCGGATCTTGTCGACACCCTCCTCCAGCGAAACCGCCGCGGTGGCGCACGCGCCGACCGGGTGGATCATCGATCCGTAGCTGCCCACGTAGCTCTGGATCACGTGTGCGGCAACGACGTTCGGCAGCGTCTCCTGCAGGATGTCGTTCGGCTTGTTCTTGTCCAGCAGGTTGCCGTGGAACATCGTCTGCATCGAGGTCAGACCACCCATGCCGGTGCCCTGCGTGCTGGCGACCAGGCTCGGGTGCACCCAACGCATCAGTTCGGTCGGCGAGAAGCCTGCGGACAGGAACGCGTCCACCGTCGCGACCAGATTCCACAACGCAACGCGGTCAATGGAATTCGCCATGTCCGGGGTGACACCCCAGACCTGCGGGTCGAACCCGGTCGGAATCTGCGCGCCGACGGTACGGGACAGCTTCGCCTTGCGGGGCACCCGAATCTCGGTGCCCGCCTTGCGGGTGACGGTCCAGTCGGAGCTGTCGGGCACCGGGCTGATCACCGTGTGCTCCGGGTCGAACTGCACGAACGCACGCGCGTCGGCCTCCGACGACACCACGAACGAGAAGTCCTTGTCCAGGAACACCGACACCAGCAGAGGCGCCGAGTGGTCCGGGTCGATCGCGCCGTCCCCGACGAACTCACGGATGCCGACCCGTTCCACGACCGCGTCGTGGTAGCGCTCGACCAGGTCCGCCTCGTCGACGAGATCGCCGGATTCGGTGTCGTACCAACCCGGTTGGGGATCGTCCTCCCACTTGATCAGACCGGTGGTCCAGGCCAGCTCGAGGACACCGGCCGCCGACAGCTCGTTGTCGACCTCCATCTCGAACCGGGTGCGCGACGAGCCGTACGGGCCGAGTTCGGCGCCACCGACGATGACCACCAGGTCGGCCGGGTCGACGTCGAGGTCAGCCCACTCCGGCGCGGGGGCCGGGACGGTGGGCCGCGGCGGGGACGGCAGCGCCGCGATGAGGTGATCGCCGGCCTCCTCGTCCTCGGCCTCGGCGGGCGCCGCGGTCGCGGCTTCCCTGGCCTTGGCGGCCAGTTCGGCCAGATCCAGCTCCACATCGGCCAGTCCGCCGGTCAGGTCGGCCTGCACCGGCTCCTGGGCGGCGGCGACCTTGGTGTCGACGTCGCACAGCGCCAGCAGCATGCTCGCCATCTCCTCGGTGGAGTAGGTCTGCACACCGGCAGCCTCGACCCCGTCGACGATGACGTCGTTGTGGCCCATCAGCCCGGTGCCGCGGGTCCAGCCGATCAGCGCGTGCGCCAGGCTGACGCGCTGAGCCCATGACGTCTCGGCCTTCCAGCGCGACACGACCGCATCCAGGGCGGCCTTGGACTCGCCGTAGGCACCGTCGCCGCCGAACATGCCGCGGTTCGGTGAACCGGGCAGCACGACGTGCAGGCGAGCCGCGATGTCGCGGTCGGCGCCGATGTGGGACAGCCCGGCGATCAGCCGCTGCACGGCCCACAGCAGGACCTTCATCTCCATCTCGGCGCGCGATCCGGCCTCGGACAGGTCCCCGCCGACGCGCGGTGCGGCGAACGGGAACAGCAACGTCGGGGTCAGCGCATCCTTGAGGTGGATGGACTTGGGCCCGAGGCTCTCGGTCTGCTCCGTGCCGACCCACTCGACGAGTGCGTCGATGTCGCTGTAGGCCGCCATGTTCGCGGGCAGCACCCACAGCTTGGCGCCGAAGCGGGCGTTGTCGCGGTAGAGCTTGCGGTAGAAGGCCAGCCGGTCGTCGTCGAGCCGGGACGTGGTGGCCACCACCGTGGCGCCACCGTCGAGCAGCTGCGCGACGACCGATGCGGCGATCGATCCCTTCGAGGCGCCGGTCACGACCGCGACCTCTTCGCTGTAGCGGCCCTTGCCGGGGTTCTCCGCTCCCGCGGCGATGCGGGCGTACAGCGACGCGTGGATGTTCAGGCCCGCGGCCAGCGCCTTGCCCTGCCAGTAGGTGGCCTGGGTTCCGACGACGTGGCCGGTCCCCTCGAACCGCTCCGACAACCGGACCCAATCGGCCTCGATCTCGTCCTCGTCGGTCAGCCAGATCTTCGCGAGATCCTCACGCGCACTGGCCCACCGGTCGTCGAACAGCACCGCCTTGCGGCCGTCGAACGCCGGAGCCACCAGACGCGGCCAGTCCGAGCCGAGCTCGGCGGTGACCAGATCGATCAGCTCCGCATCGGCGGAGGGCTCGGGCACGGACGCCACCGCGCCGTATCCCAGCTGGTCCAGGATCGTGCGCGCCGCGTTGGCCAGCACGCCGTTGCGTCCGGTGACCTGCTCGGCGAACTCACCGAGTGCCGCCGAGTCGACGACCCCACCGCCACCACCCGCGGCGGACGGCAGCGACACCGGAATCCCGAGCCGGGCCCCGACCGCGGTCACGGCCGCGTCGATCACCTTGTCCACCGCGGCCGCATCGGCCAGGGCTCCGTCGTGCAGACCGCCGAGCGCTCCGCCGCGGACGCTGGATCCCTCGCGGGTGCCCAGCGCGACCTCGGCGGTGACGTGCTTGACCCAGCCGTCCCCGAGTTCCCAGGTCTTCTTGACCCGCTCGGCGATGTAGGCGGGCCGCTTGCCGGACGGCCCGAGGACCGTGCGCAGCTGGTCGTTGATCGCGTCCGACAGCACCGGACCGAACGGCTTGTAGGTCCGGGCCAGCTTGGTGACCTGTCCCTTCAGACCCGCCAGGTCGGCTTCGGCGGCACCGTCGATGGCACCGAGATTCAGCTCCGACCCGAGATCGACCAGCATCTGGTTGCGCCGCGACGACGCGCCGTCGGTGATCGACTCGATGGAGTCGAGCGCCTCGATCTGGTCCACGCGGATCTTCGCCGACAGCGCGATGAGCGCCATCGTCGCGTCGGCCGCGTCGAACGTGATGTCGTCGGGGCGTGGAGCGCCCGCGGGCGCGACATTCGACGGAAGTCCGCCGCTGGGCGCCGCCGCCGGGGCGGGAGCCGCCTCCACCGGGGCCGCCTCGGCGACCGGCGCCGGCTCGTCGTCCGGTTCCGGATCGGTGTCGGTGGCGAACAGCACCGCGGCGTCACGCTCGGCGTTGAGCACCTCGGTGGTGTTGTGCGAGTACTCCGGCAACTTCAGCGTGTTGGCGGCCAGGCCCGCGACGGTCGGCGCGTTCTTGACGCCGATCTCCACGAACCGCTCGACACCGAGACCGCCCGCGGCCTCCTCGATGAACAGCAGGTCCTGCGTCTCGATCCACCGCACCGGGCTGGCGAACTGCCACGCCAACAGCTCGATGACGATCTTGCGCATCAGCTCGCGCGGCTTCTCGTTGCGCCAGGTGTCGTAGTCGGCGAGCACCTCGTCGAGCGGCTCGGCCGGAACGAGTTCCCGGATCTCTTCGATGAAGTCGCGGTCCAGGGTGAACGGCCGCGGCACCAGGTTCGGGATGTAGCGGCCGATCAGCAGCTCCGGATCGGCGTCCTGGGGCATCACCCGCTCGAGCGCACGCCGGAAGTCGGCGACACCGACCCGCAGCACGCTGGAGTGGAACGGCACGTCGATGCCGGGCACCAGGATGAACGAACGCTTGCCGCCGGAGATCTCGCGGCGCCGCTCGACCTCTTCCTCCAAGGCTTCCAGCCCGGCGACCGTACCGGCGATCGCGTACTGCGAGCCGCGCAGGTTGAAGTTCACGATCTCCAGGAATTCGCCTGTGCGCTCGGAGATCTCGGCGACGAAGGCCTTGACGTCGTCGTCGTCGAGATCGATCTGCGACGGGCGGATCGCGGCCAGGCGGTAGTTCGACCGGCCCTGCGCGTCGCGCGGCACGATGTCGTGCATCTTCGAACCGCGGTGGAACACCACCTCAAGCAGCGCTTCGAGCGGGTACACGTTGGACACGCATGCCAGCGCGGTGTATTCGCCGACGGAGTGACCACAGGCGATCGCGCCCTCGACGAACGCACCCTGCTCGCGCATCTCGGCGACCTGCGCCGCGGCCACCGTCGCCATCGCGACCTGGGTGAACTGCGTCAGGTACAGCACCCCTTCGGGGTGGTGGTAGTGCACACCCGAGGCGATCAGGCTGGTCGGGTTGTCCCGCACGACGTGCAGCACCGAGAAGCCCAGCGTCTCGCGGGTGAACTTGTCCGCGGTGTCCCACACCTTGCGGGCGGCCTTCGAGCGGGCACGCACCTCCATGCCCATGCCCTTGGACTGGATGCCCTGGCCCGGGAACGCGTACACGGTCTTCGGCGCGGCCAGCTGCGCGGTCGCGGCCATCACCAGCTCGCCGCCGACCTTGGCGGTGACCTCGACGATCTCCGCGCCGCGGTCGATGCCGACGCGGTCGACCCGGAACTCGATCTCGTCACCGGGCAGCACCATCCCCAGGAACCGGGAGGTCCAGCCGACCAGCCGTGCGGGCGGGGTGGCCCGGCCGTCGGTGGCGGTGACGGCGTGCTGCGCCGCCGCCGACAGCCACATGCCGTGCACGATGGGCGTTTTCAGCCCGGCCAGCAGCGCCGCGGTGCGGTCGGTGTGGATCGGGTTGTGGTCACCGGAGACCACGGCGAACGCGCTCATGTCCACCGGGGCGGTGACGACGACGTCGCGGCGACGGCGCCGCGGCGTGTCCGTGGCGTTGTCGGTGATGGCTCCGCCGGCCCGCGGCGGGTCGGCCAGCTCGGCGGCACCGGTACGGCCGCGGATCGCGAACCGCTCCCCGAGGGTCGCCAGCACGGTCCCGTCGGTGTCGGCGATGGACACCTCGACCGGGACGACCCGGCCGACCTCGGTGTCGGTGGCGGGCAGAGCCGTCGCGGTGACGGTCAATTGGGACTTCTCCGCGGGCAGCTTGGCCAGCAGATGGGCGGCGTGGTCCAGGTGAACCAGGCTCAGCAGGCCCTCGACGACGGGGAAACCGTCGTCGGTGACGGCCGACCCGATCGCCGAGAACACCGCCGGCCAGCACAGGCCGACCAGCGCGTCGGGCACCAGGGTCAGGCCCGGCGCCAGCGGGGCGCCGAACGTGGCGGTGACGCCGGTGTGGTCGGCGACCTTCTGCGGGTCCCATTCGACGGTCACGGTCGCGCTGTTGTCGCGCACCGGGGGCAGCGCGTCGGGCCCGTCGACACCGGCGGCGATCGCCAGCACCGAACGCATCGCCTTGGCGGCGTCCTCGACGGTGACGATCGGGGCGCCGCCGTCGACGGTGGACGACGGCAGCGTGAAACGGATGTCGATCCAGATGTCGGACAGCGGCACGCTCAGCGTCACGCTTCCGTCCCCGGACAACTCCAGCCGCGCCCCGGTGTTCGGGTGCGTCGCACTCGGCTTGCCGGGCACGTCGTTGACCTGCCACTCACCGGGCGCGCCGATGCGGTGCACCGGGTTGATCGCGGTGCGCCCGGCCCACAGCACGTCGGGTGAATCGAGCACCACGGCCAGCGGTCCGCTGACGTCGGCGCGGGCCTGGCGGCGCGACACCACCGGCGTCGGCTCGGCGCCTGCGGCCAGCACGCGGTCGACGATCTCCTGCTCGAACCGGTCGAGCAGTTCGCCGACCGGTTCGTCCACCCGGGTGATGCCGGCGACGGCCTGGGTGCCGGGAATGATGCAGACCTGATCGGCGGTGTAGCGGGCATCGTGGGCCTGCCACAGCGAGTCGCTGCGCCACCAGCGGCGCACGTCCTTGTCGATGACCGGCACGAAGTTGACCGGTTTGCCGGGCTTCTTGCACAGCGTCACGAAGAACGGCACGTCGGCCGGGTGCAGCTTGACGGCGCCGGCGTCGGGGTAGCGGGCCAGCAGCGCGGCGATCGCCTCGGTCGGCTGATCGAGCAGCACCTCGCCGTCGCCGACGAACAACGACTCGATCGGGCCGGAGTCCTTCTCGTTGAGGCGGGCCTCGGCGCGCTTGAGCATCTCCTCGAAGCGCTCACGCCAGGTGTCGGCCAGCCACGGGCTGCCGGGGGCTGCGGTGTCGGCGGTGCTGTCGCCGTCGCCGATGGCGAGTTCGACGTAGCGCTGCAGCCACTGCAGGTAGGACATGTCACCGACGTCGCCGAAGTACGGCTTGGCGGTATCGGCCATCGCCGCGATGATCTCGTCGCGGCGCTCGGCCACGGCGTCGGCGTCACCGGCGACCTCGTCGAGCAGGCGACCGCACCGCGACGCGGTGTTGTCGATCTCGTGGATGTCGGCCCCGAGCTGGCTGCGGCCGCTGGCCATGCCGTTGATGGCCTTGCCCGCACCGACCCAGGTGTCGGTGCCGGTGGTCTCGACGAGCATCTGCTTGACCGCGGGCGAGGTGGTGGCCTCCTTGGTCGCCATCGCGGCGGTGCCGACGAGGATGCCGTCGACCGGCATCGCCGGGAAGCCGTAGTCCTTGGCCCATTCACCGGACAGGTACTCGGCCGCCCGCTCCGGGGTGCCGATGCCGCCGCCGACGCAGATGGTCACGTTCGGGTACTTGCGCAGCTCGCCGTAGGTGCTGATGAGCAGGTCGTCGAGGTCCTCCCACGAGTGGTGCCCGCCGGCGCGGCCGCCCTCGATGTGGACGATGACGTCGCGGTCGGGCACCTCGACGGCGATCTTGATGACCGACTTGATCTGGTCGACGGTGCCGGGCTTGAACACCACGTTGCTGATGCCGACGTCGTTGAGCTCCTTGATCAGCTCGACGGCCTCTTCGAGATCGGGGATGCCCGCGGTGACGACGACACCGTCGATGGGGGCGCCGGACTGGCGGGCCTTTTGCACCAGGCGTTTGCCGCCGACCTGAAGCTTCCACAGGTACGGGTCCAGGAACAACGAGTTGAACTGGATGGCCCGGCCGGGCTCGAGCAGCTGGGTGAGTTCGGCGACCCGGGCGTCGAAGATCTCTTCGGTGACCTGGCCGCCGCCTGCGAGCTCGGCCCAGTGGCCGGCGTTGGCCGCGGCCGCGACGATCTTCGCGTCCACCGTGGTCGGGGTCATGCCGGCCAGCAGGATCGGCGAGCGGCCGGTGAGCCGGGTGAACTTGGTCGAGGCCTTGACCGAACCGTCGGGCAGCGCGACGGCCTTCGGTGCGTAGCTCGACCAGGCCGGTGCGACGGCGGGCTCGGCGCCGACGGTGAACAGGCTGCGCTGGCCGGAACGCGTGGCGGCGGGCACGATGCCGATACCGAGACCGCGGATGACCGGGGCGGTCAACCGGGTGACGGTGTCGCTGGGCCCGAGGTCGATGATCCACTTCGCGCCGGTCGCGGCGAGTTCCTCCACCTCCGCGACCCAGTCGACCGGGTTGACGAAGATCGTCTCGGTCAGCCGCTGGGTGAGTTCGCGGTCAAGTCCGGTGCGCGCGGCCCATTCGTTGACGAGGTCGACGCCGGCAGCCAGACGCGGGGTGTGGAAGCCCACCTCGACGTTGAGCTGGTTGAAGATCGGCCGGAAGATCGCGCCGCCGCGCGTCTTGTTCTTGCGCTCGGCCTCTTCCTTCTCCGTGATCTTCTCGCAGTAGAGCTCGAAGCGGGCCAGCTGTTCGGGGGTACCGGTGATCACGACGGACCGCCGGCCGTTGCGGATCGACAGCGCCGGGGGCAGCACCGTCCGGACGTCCTGGGCGAACTCCTCGAGCAGTTCGGCGATGCGTGCGGGGTCGACGTTGAGCACCGACACCATCGGCGATTTGTCGCCGCGTCCGACCATGCCGCAGCGGCGCGACACCAGCGACCCGGCCGCACCGATCAGCTGACCGATGGCCAGCAGTTCGACGTCACGGGCGCCGCCGGCCTTCAGCGACTCGACGGCGGTCACACCTTGGGAGTGGCCCGCGATCGCGACCGGCGGGTGCGCGTCGAGGTCGAGACCCTGGCGCTTGATGGCCCGCTGGGCGGCCATCTGGGTCAGCAGGATGCCGGGACCGGAGATCGCGGCGGTGGTGAGGTCCTTGGCGGACGGCAGCGGCTCGTCGGCGGCGAGCGCACGGATCCAGCGCATCGGCTCGAAGCCGATCGGCCGCACCACGACGAGCTCGCGGGCCAGCGGCTCCAGCAGGAGCTCGGCCTCGGCGACCAGCTGGCTGATCTCCGATTCGATACCGGCGGAGTTCACCAACTCTTCGAGGTTCTCCAGCCATGGGCCGCCCTGGCCGCCGAATGCGACGGCGTAGGGCTCACCGGAATGCAGCCGATCGACGAGTGCGTGCGTTCCCGTCAGCGGTTCGTAGCCCTGCTCGGCCCGGCCGTTGGAATTGGTGGTCGCACGGTGCTGGTCGTTGATCGTCACGTCGTGTGTTCTCCTCGGTGTTGCGCGCTACGTCGCTCGTCGCGGGGCTTGTTTCGGCTCGTCGGGTGCTTGCCTGTGCACCCGCTGGGGCCCTTGCGATTCGGCGTCGAATCCGGCTGGTCTCGCCCGCGGCCCTCTCCAGGCGCGTCCATCGCGGTCCGTGAGCCGCAGGCGGTCATTCAGCCGTACTAAGAGTGTCATAAGAGACTGCCCTAGTTTTGCGCCTGAAATGGTTACTGGCGAGTTCTACGCGTGGGTAACACAAGGTTGCGTAACGCGCGTTTCCGGACGGCGGTGAACTATCCGGGACAAACGTCCTGCATGCGGGTGGTTACGGTTGAGTAGGATAGAAGCGCAGTTCAAGGCAGCATTGTTACACAATCGTTATCTGAGAAACTCAGTTCTCTGTTTGTTGCGTCGGCGTGTCGACAGACGTGACACGATCGCAAAACTTGTCCTGTCAGCGCTTCGCTTCGCGGATACAAGTTTGCTGGGAATTCCTACTGGAGAGTAAGTCCTTGCGGGATCCATCCCACCGTCCGGGACGCGCCGCCTCAAATGACGCCAGATTCGAGCACGGCGCCGCAGGGCCGAACGCACCGGCCCGCACGCGGCGCCCGCCGTGTGATGAAGACCGGCTCCGCGAGCGTGGTTGTGCGGCAAGGAACCCCGTTCCGCACCAAGGCAGCCATCCAGACGCCCCGCCCCGGCGACCCGGGCCCGTCGCGCGATGGGTGTCCGGCATCCTTCCTGACCGCAACCGGAGCCGGAGCCGGCGCGCGCGGCCTTCACCGCGGGCGTTGCGGCGACTGTGTCGTTCAGGCCCCGCGACAGGACCGCCACGGCTCGTCGAGCAGAGCCGCCACGGCGCGCCCCACCCCGGAAGCGCCCAGATGGCGCCGCATCGCGAGCCGTAGCCGGACGGCCGCGGCTGCCTCGGCGAGCGCCCGGTAATCCGCAGCGATCCCGCGAAGCTCGGTCAGTTCCTGCGGCCGCGGCACCCGGTCCCCGACGCGGTCCCGGTACAGCTGGTCGAGACACACGGCCAGCGTCTCCGCCAGGGAGTCGACCGGACCCGCGGCCGACCGCAGGAAGCGGGCCAGCGTTCGCGCATACCCCAGCGGGTCTGGAGACCGCTGCAGGACCTCGGCGACGGCGTGGTCGAGAATCACCGGGCGGGCGTCCACCACCTCGGCGACGCCGTACTCGACCAGGGTGTGGACTTCAGCCCTGCCGGCGTCCAGGTCGAGTGGCAGGCCGCGGCGGTACGTCCGCCCCGCCCGAGTGAGCACCTCGCGCGGCAGGCCGAGCTCGTCGGCCAGGTCAGACCCCCGCCGCACCGCCGCGAAGAACTCCGCGATGTGGGCCGAGCTGTAGCCCTTGCCAAGGAGTCGGCTGATCGCATCAAGCTGCGACAGATGGTGATCGTCGTACAGCGCGGTGCGCCCGGCCCGCCGCGGCGGATCGAGCAGGCCCCGCTCCCGGTACGCACGGATGTTCCTGGCGCTGACTCCGGAGACGTGGGCGAGATCGTCGAGCCGGTATTCCGCCATCACGCGACCCCGCATTCGTGCGGGGACGGTCGGGCCACGCCGGGGTGCTGCATGCCGCCACTGTAGCGACACCGAGCGAAGACACAGGTCACCCGCACCACCAGCGGCACTACGGCTAAATTGACGCCCTCATCAGCAGTAATGCTTGATCTCGAGTCGATTTCTGCGCGTACTGGTGCGGTTTCAGCCAACACCATCGGCGCACGCACGGCGGACGGACATCGCGGCGTGTGAGCAAATCGATTGGCGCCGGGTACACCTCCTCGGCGACGATGTAAGAACCTACCGGCCGTCGGCTGGACATTAAGACAAAGTGAAGCGACAGAAGGTGCCCACACGTGCGTCCCTGGATTGTTTGGGCCACCGGGCTACTCGCCTACATCGTCGCCGTCTTCGACCGGACCACCCTCGGCGTCTCCGGGCTGGCCGCCGCGGAACGTTTCTCCGCCGGACCGACCGTGCTGTCGATGTTCGTCGTGTTGCAGGTGGTGGTCTACGCCTGCGCGCAGGTGCCCGCGGGCTTGCTACTCGACCGGTACGGATCACGGGTGCTGATCGTGTCGGGAGCGACGCTGATGGCCTCGGGTCAGCTGGCGTTGGCCTTCACCGAATCCCTGCCCGCCGCGGTTGCGGCGCGCGCGGTGGTCGGCCTGGGCGACGCCGTCACCTTCATCTCGGTGCTGCGGCTGGTCCCCCACTGGTTCGCGCCGCGTCAGATCCCCGTCGTCACCCAGCTGACCGGCATCGTCGGGCAGCTCGGGCAGGTGCTGTCAGCCGTGCCGTTCCTGGCGATCCTGTCCGCCGCGGGCTGGTCGGTGGCCTACGCGTCGGCCGCGGCCTTCGGCGCCCTGTCGCTCGTACTGATCCTGCTGATCGTGAAGAACACCCCGGACGGATCCGCGGCGACCGCCGAGGCGATGTCGGTTCGCGAAACCCTGACCAGCGTCAAGACGGTGTGGTTGCGACCGGGAACACGGCTGGGCTTCTTCACGCATATGGGCACCCAGTTCTCCATCACGATCTTCGCGCTGATGTGGGGCCTGCCCTATCTCACCGTGGCGCAGGGCCTGTCGGCAGGCGCGGCCGGAGCGTTGCTGAGCCTGTCGGTTGCCACCGCGATCGCGTCCGGGATCCTGATCGGCGTCTTCACCGGGCGTTATCCCCACCGTCGCTCCTGGATCGTGCTCGGCATCATCGGCAGCAATGCGGTGGTGTGGACGGTGGTGCTGAGCCTGCCGGGCCCGGCGCCGCTGTGGCTGCTCGTGGTGCTCGTCGCGGTCATCTCGGTCGGCGGGCCCGGGTCGATGGTCGGCTTCGATTTCGCCAGGACGTTCAACACCCGCGCCACGCTGGGCACCGCGCAGGGCATGGTCAACATGGGCGGCTTCCTTGTGTCGCTGATCCTGATGCAGGCCATGGGCATGGTCATGGAGGCCAAGGGCGGCATCTCGTTCGACTCGTTCCGGCAGGCGTGGACACTGCAGTACGCGGTGTGGGCCCTGGCCGTACTCGGCATCCTGGTCACCCGGCGGAAAGCCCGCAGGCAGCTGGAGAAGGACGACAGGTTCCTGCTGGAGGACATCAAGACCTGACGCCGCGGGACCGCGATAGGGTCGTGCGCATGCATGCGGTCGGGGTGGTGTTGGCCGCAGGTCTGGGCACCCGGGTGGGCGCCGACGGCAACAAGGCCTATCTGCTGCTGGCCGGACGCTCCATGGTGACCTGGTCGCTGGACACGCTGACCCGGATACCTGATGTGACGCGCACGATCCTGGTGTTCCGCCGTGGCGAGCACGACCTCGCCCGCGACACCGTGCGCCGCGAACTCGGCGATGTCCCGGTCGAATTCGTCGAGGGCGGCGACACCCGGCATGCCTCGGAGACCAATCTGATGCGCTACCTGGCCGACGACATCGAGTCCGGCGCGGTCGACGTGGTGGCCATCCATGACGCCGCCCGCCCGCTGGCGCCGCCCGCGATGTTCACCGAAGCCATCACGCTGGCCCGGCGCTACGGCGGCGCGCTGCCCGCGCTGCCCGCCGCGAACCTCGCCGGTGCGGGCGACGACGGCTTGTCGCCGGTCCCCGACCGCGCCGCACTGGTGCGGGTGCAGACTCCGCAGGCGTTCCGCGCCCGCGACCTGTTGGCCGCCTACCGCGGCGCCGAATCCGACGGCTTCGAGGGCACCGACACCTCGTCATGCGTCGAGCGGTACACCGCGGTGCAGGTGCGTACGTTCGCCGGGCACGCGACCAACTTCAAGGTCACCTACGCGCGTGACGTCGCCGTCGCCGAACGGCTGCTCCGCGACCGGGAGCCGCTCACCGACTCGCGATGACAGCCGCGAGATAGCCTGCGTCGTCGGGCAATTCGAATCTCGACGTGGTGGTGTCACCGTCGACCACCGTCACCGCCGCCCCCGAGGTCAGCACCGCGGCGAGCTCGTCGAAATCGTCTGCGCCGGCGGTGTCGAGCAGTCGCGCCAGCACCGCGACATCGAAGCCGCGCGGGTATTGGACCGTCCGCAGCGCGGACCGGTCCAGGGTCGCGGCGACCGCCCCCGAGGTGTCCACGTCCTTGATGCTGTCGGTGACCGCACACGCCGGCAGTACGGCGTCGGCGCCGTCCCGCAGAGCGGCGGTGACGCGCCCCAGGGTGTCCTCGGCGATCAGCGGCCAGGCGAGGTCGTGCAGCAGCACCGATCCGCCGCCGATGTCCTGCAATCCGGCGGCGATGCACTGCCGGCGCCGACCCGGTGCCGCGGCGGTCACCACGCGCACCGCCGGTATGCCCGCCAATGCCGCTGCCGCGCTCGGTGCCAGCGGCTCGGCCACCGCCACCACGACACCGCCCAGCGCGACGTCCGCCACCGACGCGAGGGTGCGCACGATCCGCGCGAGGACCGACTGTCCGGCGATCGGCGCGAACACCGCATCGGGCCGCTGTTGCAGCTCCATCGGGACAGGGACCAACGCCGTTAACGTCACGGCGTCCGAGGATATCCGCGCTATACCGGGTCGAACGACGCGATCAGCCAGGTGCCGTCGATCTTTGTCAACCCCACCTTGACGCTGCTCGCGGCGAACGCGCCGTCGGGGTTCTCCTTGCTCGTCGTGGTCTGGTTGATGAACACCAGCACCTCGGCGCTGTCGGCGCTGATCTGCGAGACCCCGGACCCGACCACCGACGCCGCGGTCTTGACCGACTTCTCCTTCGCCGCAGGCGCGACGATCTGTTCGGTGAACTGGGTGTAGTACGACAGGAAGTCCCCGGTCAGTTTCGACTTCGCATTGGCGAAGTCCTGGTCGAGCGACTCCGGCGAGTACGACAGCAGTGCGATCGTGCCGGTCTTGGCCGCTTCGAGCGCGACCTGCGCGGCGGCCGGATCGGTTTCCTTGTCCGGCCGGTACTCGTTGTAGTACAGCCAGGCGGCCAGCCCGGCGGAGCCACCGAGCATCAGCAGCGCGACCACGACCGACGCGACGAGCACGCGCACATTGCGCCGCGCGGGCAACGCGTCCGGCGCCTCGCCTGTCACCTCGACCGCTTCGGATTCGGTGACTTCGGCGGACTCGGATGCCGCATCCGTGGCCTCGTCACCATCGGCGGTGGTGTCCTCGGCGGTGGTGGACTCTTTGTCGCTCACGGCACGAACTCCACTTTCGACATCTTGATCTGGTCGCCCTCACGCACCAGGCTCACTCGCAGCCGCCAGGTTCGCGGTTCCTGGTTGGCCCCGGCGGTGTTGGTGACCCGCGATGACGCCGCGACGAGCACCTCGGCGGTGTCGTCGGTCATCGACTCCACGGCGGTCGAGTTCACCGTGACCTCGGTGACGACCTTGGAGTCCTGGGCGACCTTCACGAAGTCGGCGGCCTGGGCCTCGAAGTCGTCCTTGAACTGGCCGGTCGAGTTGTCGATGATGCGCTGGACGTCCGCTTCGGCGTTGTTGAAGTCCAGTGACATCAGCGTCACGACGCTCTGCCGGGCCGCCGCGGCGTACTCGGCGTTCTGCTGATGGAGTGCCTGCGCGTCGCGGTGCTCCAACCGCATGTAGCCGCTGACGGCCAGCAGTGCGGCGGTGCCCAGCACGGCGATCGTGAGGATCACCGCCACCGCGACCGACTGCCACCGCGGACGCGCCAGGCGCCGCTTGCGGTTGCCGGGTGCGGCTTCGGGGGTGTCGGTAATCGCCTCTGCCTCGTCGATGTCGACGGCCTCGCCGTCGGCCGATTCGTCGGCGTCCCCGGCGTCCTCGACGTCGGCAGTCTTTTGCGCGTCGATCGGTTTCCCGTCGGCGTCGAGTGCCTGGCGGCGCAAACGTGCCGCCCGGGCGCGCGCCCGGGCCGCCGCGGCGATCGCCTCGGCTTCCGCGGCTTCGGCTTCGGCTTCCTCGGCCAATGCCCGGATCTGGTCGGCGTCTGCCGCCCGCTCAGGATCCACGGTCGACTCTTCGACGCGATCGGCGTCGATCACCGTGTCACGTCGCCTGAATGACGGCACACCGACCTCCTTGTCTGCTGGTCATCGCGGAAAACCACTATGAGAATGCCATTCTTGATTTTTGAGTATCGCATTAACGATACCTCCGGTCCGCAGGTCCGGACAAAAAGGCCGGCCTGCGAAAACACCGCCCGTACGCTGGGCGGGCGCTCAGCGCGGGCTGGCCTCCAGGCGGTCCTTCATCACCTTGCCGGTGGCGTTCAACGGCAACTCGTCGAGGAACTCTACATACCGCGGCACCTTGAAACCTGCCATTCGGTCTCGGCACCAGGCCACCAGATCGTCCTTGTTCAGCTCTGCGGCGGGATCGCCCGAGCCCGCCTTCGGCACCACGAACGCCTTGCCCACCTGGCCCAGCCGCTCGTCGGGCACCCCGATCACCGCGGCCTGCGCCACGGCGGGATGCTCCAGCAGGAACCCCTCGATCTCGGCCGGGTAGGCGTTGAAGCCGCCGACGATGAACATGTCCTTCTTGCGCCCGACGATGCGGAGTCGCCCGGCGTCGTCGACGGTGCCGAGGTCGCCGGTGTGCAACCAGCCCTCGCCGTCGATGGCCTCGGCGGTGGCCGCCGGGTCGTCGAGGTAGCCCTGCATCACGGTGTAGCCGCGCACCAGCACCTCGCCGTCCTCGGCGATGCGCATCTCGACACCGTCGCACGCGACGCCCGCGGTGGTCGCGATGTCCTCGAACGAATCCCCCGGGCGCGACAGTGTCACCGTCCCGGCCTCGGTCAGCCCGTAACCCGTCGCGAGCGTCTGGAACGGCAGCTCCTCGTGTACCCGCCGGATCAGCTCGACGGGGATGTCCGCGGCCCCGGTGACCCCGGCGCGCAACGTGGACAATTTGGACTTGTCCGGCACCGACAACAGCGAGTGATAGAGCGTGGGCGGCCCGGGCAGCATCGTGATGCGCTCGGCGGCAATGAGTTCCACCACGCGGTCGACGTCGAATACCGGCACCGGCAGCATCGTGGCGCCCCGGATGAATGACGCGATCAGCCCGGCCTTGTAGCCGAAGGTGTGGAAATACGGGTTGACCATCAGATAGCGGTCACCCTCGCGCAGGTCGGCGAGGTCGCACCACTCCTGGTAGAGCCGCAGATTCTGGCGGTGGTTCATCATCACACCCTTGGGCCGCCCGGTGGTGCCGGAGGTGAAGATGATGTCGGAGATGTCGTCGCCGTCGACAGGTCTGCTGAAAGGCCTTCCGCTGGAGAGGAAGTCGGATTTCAGATCGATGACGGGCGGTCGCCGTCCAGCCCACGACGAAGGCAGCGTGTACTCGACCCCGAGAAATCCCTGCTGCACCAGAACAGCCTTCGCGCCGCTGCGGCTGATGATGTCGGACGCTTCGTCGGACTTGAACCGGGTGTTGACGGGCACGAGCACCCCGCCGGCGGTCAGCAGCCCGAACGCGGCGATGATCCATTCGGCGCTGTTGGGGGCCCAGATCGCCGCCCGGTCCCCCTTCTCGATGCCGAGGTCGGCGAAAGCTCCTGCAGCACAGCTGATCCGCTCGCCGACTTCTGCGAAGGACAAGCGCAGCGGACCGTCGACGACCGCTTCCGCGTCGCCGAATCGGTCCGCTGCGCTGGCGACCAACTCAGGGAGGGTCCGCCATTGGCCTTGGTACGTCACGTCGTGACGAGGCGCCCCAGGTTGCCACCCATGATCTTGGCCTGGTCCTCGACCGAGAGGTGCTCGAGGGCGGTGACGTAGTGCGTCGGTTCCGCGAGGCCCTCCGGATGCGGCCAGTCCGAACCGTAGAGCACCTGGTCCACACCGATCAGGTTGATCAGGTCGTCGATGCCCTCCTCGTAGAACGGGCTGACGTAGATGCGGTTCTTGATCTCCTCGATCGGGTTGCCGAGAAAGGCCTCGGGCGCCTTCTTGTACACCTCGGCCATCGAGTCCAGCAGCGGGAACATCCATTTCGAGCCGGCCTCGACGATGCCGACCTTGAGCTTCGGGTGCCGGAACAGCGCACCGTGGATCACCCACGACGCCACCGCGTCCTGGATCGGACGCCACTCGTTGAGGATCGACATCGCGTTGGTCTGGAAGGGCAGCATCTCCTGGGCCTTGCCGTCCCACTCCGAGGTGTAGCGCGAGTAGCCACTGTCGGAGGAGTGCATACCGACGAAGATGTCGTGGTGGACGACGCGCTCCCAGAACGGATCGAACTCGGGCAGCGCGAACGAGCGCGGGCCGCGGAAACCGGGCACCGGAGCCGGCCGGATCAGGATCGCGCGGGCACCGCGCTTGACGCACCACTCGAGTTCCTCGATCGCCTTCTCGACGATCGGCAGCGTGATGACCGGCGTGGTGAAGATGCGGTTCTGGTAGTTGAAGCCCCACACCTCGTCCAGCCACTGGTTCAGCGAGTGGATGATCACGTGGATGGCGACCGGATCGTCGGAGAGCCGCTCCTCGATCAGGCTGGCCAGCGTCGGGAACATCAGGCTGCGGTCGACGCCGAGCTCGTCCATCACCTTGATGCGCGGCTCGGGCTCGAAGAACGCCGGAATGGCCTTCATCGGCTCACCGAACAGCTCGCGCTTGCTCTTGCCGTCCGGGTTGCCGTACTTGAAGTACTCCTCCCACGCACCCGGCTTGGCGACCACCGAGAACGTCGGGTTCGGAATGTAGTTGCTGATCTGGCCGTTCAGCGCGATCTTGGTGCGCCCGTTGATCTCGACGTACTGGACGATGTCCTTGTACTCCTTGGGCAGGTACTTGGTCATCGCCTCTGGCGGCTCATAGAGGTGGTTGTCCGCATCGAACAGCGGGAACGGGATCTCAACCCGGTGCGACAGTTGTCCCATGAAAGACTCCTTTTCCTATCGTGAGAATCGTATTCTCATTTTTGTTGGGCCGCAACGACCCGTTGCGCGCTTTCGGCGACTTGTTGCCGGATCATGTACTTCTGCACCTTGCCGCTGGCGGTCCGCGGGAAGTCCTCTCCGGCCGGCACGCGGTGCAACTCCTCGGGCCACTTCTGGGTGGCGACGCCGACGCTTCTGAAGTGGGCGCGCACGTCCTCGAGCGTCGGCATCTCGTGCCCGTCGCGAATCCGCAGCACCGCCGCGGTGTGCTCCCCCAGCCGTTCGTCGGGCGCGGCGACGACGACGGCCTCGGCGACCGGCGGCATCGCCAGGAGCACCTCCTCGACCTCCAGCGCGCTGATGTTCTCCCCGCCGCGGATGATCACGTCCGCCTTGCGGTCGGTGATCGTCAGATACCCGTCCTCGTCGAGCACGCCGATGTCGCCGGTGCGGTACCAGCCGTCGTCGTCGAACGCCCGCGCGGTGAGCTCCTCGTCGATGTAGCCCAGGCACAGATCCGGTCCACGGCTGTAGATCTCGCCGTCAGGCCCGAGTTTGATCTCGACACCGGGGCGCGCGTCGCCGTCGGTGAACAGCCGCTTGTCCTCGGGCGCGTCGGGCCGCGACCCGGTGATCGACGGGTGCTCGGTGCTGCCGTAGGACCGGAACACGAACATGCCGAGGTCGGTCAGCCTGCGGGTGACCGCTGCCGGCACCGTGGATCCGCCCAGCCCGACGGTCTTGAAGTGGCTCAGGTGCTCGGGCCTGCAGTCGGGATGGTCCAGCAGGCTGGTCACGAAGTACGGCGGCCCGCCGCCGACCGACAACCCGTCGCGCTCGATGAGCGCCAGCACGCGCCCCGGATCCCACACGTCGCACAGATCGATCGGCGCTCCCTCGAGCACCGGGATCAGGAACGCCCCGAGCATTCCGATGAAGTGCCCCACCGGGGTCGCGGTCAGTTGCCGACCGCGGTCAGGCGGGTAGTTCTCCAGTAGCTGGCGGGTCTCGAAGCTCAGCGTCTGGTGGCTGTGGATCACACCCTTGGGATCCCGGGTGGTGCCCGAGGTGAACGCGATCAGCGCCGGCGCGGCCGGGTCGGCGGCGACCGTGCCTTGCATCGGTTCGGCCGCGAGCAGATCCTCGAATGCATAAACGTGACCCGAGGACTCGTGTTCGTCGCCGACCAAGGCGACGATCGGCACGCCGGCACACAGGTCGGGCTGATAACGCAGACGGCCGAACTCTCCGGTGGTCACGAACACCCGCGGTGCGGCGGTCGCCAGGATGTGCGCCAGTTCCTTGCGCCCGTAGAAGTGCACGATCGGCACCACGACGGCACCGAGGAACGCCGAAGCCCAGAACGTGACCGCTGCCTCCCGCCAGTTCGGCAGTTGCAGGGCGACCACGTCGCCGGCCCCGACGCCGCGCTCCCGCAGTCCGGCGGCCAACCGCCGCGCATCGTGCTCGACGTCGCCGAAGGTGCCCGAATACGGCCGCATGGCAGAGTGCACGTAGAAGCCGGCGTCCGGACTCTTCTTGAGCCCGTCGGCCAACATGTCGCCGAGGGTCTCGCGGGTCCAATAGCCCTCGCGCTCGTATCGTTCGACGAGCTCTGCAGGGATCCTTCGCATGGCGTGGAGCCACCTTCCCGTCGGCAAGGAGATGCGAGGCGATGCTATTCTCCGCCTGCGAGAATGCCAATACCGTAGAAGGAGAATGACCGGATGGTCGAGCTGGAGATCGATGACGGTCTGGCGATCATCACGATCGATCGGCCGCACGCGCGCAACGCGATCTCGCTCGAGACGATGGACCAGCTCGACGAGGCTCTCGACGGTGCCGGCGGGGCGGCGGCGCTGGCCCTGACCGGCGCGGGCGACAAGGCGTTCGTCTCCGGCGGCGACCTCAAGGAACTGAGCGCGTTGCGCACCGTCGAACAGGCCGGCGCGATGTCCTTACGGATGCGCTCGATCTGCGACCGCATCGCGGGGTTCCCGGGTCCGACGGTGGCCGCGCTCAACGGTCATGCCCTGGGTGGCGGGGCCGAGTTCGCGGTGTCCGCCGACATCCGGCTTGCCGCTGACGACATCAAGATCGGCTTCAATCAGGTGGCCCTGGAGATCATGCCCGCGTGGGGCGGGGCCGAGCGCCTGGTGGAACTCGTCGGCTACAGCCGGGCACTGCTGCTGGCAGGCACCGGGCGGATCCTGGCGGCCACCGACGCGGAACGCATCGGTCTGATCGACCAGGTGATTCCGCGGGCCAGTTTCGACGAGCAGTGGCGCCTGACCGCCCGGCTGCTGGCCAAGCGCCCGGCGGGTCAGGTCAAGCGGGTGATGCGCGGAGCGTCCACGACGGAAGCGGTCGCCGCGTTCGCGCACCTATGGGTGTCCGACGAGCACTGGGCCGCCGCGGACAAGGTGATGAACAAGGGCAAGTGACGCCCGTCAGCCGGACAACTCCCGGATCGGGTCCGTGCCGTCCCACGACGCCGCCGCGTCGCGCAGGAACGTCGCCATCCCCGAGGTGGCATCGGTCAGCTCCATGATCTCGATGGCGGCCGCGGGGCCACCGGGCGGTTCCAGATAGGCGAACCGTGTGCCGACATCCTCACCACCGGACCACACCACCGGCCATCCGGTCTCGGCCAGTCCGGCCATGGTGGATTCGAAATCCTCTGTCCAATAAGCCAACTGGTGAAAGCCGGGGCCGCGGGCGGCGAGGAACTCGGTGAACACGCTCGGGGTGTCGTCGTGCTGACAGATCACCTCGACCTGCATGTCCCCGCTGTTGGCCAGCGCCAGCGACAGCGTGATCTCGCACGGCACGCCGCGATAGGTCACACGCTGTTCGAGGTTGCGGATCACGAACCACGGCCCGACACCCAGACAGACCCAACCGTCCAGCGCGCGATCCAGATCAGTGACGACGTAGCCGATCTGACGAATGGCACCGGGAGGCTTCACGCCGGCACGGTAACAGGCGATCGGTGCCGAATACCGGGGTTCCCCGGCATTGTTCTCTGTAGACGAGAACGTCATTTCCGATTATGGTCAATCACGTGTCGAGCACGCAGCGGGCGTTGGCGCCCGAAATCTCCACCTGGCCGAACTCAGATCCGCAGCTCGTCGGCAGCACCTGCGCCGGCTGCGGTGCCACCACCTTCCCGGTGCAGCAGCGCTGCCCGAAGTGCAGTGGCGGTGAGATGTCCGATGTGCTGCTCCCCCGGCGCGGCACGCTGGTCGCCTGGACGACGCAGGGCTTCCCGCCCGGAGCGCCGTACAAGGGCCCGGCCGGAAAGGATTTCGTACCGTTCGGGGTCGGTCTCGTCCAACTTGACGACACGATCCGCGTCGAGGGCCGCCTCACCGAGAACGACCCGGAGAAGCTGAAATTCGGCCAGCCGGTCGAGCTGACCATGATCCCGTTCACCAAGGACGAGGACGGGACCGAGGTCGTCACCTTCGCCTTCCGGCCCGTCGAGAACTGAGGAAGCGACCATGACGAGTTCAGCCAACGACGTCGCGATCATCGGCGTCGGCCTGCATCCGTTCGGCCGGTTCGACAAGACGGCGATGGAGATGGGCGCGGAGGCCATCCAGTCCGCGCTGACCGACGCCGGTCTGGACTGGAAGGACATCCAGTTCGGTTTCGGCGGCAGCTACGAGGTGTCCAACCCTGACGCGGTGACCCGGCTGGTCGGCCTGACAGGCATCACGTTCACCAATGTGTTCAACGCGTGCGCGACCGCCGCCTCGGCGATCCAGCAGACCGCCGACACGATCCGGCTGGGCAAGTACGACATCGGGATCGCGATCGGACTGGACAAGCACCCCCGTGGCGCGTTCACCGACGATCCGGCCAAACTCGCGCTGCCACAGTGGTATGCGGAGAACGGGCAGTTCGTCACCACCAAGTTCTTCGGCATGAAGGCCAACCACTACATCCACAAGCACAACATCTCCGAGGAGACGTTGGCGCGGGTGGCCAACAAGAACTTCCGCAACGGCGAGAAGAATCCGAATGCGTTCCGGCGCAAGGAGATTTCCGTCGAGGAGATCATGGCGTCACCGGTGCTGAACTACCCGCTGCGGCAGTACATGTTCTGCGCACCCGACGAGGGTGCCGCGGCGGTCATCATGTGCCGCGCCGACATCGCGCACAGGTACACCGACAAGCCGGTCTTCGTACGGGCGAGCGAGATCCGCACCCGCACCTTCGGCGCCTACGAGGTGCACGCGACGTCGGCGCCGCTGGACGAGGACCCGTCACCGACGGTCTACGCCGCCAAGGCGGCATACGAGGCAGCGGGCATCGGCCCCGAGGATGTCGACATCGCCCAGCTGCAGGACACCGACGCAGGCGCCGAGGTCATTCACATGGCCGAGACCGGCCTGTGTGCCGACGGCGAACAGGAGAAGCTGCTGGCCGACGGGGCTACCGAGATCGGCGGGAGCATCCCGGTCAACACCGACGGCGGGTTGATCGCCAACGGTGAGCCGATCGGCGCGTCCGGGCTGCGCCAGGTCCACGAGCTGGTGCGGCAGCTGCGCGGCGAAGCCGGCGAGCGCCAGGTACCCGGCACCCCCCGCGTCGGGTTGGCGCAGGTCTACGGCGCACCGGGCACCGCATCGGCGACGATCCTGTCGCTCTGACGGATCGGCGCTCACCCCTACACGTTCGGTTGCCGATCGGCTACTCTCGAGCGAAGTAGCCGGTCGGCTACTTCCATGTGAGGGGGCAGTGGATGCAGATTCTCGCCGAAGCCGAAGATCTGCCGCAGACGGCCAACATCCGGACGCAATTGATCGCGCTGTGGACGGCGCCGGTCTTCGGCGTGGTGTTGCTGATCGCGTTCGTGGCGTTTCCCGGCTTTCTGCCGCCGATGTCGCCACAGATGTCCGCCGACGAAGTCGCCGGCTTCTACGCCGACAACACCGCGTTGATCCGGTTCAGCATGATCACTTACAACCTCTGCGCGATTATGCTGTTGCCGTTCTTCATGGTGATCGTCGTCCAGATGAAGCGGATGACGACGCAGAGCCACGCGCTCGCGTACTGCTACCTGACCGCGGCGGTCAGCGGCGCCACCTTGTTCGCGCTCGCCGACATCTTCTATCTCGTCGCGGCCTTCCGCCCCGACCGTAACCCCGAACTACTGCTGCTGCTCAACGATCTGGCGTGGATCACGCTGGTCGCACCGGTGGGCATGCTCGTCGCACAGAATCTGTTGCTGGGCCTGGCGGTGTATCTCGACACCGGACCCAACGCTGTATTTCCGCGCTGGGTCGGGCATTTCGCGGTTCTCACCGGGGTCGCGATGGCACCTGCGGCAGCGGCGGCGGTTTTCCGCACGGGCCCACTCGCCTGGGACGGTGAGATCTCGTTCTGGCTGCGCTTCGTCGCGTTCGCGGTGTTCGTCGCGGTGATGTTCTTCGTGCTGCGCAACACACTCCACCGGCAGGCGGTGCAGGAACAGGTGGCTCGATGAGCGCGGTCGTCTCACCGCAGTCCGGTGCGACGCCCGCCACCGCGGGACCGGCGGCGAGCAAGCGCGACATCTGGATCGTGTTCTCGATCGTGCCGGCCTTCTACACCGCGTTCGGTGTGATCTTCTTCGCGCTCGCCAGGACCATGCCCCCACCCCGGCCCGATGTCACGACGGCCCAGAAGGTGGAGTTCTTCGCCGCGCACAACCTGACGATCCAGATCGGGTTCGGCATCCTGATCCTGATCGTGGGTGGCGCGGGAGTCGCCAACGGGATCGTCGTCTACCACATGAAGCGCATGACATCGGGTTCGGTGATGGCCTACGTGTACATGGGCGGGATGGCCGTCGGCGCGCTGCCCGGCTGTCTGCTGGTGGCGTTCTGCTTCCTGACCGCGACGTTCCGACCGGACCGTGATCCCGAGGTGCTGGCACTGCTGTACGACCTGGGTTGCCTGTCCTATGTCGGGTCGCTGGGCTGTTTCACCGCTGCCTATTTCGGGTTCGCGATCGCGATCCTCTACGACCGCAACCAGATTTTTCCGAAGTGGCTGGCCTATGTCACGGTCTGGCAGATCGTCACCGAAGTCCTGGCGATCCCGGTCTTCGTGGCCCCCGCGGGCCCGTTCGCGTGGAACGGCTCGATGTCGTTCTGGACCGGGACGGCGATCTTCGGCTTCTGGCTGTGCTGCGTGATCGCGCTCCTGCGGAAGGCCAACCAGGAGCAACCGGCCGATCAGGCGCCGCTGCCGTGACCGGAACCGTGCAGACGCCGCCGACGCCCGGCGCCAAGGACACTCGCATCCACCTGCCCGGCGACGGCGCGATGTGGGTCATGGTGCTCGGCGACCTGATCATCTTCGGTTCGTACTTCCTGATCTTCATGGTGCATCGCGCCATGGCGCCCGCGGAGTTCCTCGCCGCCCAGCAACACCTGAACCTCGACATCGGGGCGCTCAACACCCTTGTGCTGCTGACCAGTTCATGGTTCGTGGCGCGCAGCGTGCTCGCCGCGCATGCCGGAGACATCGCAGCGGCGCTGCGGCTGACGTACTTCGGCGGCGCGTGCGGCGCGGTGTTCATCGTGATCAAGGCCGTCGAGTGGTGGTCGAAGGTCGCGCAGGGCCACACGATGGGCAGCGGCGAGTTCTTCATGTTCTATTACATGCTCACCGGCGTGCACCTGTTCCACGTGTCGCTGGGGCTGCTGATCCTCGGGATCACGGTGCGGGAGTTGCGCAATCCCCGCAAGCGCCGCATGTCGATGGTGGAGTCCAGCGCCGTGTATTGGCACATGGTGGACCTGCTGTGGGTGGTCATCTTCGGCCTGCTGTACGTGATGAGGTGATCAGGTGAGCACACCCGAAACGCTGCCGGGGAGATCCGAGGCCCGGTCGATCACCATTGCCTGGCTTGCCCTTTCGGCGATCACCGTGCTCGGGTGGTGGTTGGCGCCGGGACACTCCGGCGGTCAGGCCGATCCGAGCGTGCCGATCACCGTCGCGGTGATCATGCTCGGCTTCGTCAAGTGCCGCGTGATCATCCGCTGTTTCATGGAGGTGCGCAGCGCCCCGGTGTGGTTGCGGCGCAGCACCGATGCGTGGCTCGTCACTCTGTGGCTCGCGGTGCTGGCGATCTATCTCTGGTGACCGTCGTTACGGGGTCGCCCCGGACCCGTCGCCGCCGCCCAGTTCGGGCAGCGGGTCGCCCTCCAGGCGCCGGATCCAGCTCTCGCAGAACGCGAAGGTCTCAGCGTGCCCGGTGTCCATCCCGAGCGCCCGTTCCATCACCAGCGCCTGCGACACGCTCGTGGCGAACACCGTCCAGACCACCGGCGGAACCTCGTCCGTAGCCATGCCGTAGCGCTGCAACGCCTCGGCGATGGCGCGGTTCTGTTCCTGGCGGAACCGCTCGGCGTAATAGACGATCTCGGCCCGCAGTGCCTTGCGGTGGTTGGCCAGCCCCATGAACTCCATCGTCAGCCTGGTCGCCTCCGGTGCCGTGCTGAACCGCCACAGCGCCCACAGCGGTTGCGGGGACTGCAGTGCGGTCGACAGCACCGCCAGCCCTTCCTCTGCCCGGCGGTGAAACACGGCGAGGAACAGGTCCTCCATCGTCCGGAAGTAGTAATGGACCAGTTGCGGTTTGAGGCCGGCCCGGTCCGCCACGCGGCGCGAGGTCACCGCGGCGTAGCCCTCCTCGATGAGCAGTTGCTCGGCGGCGTCGAGCAGCACGACGCGATTCTTCGCATCCGGGGCTCCGATCCGCCGCGGCGCTGCCATGCTGACTCCCATTCCCGTTCTGCGCTGTCCCGCGTGACTCGCGGGATACCCGAGAACCTTGACCCTAACTCTTACCGCATGCTAAGCAGGTGCTCAGCATTTGGACACCTTTTGCCCAACACCCCGCACTGCCCAACACCCCGCACGAACGACCCGCCAGCCCCGGGAGGCCACGGACATGACCGACTTCGACACGATCGATTACTTCACCGATCCGTCCCTGGTACCGGACCCGCACCCCTACTTCGACCACCTGCGCAGCAAGTGCCCGGTGACCCGGGAGCCGAACTATGGCGTGCTGGCCGTCACCGGCTACGACGAGGCGGCCGTCGTGCTGAAGGACTCGGATACGTACTCGTCGTGCATCGCGGTCGCCGGGCCGTTCCCGCCGCTGCCGTTCACCCCCGAAGGGGACGACATCACCGACCAGATCACCGAGCATCGGTCCCAGATGCCGATGTTCGAACACATGGTCACGATGGATCCGCCCGACCACACCTACGCCCGTTCGCTGCTCAACCGACTGCTGACGCCGAGTCGGCTCAAGGAGAACGAGGACTTCATGTGGCGCCTCGCCGACGAGGTGCTCGACGACTTCATCGACGCCGGCCGCTGCGAATTCCTCACCGCCTACGCAAAGCCGTTCTCGCTCTTGGTGATCGCCGACATGCTCGGAGTGCCCGAAGAGGATCACGAGGAGTTCCGCACCGTGCTGGGTGCGCCCCGCCCGGGCGCCAACGTCGGTTCGCTCGACCACAGCGACCTGGTCGGCGCCAACCCGCTGGAGTGGCTGGACGAGAAGTTCATCAAGTACCTGGAGGACCGGCGCAAGGACCCTCGCGACGACGTGCTCACCGCGCTGGCGACGGCGAAGTACCCGGACGGCTCCACCCCGCCGGTCATCGAGGTGGTGCGCTCGGCGACGTTCCTGTTCGCGGCGGGCCAGGAGACCACGACCAAGCTGCTGTCGGCGTCGATGCGGGTGCTCGGCGACCATCCGGAGATCCAGGAGCGGCTGCGTCGCGACCGCACCCGCATCCCGGTGTTCGTCGAGGAGGCGCTGCGGATGGACGCACCGGTCAAGAGCCAGTTCCGGCTGGCCAAGAAGAACACCAAGATCGGCGACATCGACGTCCCCGCCGGCACCACGCTGATGATCTGCCCCGGCGCGGTCAACCGCGATCCCAACCGCTTCGACAATCCGCACGAGTTCGACCTGGACCGCAAGAACGTCCGCGAGCACATCGCGTTCGGCCGCGGCGTGCACTCGTGCCCGGGTGGCCCGCTGGCCCGTGTGGAAGGCCGGGTGTCGATCGAACGCATCCTGGACCGCATGGGCGACATCGCCATCGACGAGGAGCTGCACGGCCCGCCCGGAAACCGGACGTACAACTACGAGCCGACCTTCATCCTGCGCGGCCTCACCGACGTCAACATCACCTTCACCCCGATTCGTTAGGCGGCGCAAGCGATTCGCGCCCGGCGGCCGTAGTGTCGTTCTAAACTCGAAAAATGGTGTTCCGCAAGACGCTTACGCTTCTGGCTGCCCCGGGTGCGGCTCTGCTCTCGATGAGCGCCGCTCTGGGCGCCGGCAGCGCTGCCGCCCAGCCCGCACCACCGCCGCCTCCGCCGTTGCACCACATCAAGTACACGGTCGGCGCCAGCCAGGACATCGCGAACGCGGAGATCTACTATCGCGAGAAGGATCCGCCGAATTGGGCCGAGTACAGCCACAATCCGTACCTGTACACGCCGAACCAGGAGGCCAATCTCGGCCCCGACAAGCCGTGGGTGTTCGAGACCTGGCTGGCCGATCCCGCGCAGTGGTCGATGGTCGTGGTGGGTCTGCCCACGGCTCAGACAGCGGACCTGGCCGCGCCCGGGTTCGTGTGTGAACTGCGGGTCGACGATGTCGTCGTCGCGACCGATTCCGGTCTCCGCGGGGCGCTCTGCTCGCAGCGGCCCTGGTAGCCGTCGGCTACTGCGGCGGTGGGTTCCCGCCGCCGACGGAGGCGTCGCCGCGCTCCCAGTAGGACCGATTGTCCTTGGCGATGCAGGTCAGGAACAGCCCGTCCGGCGCCTGAGCGACTTCGCCGTCGAGCGCGGGACACAGATCTCCGACGTTCTTGATGCCGTGCATCTCCGGAGAGCGGAACCACCGTGGCTCGTACCGCCGCGGCGAGCCACAGAACACCAGCCGGCCCCAATCGGTCACGCCGAACACGTAATACGTGGTGTTCGAGCAGTAGGAGCCCAGTACCACGTTCGGCTGAATTCCGGGCGTGCAGTTGGGATAATTGCACTCCCCGCCCGGGGGTGGCGGCGGCGGTGCCGCAGCGGCCGGTGCTGCCATCAGGACTGCCGGGGCGGCCAGAGCAGCAAGCGCTGCGACAAGTGATCGCATCCGCACATTTTCCCATGCGGCGGAACGAAATTCTCGCTTTTGGAGAGCACAACTGGCAGCGGCGATAGGCTGGCACCATGCGCGTAACACGGTTGATCAGTGGTGTCGCGATGACGGCGATGGCCGCGTTCGGGAGCGTCGGTGTCGCACCGTCGGCGCACGCCGAAGATTGGGGCGTCGACATCTCCGGTACCTGGAGCGTGTACTCCGACGGCGCGTGGGCCCGGACCAACGGGGTGAAGATCAAGGAACAGTCAGTGCTGGAGACCTGGACCGTGAACACCAAGTGTTTGAGCCCGATCGAGTGTTACGGCGAGGTCAAGAGCAGCCTCGGCTGGACGGGGACCGCCAGGTTGGACGCCTATTGGTTCATCGAGCACGTCGTCCCTAACTGGATGCCTTGTCCGAATGGAACTTTCGCAACCGGCTACCAGAAGTTCATCCTGGTCGGCTGGGACCCGGTGACCGCGCGATCGAAGACTCGTGACATCACCACGTTCAATGGCCGAAACATCACCAAGAGCGACAGCGGCGCATGCGGCGTGAACCAGTCGAAGGTGATCGAACTGCCGGTGCGGATGGACAAGATCGCCTAGCGGTCCCCTCTGCGCCGAAACCGCATTCCCGCAGCGGTTGCGGGAATCCCGCGCTGCCGGAATGCCATTTCGGCGAGTAGGCCTGCCGTCACCGATGCTGCCTACATGGGCAGCAGGTCCTTCCACGTCTTCGGCTCTGAACCCGCTGTGACAGTACTGATCTGGTGCAGTCCGCCGTCGGCGGTCAGGTACTGACCGGTCTGCGGGTCATAGGTTGCCGACGCGATGCTCTGCCCTGCCGACGCGCTGCCGCCGAATGCACTCGGGGCGACGGGCGTCGCGCCCTGGGGCGCCGGGACGGCCTGGTTGGGCAGCAGCGGGCCCTGACCGGGCGGCAGCGGGGCCGGCGGCGGGGCCGGCGGAGCGAACAGCGGCTGCGGCGGCGCCGGCGCCACACCGGGCACCGGCGGGCCGGGCGGACCGACCGGGAACGCCGGCGTTCCGGGCTCGGACACCGGCGGCGTCCCGCCGCGCACCGCTCCCGGCGGCAGCGGAGTGCCCTGCAGCGGCGCGTGGATACGGTCCTCACCCTCGACCCTGTCATCGATCGGAATACCCTGTGCGACCAGGCTCGGGTCGAACGGATACGGACCGGTGAGATGGTTGCGCATCGCCAGCGGCACGAACCCTCGGGGGTCATTGCAGAGTTCGACTGTGGGAGCGCGCTTCCCGGGATGCTCGATGCACGGATAGTTGCGTGCGCCGCGGACGTTGAGCGGACTGTCCTGAGGCAGTTTGCAATACAGGCCGTCAGGGGTGTCGATCACGGTTTCGTCCTCCGGGTTTCGCCACTGCGATGGCGGAAGGAATCCGACCGAACACGGGTTGGGATCGCCGATCGTCAACGCGAAGTCGCCCGCCGGCAGACCGGTCGGGTTGTTCTGCGGCAGACCGAACGACTGCTGCGCGGCGATGATTCCGGGGAACAACACCAACAGCTGCTCCAGTGCCGGGTTGTAGGTCAGCAGCGTCTGGCCCACTGTGGTGAGGTTGGCCAGCAGGATCGGCAGCGTCGGCTTCACCTCCTGCAGGAGCGAACTCACCTCCTGCGCGAATCCGGGACCGCGTTCGAGCAGCGCACGGATCTGCGGATCGTTCTGCACCACCTGTGCGGAGATGCCGTTGAGACTGCGCGCCCAGGTGCGGATCGCGTCGGTGGTCTCGGCCTGCGAATCCAGCAGTGGTCGACTGTCGTCGATCAGGGTGCGCATCTGGTCGGACACCCCATTGGCGTCGTTCGCCAGCGTGGTCGCGGAATCGAGCAGTGACCCGAAATCCGGCCCCGCACCGTTGAACGCCTTGAAGGTCTCGTCGAGAAGATCCGGGATCCGGTCCTTGGGCAGACTGTCGACCATCGCGCTGAGCTGGTCGAGCATCGGCCCCACCTGCTGCGGCACCACTGTGCGCGACGCCGGGATCCGCGAGCCGTCCTCCAGGAACGGTCCCCCATCGGTCTGCGGCAGCAGATCCACATACTGCTCACCGACGGCCGACACACTGCGCACCTCGGCCCGCAGATCCGCCGGGATGTCCGGCGAGGTGTCCAGCGACAGCGTCGCCTCGGCACCGTGCTCGGTGAGCCGGACCTCGGTCACCTTGCCGACCTGGACGCCGCGGTAGGTCACGTTGCTGAAGCGGTACAGCCCACCGGATTCGGGCAGTTCCAGCGTCACCGCGAGACGTCCGATGCCGAGCAGCGTGGGCACCTGCATGTAGGCGAACAGCATCACCGCGACGCCGACGATCGACGCGATGGTGAAGATGATCAGCTGGTTGCGTACAAATCGGGTCAGCATCAGCCACCACCTCCTGGTGTCGGTGCGACTGACGCCGGCACGGCGTCGTTGGCATAGGGACCGGCGAAGATGTTGCCCGGGGTGATCGGTTGCGACTGCGGCAGCCACGGCGCCGCGGGAGGCGGCGGTGTCACCGGCAGCAGCGGCTCGGTGATCGGCGGGAGCGCCGGAGCATCGGCCGCGGCCTCGGACGGAGGCGGCAGCGCCTCCGCCGGCGGCGGGGCGACACCGAGCTTGAGCGGATCGTACGAGTAGTTCAGGTAGTACGGATCCCCCGGCGCCGGAATCAGTTTCGCGTTCTCGTCACCCCAGCGGGTGCCGAGCAGCAGCGTCTTCTTCAACCGAGGGTAGGTGAGGTCGAAGGTCGCGTACAGGTTGATGTAGTCGCCGCGGGTGATGCGGTCGGCAAAGGTCGGCCCGTACGGGAACGCCGTCGCCCACAGCAGCGCCAGGTTCAGGTCGGGGCCGACGTCGGCGAGTGCACCGAGTACCGGGCCGAGCTTCTCCAGGTCCTTGATCAGGTCGTCACCGGCGTCGTTGACCACACCGGCGGCGGTGTCGCTGAACTCGCCGAGTTTCCGCAACGCGGTGGTGAACTGCGGCCGTTCCCTGATGAGCACGTCGATGGCGGGCGGCAACTCCTTCAGTGCACGGTCGATCACCTGCTGCTGACCGGCGAAAGTCCCGGCGACGCGCCGCATCTGGGTCATGGTCGCGATGATGTTGTCCCGCTGTTCATCGAGCACACCGATGAAATTGTCGAGGCGCTGCAACAGTTCCCGGGCCTCGTCCTCGCGTCCGGCCAGCCCGGTGCTCATGTTGTGGATGATGTCGCCGATCTGCCCGAGCCCTCCGCCGTTGGCGACGGTCGACAGCGACGACAGCGTCTGCTCGGTCGTCGGGTATGTCGACGCCGAGTTCAGCGGCAGCGTCGAACCGGGCTGCAGCCGTCCGCTCGGGGCTTCGCCCAGCGGCGGGTTCAGCGCCAGGTGCATCGAGCCGAGCAGGCTGGTCTGCCCTACGGTGGCCACCGCGTTCGCGGGGATTACGACATCCGGCTTGACCGACACCTCGACGTCGGCGTGCCAGTTCTGCACGGTCATCTTCCCGACGCTGCCGACCACCACGTCGTCGATCATCACCGGTGAATTCGATTCCAGCGTGGCCACATTGGGCACCTGGATGTGATAGGTCACCGCGTCCCCGCCGCGGCCGACCGCACCCGGCAGCGGCAGCGAGTTCACCCCCTGGAACGAGCACCCGGACAACGTGACGGCCGCGGCGCAGCCGAGCGCGGCAAGCGATTTGACACTGCGGATCATGACGGCGGCGTCCCTTCTGCCGGCAGCAGAGGCCCGTTCGGCGCCGGGCCGACGGGTGCAGGCGTAGGCGGCAACAACAGTCCGTCGACGGTGGCCGGCGCCGAATTCGCGGGCGGGATGTTGGACAGGATTCGCGGCGGACCCGGCAGCGGTGCACCCGGGAACAGCGCCGGCGACGGTGTGGCCGGGGCGTCCGGATCGGGCTGGTAGATCCCGGGCGGACCGGGAGGTGCGGCCCAACCGGGGGGCGGTGCGACGTCGCCTGACCCGATGTAGGCGGAGACGGTCGGCGGGGGCTCCGGCGGATCGCCGGGCCCTGCCCCGCCGGGTGCGAGCTTCGGATCGGTATAGATGAGCCGGTCCGGGCTTACCGCGGGACGCAGGTACGGGTTGATCGGGAAGGGCAGCCCGCCGAAGTTCAGCAATCGTAGTGCCGGGCCCAGGTATTGCGCGCACAGCTTCGCCGTCTCGGGAGCGGTCGTGTTCGCGACGCCACCGATCAGACCGCAGACGAACCACACCGGGTTCGAGAAGTTCGACAACGCGAACGCGCCGGTCACCGAGCCGCCGTTCGGGTAGAAGATGTTCTCGAAGTTCGCGATCGCGTTCGGGGTGATGTGCAGGACGTTCTCCAGCGCCAGGCGGTTGTCCGCCAGAATCTGGGTGACCTGGCCGAGGCTGCGGATCTGCTCGGTGGTCTGTTCCCTGCTGCCCGCGACGAAACGCTGGACCTCGCCGATCGCCACCGACAGCTCGGACAGCGCGGAATCCAGGTCCGACCGGCTGTCGTTGATGACGCTGGTCAACGTCGCCAACCGGTTCTGGAACAGCACGATCTGGTCCTTGCTGTCGCGCAGCGCGCTGACGAAGATCTGCAGGTTTTCGATGATGTCGACGATGTTGCCGCTGCCCTCGGCGAAGATGCGGGCGGCACCGGAGAGCTGTCGCAGCGTCTCGCGGAGTTTCTCACCGTTGCCGTCCATCGCGTTCGCGGCGCTGTCGACGAACCGTGAGATCGCCGTGCCCGACACCCCGGCTTGTGGGCCGAGTTCCTCGGACAGCCGCATCAGCTGGGTCTTGACCTCGTCCCATTCGACCGGAACGGCCGTGCGTTCCTCGGGGATCACGTCGCCGTCGGCCATGGTGGGTCCGCCGCCGTCTCGATAGGCCGGGGTGAGCTGCACGTACCGGGCCGCGACGAGGTTCTGCGCGACGATGACGGCCTTCGCATCGGCCGGCACCGGTACACCCCGGTCGACCTTCAACGTCATCTTGGTCTGCGTGCCCTCGGGTTCGATCTTGTCGATCGTCCCCACCGCGACACCCGACACCCGCACCTCGTCGCCCGGGTAGATCGCGGTCGCGGTCGGGAAGTAGGCGGTGATCGTCGTCGGCCCGAAGAACACCTGCCGGACGAGGAACACCGCGCCGGCGACGAGGAGGATGGCCAACAGCACCGCGGTGCCGGCCACCACCCGCTTACGGGTTGCCATCATCAGGGAGGTCTCCAGGCTGCGGAAGGCTGTTGACAGGGAACGGGAGCTGCGCGCGCGGGCCCGCGTTGTCCGGCGGCTGACCGATGTCGACACCGTTGCGGAATCCGAATGCGTAGTCGAGGAACGGCTGCAGCAACTGGGCGGGCTGGATGTTCGGCACCAGCGCGTTGTAGTACGCGCCGTTGGAAACAATCTCACCCTGGGTCAGGTAGTACTTCGCCGCGCCCGGCAGCATCTTGGCCAGGTCGTCGCGGTGGCGCTCCAGCATCCGCGTGACGTTGTTGACCCGCTCCAGCGCCGGTGAGAGTTCGGCCTCGTTGTCGGCGACCACCGCCGAAAGCTGTTGGGACACCGTCGAGATGTTGGCCAGCAGGCTGGTGATCTGGCGCCTGCGCTCGTTGAGCACCGCGACCAGGTCGTTGGCGTTCAGGATCAGCGTGTTGACCTGCTCGCTGCGGTCGGCGAAGATCCCGGTCACGTCGCCGGCGGTGCGCAGCAGCTCCGACAGGCTCTCGTTGCGGCTGTTCAGCGACTGCGACAACCGCGACAGCCCGTCGAACGTCGGCCCGAGCTGCGGCGCGATCTGGTCGAGGGTCTGCGACAGCACGTCGAGTGACTGGTTCAGCTGGTCGGTGTCGGTGTCACGGGTGTTCTCCGTGAGTTCCCCGACCGCGTCGGTCAGCGAGTACGGCGACGACGTCCTGGTCGTCGGGATGACCTGCTGCGGGTCCAGCGTGCCGCTGCCGTCGGAGTCGAGGGCGAGAACCCGTTCACCGAGCAGGGTTCCGGTGCGGATGTGGGCGGTGGTGTCCGACCCCAAGGCGTACTTTCCGTCGATGGTGAACCCGACCAGGGCATCGCCGTTGTCGAGTTCGATCGAAGACACGGTGCCGACCTTGATGCCGGACACGGTGACGTCGTTGCCGACGGTCAGCCCGCCGGCCTCGGTGAACATGGCCTGGTAGCGCACCGACGTCGCCCAGGACAGCAGCCGCTCGGGCTGCAGGCCGACGGCGATGACGAGGATGATCAGGACGACGCCGATGAAGCCGGCCCTGACGAGTTGGGATCCGCGGTATTTCAGCATCTACTCGTCCACACACCTTCCCTCTTCTTGCTTGATCCAGGGGAAGACCACGGTGCGACCCTCGAGATCGCTGGCGCGGAACGAGATCCCGCAGATGTAGTACGGGAACCACGCGCCGTACGAGCCGACGCGGGCGAGCTTTCGGTAGACCTCCGGCAGGCGTGTGAGCGTGGCGTCGGTCCGGTCCAGGTCGTTGTCCACCAGCGGCGCCAGCCGACTGAGCTCGTCGATGGTGTTGTTCAGCGGCGCCCGGCCCCGGCTGAGCAGATCCGCGATCGACGCGGTGCCGTTGTCCAGCGCGGTGATCGCCGTACCGATCGGGTCGCGGTCGGCAGCCAGACCGGTGACGAGTTGGTCCAGTTTGTCGATCGCGCCGGAGAATTCGTCGCCGTCCTTGGCGATGGTGTCCAACACGGTCCGCAATTCGTCGATCAGGGACTCGATGGTCTGGTTGTTGTCGGCCAGCGCGTTGGTGAACGTCGACGACTTGGCGAACAGCGAATCCAGCGTCCCGCCCTGCCCCTGCAGGATCTGCACCAACGAAGACGTCAGCGCATTGACGTCCTTGGGGTTGAGCCCCTGGATGACGGGCCGCAATCCGCCCAGCAGCACGTCGAGATCCAGTGCGGGCGCGGTGCGCTCGTTCGGGATCTGGGCTCCCGCCGGCAGGATCTGGTTGGAGTCGGGGGTGTCGACGAGCTCCAGGTAACGGTCCCCGACCAGGTTCAGGTAGCGAATCGCGGCGTTGGTGCCGGTGGTCAGCCTGGTGTTGCGGTCCGCATCGAATGTGACGAGCACACTGCGATCGGCCTGTAGCTCGACGCCCTTGACGGTGCCGACGCGGATGCCCGCGATGCGCACGGTGTCTCCGGACTTCAGCCGTGAGGCATCTTTGAACACGGCCGAATACTCGTTGGCCGCACCGGTTCTGGTGTCGCTGAACACCAGGAACAGAAAGGCCGTGAGCACGGCCATCACCAGGCCGAAGACGGTGAACTTGATCAGCGTCGTCGTCGAGCGGGTCATCCTGGCTGTCCGATCTGTGCGGAGTTGCGCGGCGGGCCGTCCAGCGGACCGAACAACCAGTTCTTCAGACCTTCGGAGTTCAGCAGGATGCCCTGGTTGCCGTACTGCGCCGGATTCGAGCCGACGTCACCGACGATCAGCGGCGGCACGAACTCGGGGGGCATCTCGGGCAACCCGAGTTCGGTGCAGTAGTCACGCCCGCCGCTGGATGCGGCGACCTTCGGAAGGTCGCGCGGGTAGCGGTAGCGCTCCACACCGAGCGTCAGACCGGCCGAGACGAACACGCCGGAGAACTGCGGCGGCGACGTCGCGAACGGCACCAGCCCACCGATCCCGCACCACAGGGACTTTCGGTAGTCGTGCAGCAACTCGGTGGTCGGCACGAGCACCTCGGCGACGTTGGCCAGACCTGCCCGGTTCTCACCGAGCACCTCGTTGCCGATCTCGCCCAGTCCGATCGAGCTGACCAGGAACCGGTCCAGGTTGTCCTGCTCGTCGACGATGGAATTGCCCAGCGTCGTGAAGTTGTCGATCGTCGAGACGAGATCGGGCGCCGCGTCCCCGTACGCCTCCAGCGTGGGGACGGCGGCCTCGATGTCGTGGGCCAGGTTGGGCAGGCTCGGTTCGAGCTTGCCCAACAGCGCGTTGAAATTCGACAGCGTCTGACCGAACTTCTCGCCGCGGCCGCTGAACGCCTGGGACAACGCACCGAGCGTCTCGTTGAGCTTCTGCGGTTCCACCGCGTCGAGCACCCGCACGAGTTGCTGGAACACCGTGTTGATCTCGACGGTGATGTGCTCGCCGCGCAGCACCTGACCCGCACGCAGCTGACCGGTCGGGTTCTCGGGCGCTTCGAGCTGGACGAACTTCGCGCCGAACACGGTCGACGACGCGATGTCGACATTGACGTTCTCCGGGATCAGGTGCAGCTGCGACGGATCCATGTCCAGCTGCAGGGCCGCGGTGCCGTCCGCCCGGTAGTCGATCGATTTGACCGAACCGACCTGGACGCCGCGCATCTTGACCTTGGCGTCGGGGTTCATCACCAGCCCGGCCCGTTCGGAGATCACGGTCACCGGAACGGTTTCGGTGAATCTGCCGGCGAACAACCCGATCGCCAGCACAAGGATGAGCACCAGAGCCACCACCAGGCCGAGCCCGGCCAGCGGCCGCACCGCGTTCGACACCCCGAAGTGCCGTCCCGAGGATGCCGCCAGAGGTGCTGCGGCGCTTTGCGTTTCTGACCGGTGGAGCGGGCCCGGTCCCAGGTTCTTACTCAACTCGTCTCCCCTAGCCCGACAGGTTGAAGTTGCCGTTGGAACCGTAGATCGACAGTGACACCAGCAGGGTCACCGACACCACCACCACCAGGGAGGTGCGCACCGCGTTACCGACCGCCGCCCCCACGCCCGAGGGCCCGCCCGACGCGAAGTAGCCGAAGTAGGTGTGCACCAGCAGGATCGCGATCGCCATCAGCACGGCCTGCAGGAACGACCACAACAGGTCGATCGGGTTCAAGAACGTGTCGAAGTAGTGGTCGTAGAGCCCACCGGACTGCCCGAACAACACCACGGTGGTGAACTGCGAGGCCAAGAACGACAGGATCACCGCGATCGAGTACAGCGGCGTGATCGCGACCATGCCGGCCACGATGCGTGTCGACACCAGGTATTCGACCGGGCGGATCCCCATCGACTCCAGCGCGTCGATCTCCTCGTTGATCCGCATCGCGCCCAACTGCGCGGTCACCCCGGCGCCGAACGTCGCCGCCAGCCCGATCCCGGCGACCACCGGTGCGGCGATGCGCACGTTGATGAACGCGGCCAAGAACCCGGTCAGCGCTTCGATGCCGATGTTGCCCAGCGAGCTGTAGCCCTGGATCGCCAGCGTGCCGCCGGCGGCCAGGGTCAGAAAGCCGACGATCACCACGGTGCCGCCGATCATCGCCAACGTGCCCGCGCCCATGGAGATCTCGGCGATCAACCGGATGATCTCCTTGCGGAAGTGCACCGCGGCATGGGGCACCCCCGCGATCGCGCGGCCGTAGAACAGCACGTGATCGCCGAGGCGGCCGAGCAGCGAGATCGGCCGGCCCAGATGGTCGACCAGCCGCGGGAACCGCGACCGGATGACTGCTGAAGTACCCATATCGATCCCTTAGCCCGTCGTCATCCGGATACCGATGGCCGTGACGACCACGTTGATCACGAACAGCGCCATGAAGGCGTACACGACCGTCTCGTTGACCGCGTTCCCGACCGCCTTGGCGCCGCCGCCGGTGATGGTCAGGCCGCGATAGCACGCCACCAGTCCGGCGATCAGACCGAACAGCGCGGCCTTGATGCACGAGATGATCACCTCGGGCACCCCGGTCAGCAGCGTGATGCCCGCGGCGAACGCGCCCGGGTTGACGTCCTGGACGAAGACCGAGAAGAAGTAGCCGCCCAGGATGCCGATGATCACCACCAGGCTGTTGAGCAGCAGCGCGACCAATCCCGCGGCGAGCATCCTGGGTGTCACGAGGCGCTGGACCGGGTTGATGCCCAGCACCTCCATCGCGTCGATCTCCTCCCGGATGGTGCGCGATCCAAGATCGGCGCACATGGCCGTGGCGCCCGCGCCGGCGACGATCAGCACCGTCACCAGCGGGCCCACCTGGGTCACCGCGCCGAACGCCGCGCCCGCCCCGGACAGATCCGCCGCACCGAGCTCACGCAGCAGGATGTTCAGCGTGAACGACACCAGCACGGTGAACGGGATCGCCACCAGCAGCGTCGGGGCCATCGACACCTTCGCCACAAACCAGCACTGCTCCAGGAACTCCCGCCACTGGAACGGCCGAACGAACACATAGCGCACCGCGTCCAACGCCATCGAGAAAAACCCGCCGACGGCCTGCATCGCACCGGACAGACCGTTGGGAAGCGAGATCCCGGTCGTCCATCGTTCCGGTCCTTTAACGGCCATCGGGACCCTCCAGCAGCGTCACCGCCGAGACGGCCGTCGGGCCGCCGATATTGTGCGCGAGACCGATTCGTGCGCCGTCGACCTGGTTGACCGCCTCGCCGCGCAGCTGTGCGAACAACTCGACGCACTGGGCGACCCCGGTGGCGCCCGGCGGATGACCCTTGGCTTTGAGCCCGCCGCTGGGGTTCACCGGCAGGGCTCCTCCGACGCTGGTCACCTCGGCCTCCAGAAGTTTGTAGCCACCGAGCCTCTCGGCGAAGCCGAGGTCCTCGTAGCTCATCAGCTCGATACCGGTCAGGAAGTCGTGCACCTCGGCGACGTCGACGTCCGACGGGGTCAGGCCCGCCATCGAAAACGCCTGCTTCGCCGCCCTCGTGGTGGCCGGGAACGTGGTCATGTCCGGCTTGTGCTGGTGCATCACCGAATCCAGTCCCAGCCCGACCCCGCGGATCCAGACCGGCCGGTCGGTGAACCGGTCGACGACCTCTTCCGCGGCGATCACAAGCGCTGCGGCACCGTCACTCTGCGGCGCGCAGTCATACATCCGGAACGGGGTCACCACCGTTGGTGCGTTCAGGGCCTGCTCCATCGTGATCTCGAAGCGCAGCCGCGCTTTGGGGTTGTTCACTCCGTGGCGGTGGTTCTTGACCGCCACCATGGCTAAGTGTTCTTCAGTTGCCGGAGATTCGTGGAGATATCGACGAACATGTAAGGCGAATCCGGCGGGAGCCACCAAACCAAGGGGGTAATCCCAGGCCATATCGCGTGCCATGGCCTCCCACTCCCAGAGCATGTCCGCGGATGTGGTGTCGCGCAGCTTATCCGCACCGACGACCAGAGCGACGTCGAACGCGCCGGACGCGACCCCGAACAACGCGTTGCGGATCGCGTCATGCCCGGTCGCACAGGAGTTCTCGACCCGGGTGACCGGCAGGTCGGGCAGACCGAGGGTGTCGGCGAGGATTCCGGACGGGAATCCGTCGGCGGTGCCCATCGCACCGAACCACGCGGCCTGCAGGTCACTTTTGGCCAGGCCCTTGTCGACCGTGGCCGCGCATTCCGAGAAAGCCATCGGCAGCAGGTCTTTGATGCCCAGCGCGAAATGCTCGGCGAACGGCGTCATTCCCGCCCCGACGATCGCGACGCGTCTCACGCCGCACCCCGATCCGGCTCGAACGCATAGCCGTAGTCGGGTACCCCGGAGCGCACTGCCACCCGGCGCAACGCCAGCCGGCCGCGGTCACCGATGTCGACGGCCCCCGGCGTGGCGCCGGTGACCTTCACCAGCGCACGCACCCCGACACCGTCGAGCTCGACGATGACCAGCGAATACGGCGTGCGCAGCCCGGGCACCGGGATGTTCACCGTGGTCTCGGTGTAGACGGTGCCGGTGCGCGGCAGCGGCACGAGCTCGTAATCGGTGGCCAGCGCCCCGTTGTCGCCCACCCGGTAGCGCGGGGGAAAGTCCAGCTCACCGGACCCTGCGAATCGCCCCGCCTCCCAACGCACTTTCGCCTCGAACGCCCGCTCGTAGGCGGCCAGCGAGATCGGGATCTCCGCGCCCGACACCTGGCCGCCTTCGAGTTGGGACTGTGGCAACGGCTCCCGCCGGTGGATTCGGGCGGTGCCGCCGCCGACGCTGATACCGGACAGAATGGCCTGCTCGACGGCCACCAGTGGGCCTGCTTGACCCTGCTCGGCGAGGCCGGCCAGCGCGAACAGGCTCGCACTGGCGCCGGTGGTCGGCAGCACCGGCGGTCCGGGCAGGCACAGTTCGACCGCTCGCGCGTGGTCGACGCCGGCGATCGCCACCGGGGTGTCCAGCCACGCCGCGGCCAGCGAGGCGATCAACCCGCGCTCGTGCAGCAGCCGCGGGTCGCCGTAGTCGTGCACATCGCCGGTGGCGTTGCGGGTGCGCACCGGAAGACTGCGCGCGACACGGGCGGCGGTCCGCACCTGCAGACCCCGCTCGGCGGTCAGGATCGCGGCCGCCCCGGCGGGCGCCAGGTCGGCACCGATGATCAGCGTGCGCGGACGCGCCGAGCTGAGGGCGTCGACGGTGGCCGGCGCGCCCCCCAGACGTTCGTCGACCTCCAGCTCCGGGTCGAGTCCGAGCCCGGCAAGGAGCACTGCGGCATTGCTGCTTTCCAGCAGCGGCAGGTCGCGACTGACCAGCACCACCCGCTCGACCGCGCCGCCTTCGGTCAGCGCTGCCCTGCCCGCCTCGATCGCCATCGTGACGGCGTCCTCGTCGTCGCCGGCGACCCGGTGAACGGCCGAACCCCAGCACGGGAGGTACGTGCCGACGGACGCGACGTAGGGCATTGACAGTTCTCCAGATCTCGACCGTGGACGGTCAGGTGACCGCGCCGGCGGTCTTGAGCTCGATGATGCGGTCCCAGTCCAGGCCGAGTTCGACGAGGATGTCGTCGGTCTGCTCGGCGAATCCGGGCGCCGGGCCCGACACGGGCGCGGCGACGTCGAACTGCACCGGGTTGGACACCAGCTCGAGTTCGCCTGCCTGGACCAGGTATTCGTTGGCGCGCACCTGGGCGTCCTCGGCGGCCTGCAGCGTGTCCTGCACCGGGGCCCACGGCCCGGCCAGCGTCGCGAACCGCTCACTCCACTCGCTGAGCGTGCGCTTGCCCATCGCCTCGGACAGGATCTCGACTCCGGTGGCGGTGTTCTCGGCGATGGATTCGGCGGTCGCGAACCGCGGGTCGTCGGCGAGCTCGTCGAGGTCCATGTGCTTGCAGACGTCGGCCCAGAACTTGGTCGGCTGCATCATCACGAACGAGATGTAGCGGTCGTCGGCCGTCGCGTACAGCCCGACGAGCGGATTGATCGGCGATCCGTGCACACCCGGCGGGAACGCCTCCATGCGCTCGCCGAGATGCTTGGTCAGCGCCACGGTGTGGCCCATCGCCCACAGTCCGCTGCCGAGCAGAGACACGTCGACGACCGACGGTTCCCCGGTGCGTTCCCGTTTGAGCAGCGCCGCGGCGATGCCGCCGGCGAGGTTGGTGCCGGAGATGGTGTCGCCGTAGGCCGGTCCCGGCGGGCCGACCATGCCCGGGGTGCCCGGCGGCGTGATCGTGGCGGCGGTGCCGGCCCGGCACCAGAACGCGGTCATGTCGTAGCCCCCTTTGACCGCCTCCGTGCCGCGCGGTCCGAGCGCGCTACCACGGGCATAGATGATCTTCGGGTTGACGGCTCGGATGTCGTCGACGTCGATCCCGAACTTCTGCCGGTGCCCGGGCAGGAAGCTGGTCAGGAACACGTCGGAGCGACGCGCCAGTTCCAGCAGCACCTCTTTGCCCTCCGGGACCGTCATGTCCAGGCCGATGCTGCGCTTGAGGCGGTTGGCGTGCTCGATGTTCGGATTCGGGTCGCCCTCCACCCGCAACAGGCCGGTCTGGCGCAGGCCGCGCTGCGGGTCGCCGGTGACGGCGTGCTCGACCTTGACGACGTCGGCGCCCCATTCGGCGAGCACCGCGCCCGCCGACGGGACGAAGCCGTACATCGCGACCTCAAGCACCCGGATACCGTCCAATGGCTTCATGCTTGTCCCACCACCGTTGCGAACGTCTTCGATTCCAAGAACTCCTCCAGGCCGGCCCTGCCCATTTCCCTGCCGATGCCAGACTGTTTGAAGCCGCCGAACGGGCTGTCGGGGCTGAAGTAGTTGCCGCCGTTGATCGAGAACGTGCCGGTGCGGATGCGCCGGGCCACCGCCAGCGCACGCTCCTGGCTGCCGAACACCGCACCGGACAGCCCGTAGATGGAGTTGTTCGCGATGCGCACCGCGTCGTCGTCGTCCTCGTAGGCGATGACGGCCAGCACCGGGCCGAACACCTCCTCCTGGGCGATTTCGCTGTCGGGGTCGACGTCGGCCAACAGGGTCGGCGTATAGAAGTAGCCCGGGTCGACCTTCTCGCCGCCGGTGACCAATGTGGCGCCGGCAGCCACCGCGCGCTGCACCATGCCGTCGACCTTGTCGCGCTGCTTCTCGCTGATCAGCGGACCCATGTAAGTCGACGGATCCGCCGGGTTTCCAAGCCGGACCAGCCCGAAGTTGTTCTTGATCAGCTCGACGATCTCGTCCTTGTGCTTGCGCGGCACCAGTAGCCGCGAGGTCAGCGCACAGCCCTGCCCGGCGTGGGTGACCATGCTGAACGCGGAAAACAGTGCCGCGGTGTTGAAGTCGGCGTCGTCGAGGACGATGGCCGCCGACTTGCCGCCGAGTTCGAGGAAGACCTTCTTCAGCGTTGCGCTGGCGGCGGCCATGATCGCGCGCCCGGTCGGGGTCGATCCGGTGAAGGTGACCATGTCGACGTCGGGGCTGGTGGTCAGCGCCGCGCCGACGGCCGGATCGGCGCCGGAGAGCACGTTGACCACGCCGGGCGGGATGTCGGTGTGATTGGCGATCAGCTCGCCGAGCGCCAGCGTGATGAGCGGGGTGTCAGGAGCCGACTTGAGTACCACGGTGCAGCCCGCAGCCAGTGCCGGCGCCAGCTTGGCCAAGGCCAACTGATTCGGGTAGTTGTAGGCGATGATCGCAGCGACGACGCCCGCGGCCTCCTTCTCGACCCAGCGGTGGTGCTGCATGCCGCGGCTCTCGATATTGCCGAGGTCCTCGGTCAGCGGATAGGTCTTCAACAGCTCGGCGTAGTACCGCACGATCGCGATCGGCTGGTCCAACTGCGCGCCCTGGCACAGCGCCGGGGTGGCGCCGACTTCGGCGATGGTCAGTTCGGCGAGCTCGTCACGGTGCTCGATCAGAGCGGCATGGAACTGCTCCAGGCAACGGATCCGCAACGCGGTGTCGGTGGCCCAGTGCCCCGCGTCGAACGCCGCACGTGCCGCCGCGACCGCGGCCTCCGCGTCGGCGACGCGGGCATCGGGTGCGTACCCGAGCACCTCACCGGTGGCCGGATTCAGCGAAGGAAACGTCCGCTCGCTCTCGACGAGTCGCCCTCCGATGAGGAGGCGGCGTCGGGCAGCGTGGTCGTCTGCCTGAGCGCCGCCGCTGTCACCCGAGATCGTGGCTGTTTCCTGCATCGTCCTCCTCGAGCTGTGACGTCACCGGTGGAAAGTGTCTGGATGTGACGGAAATTCCATTCTCATCACCGGCGAATCATACATTCGTACGATGAGAACTCAAGAAAATGACGAGAACCCCCGCTGCCTGCAGGAAACGGTGCGACAATCCCGCACTAGACGTCTCACCAGTGCGAACACGCCACCGCTCTTGTCTTGCGGTCTCACATAATGCGAGAGTACGGTTCTCATATTCGGAAGGATGATTCTTGACTACTGAGGGCCGCGTGAAGAACGCAGTAGTGACCGGAGGCGCTTCGGGTATCGGCGCCGCGGTCGCCGACCGTCTGCGTGCGGACGGTCTGCAGGTGGCGATCATCGACCTCAATCCCGGTGAGGCGAAGTTCTCCTACGCCGCCGATGTCACCGATCGCGCGGCCGTCGACGGGGCGCTGGCCGAGATTCGCGCCGAGCTGGGACCGGTCACCGTGCTGGTGAACGCCGCCGGGCTGGACCGTTTCAAGAAGTTCCTCGACCTGTCCTTCGACGAATGGCAGAAGGTCGTCGACGTCAACCTCAACGGAGTCTTCCACTGCACGCAGGCCGTGCTGCCCGACATGATCGAGGCCGGCTGGGGCCGCATCGTCAACATCTCCTCGTCGAGCACTCACTCCGGGCAGCCGTTCATGTCGCCATATGTCGCCGCGAAGTCGGCGGTCAACGGGCTCACCAAGTCGCTGGCCCTGGAGTACGGCCCGCAAGGCATCACCGTCAATGCGGTGCCGCCCGGCTTCATCGACACCCCGATGTTGCGCAAAGCCGAACAGCGCGGCTTTCTCGGCGACACCGAAAAGCAGATCCAGCAGACCCCCGTGCGCCGGATGGGCCTCCCCGAGGACATCGCCGCCGCGTGCGCATTCTTCATCTCCGAAGAGGCCGGCTACATCACCGGTCAGATCCTCGGCGTCAACGGCGGCCGGAACACCTGACAAGCCAACAGATTTCAGCGAAAGGACGAGTGTCAATGGGACGGGTTCAAGGCAAGGTCGCCTTCATCACCGGCGCGGCACGCGGCCAGGGCCGCAGCCACGCGGTCCGGCTCGCCGAAGAAGGTGCCGACATCATCGCCGTCGACATCTGCAGAAACTACGAGACGGTGGGCTACCCGATGGCCACACCGGAGGATCTCGAGGAGACCAAGAACTTCGTCGAGAAGACCGGTCAGCGCATCGTGACCGCCCAAGCCGACGTGCGCAACGAGGCAGAACTGCGCGCAGCGCTGGAGGCGGGGCTCGCAGAGTTCGGCAAGGTCGACATCGTCGTGGCGCAGGCTGGTATCGCCGCGATGAAAGGTCAACCCGCGATGCAGGCCTGGACCGACGGCATCAACACCAACTTCGTCGGCACCATCAACGCCATTCAGGTCGCGCTGCCGCACCTGAAGGAGGGTGCGTCGATCATCGCGACGGCCTCGGCCGCCGCGCTGATGGACGCGCACAACAAGCCCAACCCCGGCGGCGATCCCGGCGGCATGGGCTACATGATCTCCAAGCGCCTGATCTCCGAGTACGTTCACGCGTTGGCAACAGAACTCGCTGTGCGCGGTATCCGCGCCAACGTCATCCACCCGACCAACTGCAACACCGACATGCTGCAGAGCGAACCGATGTACAGGTCGTTCCGCCCTGATCTGGAAAAGCCGACACGCGCCGACGCCGAGCCGGTTTTCGGTGTGCAGCAGGCGATGAAGGTCAACTACATCGAGCCCGAAGACATCAGCAACGCGGTGCTGTGGCTGGCCTCCGACGAAGCGCGTTACGTCACCGGAATGCAGCTGCGCGTCGACGCCGGCGGCTACCTCAAGTGGTACGACTACCACGTCTGACGACCAGGGTTCAGGAGGCGAGATCATGAAGGTTTTTGTCGATTCCGGTCGGTGCCAGGGCCACACGCTGTGCTCGATGATCGCCCCGGATGCCTTTGAGCTCAGCGATATCGACGGGACTGCATCCCCGGTGAACGAAGTCGTTGCGCCGGAGCAGGAGGACGCGGTGCGTGAGGCGGTGCAGTCGTGCCCCGAACAGGCCATCTCGATAGAGGAGTAGTGAACCCTTGAGTGTCGACGACGTCGTGACCGGCACCGCCGACGACAACCGGAAGCGAAACACCTACCACTTCGACCGGCATACCCCCGAGTACCGGCTGCAGTTCGAAAAGATCACCGAAGAAATGCAGGCCAAGTGCCCGATGGCATGGACGGATGTCTACAACGGGCACTGGGTGGCTGCCGACAGCAAGCACGTCTTCGAGTTGGCGCGCTGCCCCGCGGTGTCGAACCACCACGACATCTCCGGCGAGACTCCGTTTCAGGGCATCACCATTCCCAAGGCCAGCCGAGCGACCGTGGTCCGCGGCGGCATCCTGGAGATGGACGAACCGGAGCACAGTGCCTACCGCGGAGCACTGAACCCGTACCTGTCCCCCGCGGCGATCAAGCGGTGGGAACCTTTCATCGACGAGATCACCCGTGCGGCACTCGACGAACACATCGAGTCGGGAAAGATCGACTTCGTCGATCACCTCGCCAACGTGGTGCCCGCCGTGTTCACACTGGCGATGATGGGCATCAAGCTCGACAAATGGAACGTCTACAGCGAGCCCACGCACGCCTCGGTGTACACCCCCGAGCACGCCCCGGAACGCGAGAAGATCAACGAGCAGCATCGTGAGATGGGCATCGATCTCATCAACAACATGATGGAGATCCGCGAGAATCCGCGCCCGGGTCTGGTTAACGCGTTGTTGCAGTTGCGCATCGACGGGGAGCCCGCCCCCGACATGGAGATCCTCGGCAACCTGGGTCTGATCATCGGCGGTGGTTTCGACACCACCACCGCGTTGACCGCGCACGCGCTGGAGTGGCTCGGCGAGCATCCCGCCGAGCGCGAACGTCTGTCCCGCGAACGCGACGCCCTGCTGGCTCCGGCCACCGAGGAGTTCCTGCGCTTCTTCACGCCGGCACCCGGCGACGGGCGCACCTTCGCCGAGGACGTGGAGGTCGCGGGCCACCAGTTCAAGAAGTTCGAGCGGCTGTGGTTGTCCTGGGCGATGGCCAACCGCGACCCTGCCGTCTTCGAGCGGCCCAACGAGGTCGTGCTGGACCGAAAGGGCAATCGTCACTTCAGCTTCGGAATCGGCGTGCATCGGTGCGTCGGATCCAACGTGGCCCGCACGGTCTTCAAGTCGATGCTGACCGCGGTGCTCGACCGGATGCCCGACTACGTATGCGATCCCGAGGGCACCGTGCACTACGACACGATCGGCGTGATCCAGGGGATGCGTAATCTTCCCGCCACGTTCACGCCGAGAAAGCCGCTGGGCCCCGGACTGGACGAGACGCTGGTGAAGCTGCAGCGGATCTGCGATGAGCAGGAGCTGGCACGGCCCATCACCGAACGCAAGGAACGCGCCGTCATCGACTAGTGTGCGCCGATCTCACCCCGCGGATCACGGCGAGGTGGTTGCATGTAGCGGCGAGAGTATGGGAGGCGAAGCGATGAGGCTCAGCAGGATCGGTGCCGTGGCGGCCACGCTGATGGCGGTCGCGACGTTCCTGGCGCCGCCGTCGCAGGCGGGGATGCAGCTGGCCAATTACGACCTGCTGACCAACCGGTACAACCGCGCGTCGTGGTTCTGGTTTGTCACCTTGTGCATCCCGGAGAAGAGCCCGGACTGCGTCAACGTCGCTGCCCGGCCCCGGCTGAAGTTCTATGACTACTACGAGAGCAAGGCCTGGCTGGTCGACGGGCGCTACACGTTCACCGTGGACGTGCGCGACGGCCTGCAGTGCCCCGGGCATGTGATGCCGACCCGCGAGACCTACTCCTGGGACGCCGTGACGCTGCTGGGCACCATCGACTCGAAGTACGACGTCGGCTGCTTCAACGGCCCACCCGGAAGCCAGTTCTGGACGTTCAAGCTCCAGCAACTCTAGGGGTCGCCTGGCCCCGCGAGCGCGCGTGTCTGCCCGGCGACTCGCCGTCGTCGGCGTACATCCGGCGAACCCTCGTCGCCGTTCAGAGCAGCGAGTAGCGTCGCCGGATCGCGTTGAACCTCAGCCACATCTGCGCCGTGCGTTCCTCGGCAGTGACGGTCGCGGTGTCGGAGGGCAGCGCCGCACCCAGATCCGCGTGCTTGACGACTGCGGTACGCAACTTCGCCGGCGAACCCTCGAGCATGTGGCGGTAGGTGATGTTGCCGCGCTCGAAACCCTGGCTGTCGATCCAGTTGTGGACGCCCGGGTCCCGGTGCGCCAGCACCAGCCGGATCTTTCCGTCGGCGTCGACGCACGTCCGGCTCGGCGTGTAGCTGACCGGGCGATAGAGGTAGTCCATGCTGTTGAAGAACACACCCATGTTCGTCAACGACCACAGCCCCTCGTGGGAGTCGAACTCGATGACCAGGGCTTCGTCGGGACCGAGGGCCCAGTGCATATTCACCGCCGACCGTCCCCGCTTCGCATCGCCGTCGCCGTCGACGACGTCGGGGAACTCGTTCGGCCGTCCCGCGTCGACCCCTCCGTGGGTGAACGGGAACTCCGGCCAGTCGGCCATCACGCCGGTGAGAAATCCACCGGCCCACTCGATCGCGGCGACCATCTCCGCCGCGGTGGTCATCGGTTTCGGCGACGCCATATCGACACGCTCGATCCGCAATCGGGCCGGGACTTCGTCCCACGAGTCGAACCCCTGTCGCACGAACAGTTTTCGCGATTCCACGGTAGTCGACAGCCAGTTCTCGTCGCGCGGCGGGCCTCCGACGTAGACTTCGAAGCTGCCGTCCCCGCCGGTGCGTAGCTGCGCACCGGACAGATTGGCCTGCGGCACATCGCCGAACGGCTCATGTAGGACGTCCGGGCCCTCGGGTCGGGCACCCTGCACGGTGATGTTGAAGAAGCGCGCGCTGCCGCGCTCCCCCACGATTCGGTAGGTCGACTGCCCGTCGATCCATGCCTGCTGATACGTGAAGTCGGCGCAGTCCCCGCCGAGCTTTCGGGTCGGCCCGCAGAACGGGTGCAGGCTCGGATACCGGCTGTCGCGGGTCTCCAGCGCGAGATCGAAGGCCTGCCCCAGATTCTGGGTCAGAAAGCGCAGCGCGTCGACACGATGGATCTCCGATCCGGGATTGTGTTCCTTGAAGATCTGCAGCCCGGCCGATTTCACCCGGTAGCAGAACGTCTCCCAGGCCCGCCGCAGCGCCGCGTCGTCCTGGCCGTCGCCGTATGCCATCGCTACCGCTCCTCCATGCGGGACAGAACTTCGGTGACCCGTGCGCAGGCCCGCTGCGCCGCCGGTAGCGCCCCCTCCTCGGCGATACGGGGACCGATCAGCTCCAGGTCGAATCCGTACCGATAGCCGCCGCCGAGTGCATGGGCGAGCAACGACTCCAGCGGTATGGCACCGTCGCCGGGCACGGCGCGCGCGGGCAGTGCCCTGTCGCCGAGTACGTAGTCGCTGAGCTGGATCAATTCCGTGCGCGGCAGTGCGCGGTCCAACAACGTGTTCAGGTGCGCCTCCGTCCAACAGTGGAACAGGTCGATGCAGATGCCCAGGCCCGCCGATTCGGCGAGCTCGATGGTGTCGGCCAGCGTGTGGGCGATGTGGATGTCGGCGTAGAGGCCGGAGGCGTTCTCGATGGCCAGAGCCACCCCGGCCTGGCGCGCCTCGTCGAGGCACGGATACACCGCGTCACAGAACACTCCGGCGGCGTCCTCCCAGCTGCGCTCGCCCCGCCCGCCGGTCAGCATGTAGACCACCCGGGCGCCGACGGTTGCCGCCGACGCGATCACCCGCCGCAGCCCGTCGGTGGACGAGAACAGGTGGAACACGGACTCCACCGAGTAGCCGCCGGCGGCAACGACATCCGCGAGCGCGGGGTCTGCCAGCTGCGCGTCGATCAGGCTGAGCCGCCGGACACCGAGCGAATCCCATCGCGAGCTGTACTCGCGCAGCGTCGCTCCGTGGAAGGTCACGGAGTGCACAGACAGTCGCTGATCGATGCCGGTCACCTCAGCCGCGATTCTCGATCTCGACGCCGAACCTCTCCCGGAACGGGCGGAACTCCTCATGCAGCGCCGCGAGATCCTCCCCGATGTCGGTCAGCAGGGTCGTGGAGTAGCGGAATTTGCCATGCCGGTCGCCCTTGTTGGCGGCGAGGTAATCGCGCATCCGGGCTTGCGCGGCCGCGGTCAGTGTCCGTCCGGCGAACGCGTAGTAGTCGCCCACGGTGCCTACCGGGTCGGCGACGAAGTCCGTATAGCGGACGTGCCGGATGCGCGGATCGTCCACCATCGGGTTGGTCATCGTATTCGCGATACTGGCACGGGTCAGATCCAGGTGCGTCCGGGTGGCCGCATGCAGATCCACCGGACCGACCAGACCGTCGAGGATGTCGGCCATCATCATGGTCCGCGAGGCCGCCACCTGGACGGGTTCGCGATGCAACCAGAGCAGCGTCGCGTCGGGGTACGCGTCGAACAGCTCGGCGAGACGAAAACCGTGGAAGCCCTTCAAGACCCAGTGCTTACGCGGCCGCGCGTACTGGAGCTGTTGCAGCATCGCCCGGTGAATCCGGTACTGGGCCGCCGCGTCGGTCGGCAGTCCGCCGACCACGGTCTGCATCGGCACCCGCCACCACGCCGTCGGCGTCATCACCCGGAAGTCGAACGCCCAGGTGCGCTCGTCCTCGGGAAGGCCGTCCCCGAGCATGTCGTTGTAGGGATGGGAGTGCAGCCATTTCGGCGCCTTGGCATTGATCTCGCGCCAATCGCGATCAGCGCGCGCCCGGCGCGGATCCTCGCCACCGGCGAGGCCGGGCGGAGGGGACGGGTACATCACCTCCCAGAACCGCAGCGCCCTCGCGTCCGGGTCGACGCTCATCAACGCGTGCATCAGCGTCGTCCCCGACCGCGGTTCACCGGTGACGAACATCGGGGCTTCGATTACCTCGTCAGCGACCGGATGACGGTCCCGGTCGGCGAAGAACTCCAGCCGACTGGTCAGCAACCAGTGGCACACCTCGGCGGCCTGCCGGTGACCGTCCGGGGTCATTTCCTGCCCGTTGATCAGGTCGACGGCGATCGCGAACCGGTCCGGCAGCGTCGGATCGCCGTAATCGCGCAATCCCGTATCTGCCTCGGCCCGTGCGAGCAATGCCGCGGCGTCGAGCTTCTCACTCATACGGCCGTGTCATTCGCGTGCTCCGCACAGGCTGTCATTCGCGTGCTCCGCACAGGCTGTCATTCGCGTGCTCCGCACAGGCTCATCAGCTCGTCCTCCGCCTCCCGCACATGCTGCGCCGACGCCTTCGCGAAGTCGAGCCCCGCCATACCCCCGTAGTCCAGGATCTTCGGAACCCGCAGTCCCGCATCGACATACTCCTTGATGACGCGCGCCACCTGCTTCGGGGTGCCGTGCGGCACCACCGCCAGGATCATCTCCGGCTCGACGCGGTCGAGGAAGTCGACGATGCGTTCGCGGGTCAGCACACTTGGATCGATGTCGTGGAAACCGCCCCAGTCGGGCCCCATCGGATGCTCGAAGCCGAACGTGGACAACAGCTCTGCCGATACCTGCAGTAGGAACGACTTCACCAGCGGAGCGCGCAGGATCTCGGCAAGGGCGGCGTCGTCGCGACCCATCAGGCAGACCTGGATGAAACACGGCGTGATCGCCGACGGGTCACGACCGGCCCGCTCCGCCGACGCGTGCACCCGCGCCAGCTTCTCGGCGTAGTCCTCCGGTGACCATGCCCCGGCGGGCCACCAACCATCGGCGTAGCGCCCGGTGATGTCGAGTGCGCGGGGCCCGCTGGCACCGATCCAGATCGGCGGGAACCGACCGGCGTAGGGCTCGGTGTCGAGTCGGGCGTGCTGCAGCCGGTAAAAGCGGCCGTCGAAATCGACGGGCCCGTCGCTGTCCCACAGCAGCCGGATGACGTGCAGAGCCTCCTCGAATCTGCCGACCGGATAGCTGAAGTCGAAGCCGTAGGGCTCGATGTTCTCGCTCTCACCGCTGCCCAGCCCGAGGATGAACCGCCCCTTGGACAGGTGGTCGATGGTCAGCGCGCTCTGCGCCAGCGACGCCGGATGGCGCCGCACGGTGTCGACGACGCTGGTTGCCAGCGGCACGTTCGCGGTCAGCACCGCGGCGGCCGCGGCCACTGCCATCGCATCGAGATGACGGTGCGGCGACGGCGACGCGACGGCCAGGTCGGTGAACTCCGGCGACCAGATCGAGTCCGGCCAGAAGCTCACCATGTGATCGGGCAGCCAGATCGAATGGTAGCGCCCGGCGTCGAGCTCGGCGAGCTGCCCCAGGTCGATCGGCAACGTCGTGCGCAGGAACGCCGCGGGCTGAACCTTCATCGCCATGCCATCACCGGCCGCAACCGTCCGTCACCGCCGGGGCAGGCCGAGCACCTGCTGGGCGATGATGTTGCGCTGGATCTCCGAGGTTCCGCCGGCGATGGTGCCGCCAAAGCTGCGGCAGTAGCGCTCGAACCAGCTCGCGAAGTAGTGGTCGAGGTTCATGTGCTCGTACGGACCGGATGTCGCGGGGTGCACCAACCCATCGGGTCCGGCCGCCTCCAGCGCAAGGCCTTCGATGCGCTGTTCGGCTTCGGCGCCGAGCAGTTTCGGGATCGACACCGACGCCACGTCGACCTCGCCGCGCGCCGCCTTCGCGATACCGACCGATCCGAGCAACCGCAGCGCCTCGTAGTCCATGATGCTGCTCGCCAGCGCGTCGCGCTGCAGGGCATCCTTGGGCCGGAAATCGGCTATGCAGTTGGCGATTCGGTCGGCGAAGCCCAACCACATCATCGTCCGCTCGTGGCCCAGGGAGCCGTTCGCCACGCCCCATCCGCCGTTGAGCGGGCCGACCAAGTTCTCGGCGGGCACCCGCACGTCGGTGAAGAACACCTCGTTGAAGTCCAGGTTGTCGATGCCGGTCATGTCGGCGAACGGTCGGCACACCACGCCGTCGAGGGCCGTCGGGATCAGCAGCACGCTGATTCCCTTGTGCTTCGGCGCATCCGGGTCGGTGCGCACGAACGTCAACAGGAAGTCCGCGTCGTGGGCGCCGGACGTCCACACCTTCTGACCGTTGACGACGAAGTGGTCACCATCTCGGACCGCTTTGGTGCGCAATGACGCCAGATCGGATCCCGCGCTCGGTTCGCTCATGCCCAGCGACGCCGTGCGCTCGCCGCGCAGAACGGGGACAGCCCACTGATGCTTCTGTTCATCGGTCCCGAACGTCAGCAGTGACGCGGCGATGATGTTGACGCCCTGCGGGTTGAAGCTGTGGTAGATCCGGCGCCGGCACAGTTCCTCGGCGTGCACGAACGTCTGCAGCACGTTGGCGTTGCGGCCACCGAACTCCGGCGGCTGGGCCGGCAACAACCAGCCGTTGTCGAACAGCAGCCGCTGCCAGTCACGCGCCCACTGCGGCATGTGCGACACCGAGCGAGGGCGCTCCAGAGTCTGCGCCGCAGAAGGGGTGTGCTCGTCGAGGAACGCGGAGAACTCGGCGCGGAACTCCTCGACGTCGGAATCGAAAGCGAGCTGCATCAGATGTCCCTCCCGTATTCCTCCGCGATCATCGCCCGATGCTCCGCGGCTCCGCCGAGCAGCAGCTCGCCGGCTTTGGCTCGCTTCAACGCGAATTGCACATCGTTCTCCCAGGTGAAGCCCATCGCCCCGAAAAGCTGGATGCCGTGCTTGAACACCAACGACTGGCACTCCCCCGCCGAGGCCTTCGCCATCGCGGCGGCCAACCGCCGGCGCGGATCGTCGGCGGCGATGGTCAGCGCCGCGAAGTAGGACAGCGCCCTGGCCCGCTCGATCGCGACGAACATGTCGGTGGCCTTGTGCTGCACGGCCTGGAACGTGCCGATCGCGACGCCGAACTGCTGGCGACTCTTGGCGTGTTCGAGCACCAGATCCAGGATGCGCTGGCAGGCACCGACCATCGTGATCGCCATACCCATCAGCGCGACATGGTAGGCACGCTCGGTGTCGGCGGACAGTCGGTCGGATTCGGCGACGTGGACGGCGGGGAACGACACCTCCGCGACGTGCAACACCGGGTCGAAAATGTCGACACGGCGGGTGACGGCGTCGGAGCGCCCTACCACGAAGACGCCTGCCGGGGTCACCACCGCGAAACGCTCGGCGCGGTCGCCGTCGAGGACGAAGCGGTCGGTGCCGGTGAGCACCCAGCCGTCGGCGTCGCGGATCGCCGACACCCCCGAGTACACCGCGGCGCCGGAGCCGTTCGAATCGAACCGGTCACCGACCAGCGGAGCGAACTGACTCAGTGTCGCCAGGAACGGCGTCGGGTCGGTCGCGCGGCCCAACTCTTCGAGCACGATCGCGAGCTCGACGGCATTCTCCGGATCGGTCAGCTCGGTCCATCCGGCGTCGAGATAGGCGTTCCACAGCGGGGTCGGGTCGACGCCGTTCTCGGCGATATCCCGGATCAGCGACGCCGGGCACTGCTTGGACACCGCGTCGCGCACGGTCTCCTGCCACAACCGCTGATCAGCATCGAACTCGAGTAACACGTCGTACGCCTCCTGGTGACCGCCGTGCAAGCGAGAATAACATTCTCGCTTCTGGTGTCGGCGTTCTCGCCAAACGCGTAGGCATTTTCGCCGACAATCTGCCGTGCAGCCGTCCAGCAGGTCGCTCTACCTGCGCCGATGTTAAGCGCCCTGCTGGAGAACAGAATTCTTGATAAAGAAGAACAACGATCTACACTGAGACAGTCGACGGTCGTGTGTCCGGCCGCGCGAGAGCAAAGGACAAAGCTGCGTGAAGGAATTCACCGACGGGACGGGTGTCGACCCAACAGATCCGGTCAGCATCCCTGTTGTCGATGCCAGCGTGCACATCTTCTGCCAGTCCAACCAGGACCTCCGGAAGAATTTCTTGCGCGAACCGTTCCGCAGCCGTGGGTTTCCGGACTACGAAATGGACTGGTACGGCGCGCCCGGCGGCGAGTACGCCGACCGCACCGAAGGCCCGGAGGGGCAATACCCCGGATCCGACCCGGCGCTGGTGGCCAAGCACCTGTTCACCGACCGCGGTGTCGACATCGCGATCCTGCACCCGATGACGCGGGGCATCATGCCCGACCGGCACCTCGGCACCGCGATCGCCTCGGCGCACAACGAGATGATGGTGACGCGCTGGCTGGACCACCCCGAGTTCGGCGAGCGCTTCCGCGGCACGCTGCGGGTCAATCCCGACGACATCGCCGGGGCACTGCGCGAGATAGACAAGTACCGCGGCCATCCGCGCATCGTGCAGCTCGGCATTCCGCTGCAGTCACGCGAGTTGTACGGCAAGCCGCAGTTCTGGCCGTTGTGGGAGGCCGCCGTCGACGCCGGCTGGCCCGTCGCGGTGCATTTCGAGGTCGGCTCGGGGGTCATGCTGCCCCCGACCCCGAACGGGCTGACGCGTACCTACGAACAGTTCGTCGGGTTCACGGCACTGAACTTCCTCTACCACCTGATGAACATGATCGCCGAGGGGGTATTCGAGAGGACGCCCGACCTGAAGTTCGTCTGGGCCGACGGTGCCGCGGACATGCTGACCCCGTTCATCTGGCGGATGGACTGCTTCGGCAGGCCGCATCTTGAGCAGACGCCGTGGGCGCCGAGGATGCCCAGCGACTACCTGCCCGGCCACGTCTACTTCATCCAGGGCAGCCTGGACGGCCCCGGTGACGTCGACTTCGCCGGCGAATGGGCCGGGTTCACCGGCAAGGACGACATGGTGATGTACGGGTCGAGCTATCCGCACTGGCAACTCAACGAACTGTCGGTGCCGAGCTCATACAGCACCGAGCAGCGCGACAAGTTGTGCTGGCGCAACGCCGCGCAGCTGTACGGCCTCGAAGTTGGCGCAAGTCCGTCCGTGTCATCCGCGGCTACGGCACAGTAGAGGGAGCGAGGAGGCACGACCATGACCGTTACCGCCAATCCACGGGTACCCGCCACCGAACGCATCGCCGTGCGGTGCGTGGACTCCGACGTCCACCCCGCACCCCGGGCCGGAGAACTCGGCCAGTACATTCCCGAGCCCTGGCGCAGCAAGTACTTCGGCACGCACAAGGTCGGCGACCAGATCTACTATGACGCGCCGGACTACGCCCACACCTATGCCATGCGCGCCGACTCCTTTCCGGCCGACGGCCAATTCCCCTGTAGTGACCCGGATCTGGCGTTCAAGCAGCTGATCATGGAGGCCGGCGCCGACATCGCGATCCTGGAACCGGCCGCGTACCCGGCCCGTATCCCCGAAGCGCAGCACGCGATGTCGTACGCGCTCAACGACTGGCAGGCCAACCACTGGCTCGACAGCCACAACAACTGGCATGAGCGCTGGCGAGGGTCGATCTGCCTGGCCATCGAGGAACCCGAGGCCAGCGTCGCCGAGATCGAGCGCTGGGTCGGCCACCCGTACATGGCACAGATCCTGATCAAGGCCGAACCGCGCCCGTCGTGGGGGAACCCGAAGTACGACCCGATCTGGGCGACGGCGGCCAAACACGACATCCCCGTCAGCTGCCATCTGTCGCGCAGCCACTACGACGAGCTGCCGATGCCACCGGTCGGGTTGCCCAGCTACAACCACGATTTCATGGTGACCTACTCGCTGCTCGCGGCGAACCAGGTGATGAGCCTGATCTTCGACGGCACCTTCGACCGGCACCCGAACCTACGCATCGTTTTCGTCGAGCACGCGTTCACCTGGATCCTCCCGCTGATGTGGCGGATGGACGCGCTCTACGAGGCCCGCAAGTCGTGGCTGGACATCAAACGCAAGCCCAGCGAGTACGTCAAGGACCACATCAAGTTCACGACCCAGCCGCTGGACTATCCCGAGGACAAGACCGAGCTGTCGCGGGCGTTCGAATGGATGGAGTGCGAGAAGATCCTGCTGTTCTCCAGCGACTACCCGCACTGGACGTTCGACGACCCGCGCTGGCTGGTCAAGCACCTGCCCGAACACGCCCGTGAAGCGGTGATGTTCCGCAACGGTATCGAGACCTACAAGCTGCCGGACACCGTGCCCGCGCTCGAAGGTCAGGTACGGGTCTTCTGACACATGGACAAAGAGAAGACGCCCCGGTTGGCCCAGGGGCGGGAACACGTCGTCGCCACTGTCGACGAGATCCCGCCTGGCACACACAAACTCGTTCCCATCGGCCGACACGGCGTCGGGGTGTACAACGTCAACGGCACGTTCTACGCGATCGCGAACTACTGCCCGCACGAGGGCGGTCCGCTGTGCTCCGGCCGGGCCCGTGGCCGCAATATCGTCGACGAGACCGTCCCCGGTGACGCGGTGATGGTCCGCGACCAGGAATACATCTTCTGCCCATGGCACCAGTGGGGATTCGAGCTGGCGACGGGCACCACCGCGGTGAAACCGGAGTGGAGCATCCGCACCTACCCGGTGCGGGTGGTCGGCAAGGAAGTCCTGGTGCAGGCATGAGCGAACTTGTGAGCGAATCATCGGCCGGGAGCGAACTTGTGAGCGAATCATTGGCCGGGAGTGAACTTGTGAGCGAATCATCGGCCGGGAGTGAACTTGTGAGCGAGACCGGACTGTCCCTGACGGCCGGCGAACAGAGCATGACGATCAACGGCGGCAACGTCGTCTACGAAATCCTGGGTGACACAGGTCAATTGATCGCGCTGACGCCAGGTGGCCGGTTCAGCAAGGACATCCCCGGGCTGCGCCCGCTCGCCGAGGCACTGGTCGAGGGCGGCTACCGGGTGCTGCTGTGGGATCGGCCCAACTGCGGCAAATCCGATGTCCAGTTCTACGGGCAGAGCGAATCGCACATGCGCGCCGAGACGCTCTACAAGCTGGTGACCGCCCTCGGTGAGGGCCCGTGCATCATCCTCGGCGGGTCCGGCGGTGCCCGTGACTCGATGCTCACCACGATGCTCTACCCCGAGATCGTGCGAAAACTGGTGGTGTGGAACATCGTCGGCGGTGTCTACGGATCGTTCGTGCTCGGTGGCCACTATGTGACCCCGAGCATCCTGGCGGTCCGCGGCCTCGGCATCGAGGGCCTGCTGAGCGTGCCTGAATGGCGTGAGCGCATCGAGCAGAACCCGGCCAACCGCCGGCGTCTGCTGGATCTCGACGTCGACGAGTTCCTCAAGGTGATGCTGCGCTGGCTCAACGCGTTCGTGCCCAAGCCGGGCCAAACCATTCCCGGTGTGCCCGACGAGATGTTCGACAACATCACCGTGCCCACCTTGATCATCCGCGGCGGCGAGAACGACTGGGATCACCCGAAGCGGACGTCGCTGGAGGTGCACTGCCTGATCAAGGGTTCCGCGCTGATCGAACCGCCATGGCCCGAGGACGCCTGGGAACGCGCGGGTGAGAGGTTCGCCCAGAGCGGCGGCAAGACGTTCTGCCTGTTCGACACGTGGGTGCAGGCTGCCCCGGCCATCCTGGATTTCCTGGGCAAGTGATGGCCTCGTCCGGTTCCGTCGGGTCAGTCCTTCAGGACGATGTGCACCTCGCAGTTGGTCGAGGCTTCCAGCGCGGTGTGGATCCGGCTCTCGGGGATGCGCGCGAGGTCCGCCTTGTGCAGCGTCACGGTGATGATGTCCCAGCCGTCGTCACCGGCGCGCCGGTCGATCGCGCCGGACAGGCCGAATCCGGCGAGCACACCGTGCGCGTCGTCGTCGGTGCCATGGCTGACGAAGGTCAGCACCCCGATCACGGGTTCGGCCGGAAACGCCTTGGCGCACATGCCTGCTGCTTGCGCCTGCAACGCCGCGGCATCGGTTCCCCGCATCAGGATCTCGACTTCGCGGCGCTTCGGCGGCAGGACCGCGAGGTTGTTGTCGATCAGTTCGGCGCCCGCCTCGCTGGCCAGCCGCGCCAACTGGGCCATGCCCGCCGCGAGCTGTTCGGCGCTCAGTTCGCCGCTCAGGTCGACGCCGATACGCACCACCGCTGTCCGCATGCACGGAAGGGTAACCGCCGATGAACACGGCGATGAACACCGAACTGACCGTGGCGGTGTGGCCGGGCCTGACCGCCCGGCTGCTCCGCACCACTGCGGGCATCGAGTCGGTCGGCGAGTATCGGGCTGCGGGCGGCTATCTCGCCCTCGACGACGCGGAGGCCCTCCTCGACGAGATCGGCCGCGCCGGGGTGCAGGGTCGCGGCGGTGCGGCGTTCCCGACGGCGGTGAAGCTGACGACGGTGCGCCGCGCGTCGGCGCGTGGACTGGACACCGTGCTGGTGGCCAACGGAGAGGAGGGCGAGCCGGCCTCGGTCAAGGACCGCTGGCTGCTGCGCCATCGTCCGCATCTCGTGCTCGACGGCCTGCGACTGGCGGCGCGCATCGTCGGCGCACGCCACGCGCATGTGTACGTCTCGGACCCGCGATCCGCGGCGGCGGTGCGCGACGCGCTGGACGAGGTCACCCCCGGGGTGCTCGATGGTGTCACCGTCAGCGTGCACGTCGTCGAGCCCAGCTATGTCGCCGGCGAGGAGACCGCGGCGGTGCGGTCGATCAACGGCGGACCGGCGAAGCCGACCGACAAGCCGCCCCGGCCGTTCGAGGAGGGTGTCGGTGGCCTTCCGACGGCGGTGTGCAACGTCGAGACCCTGGCCAATCTGCCGTTCGTGCAGCGCCACGGCGCGGCCGAGTACCGCAGCCTCGGCACCCCCGGGTCGCCCGGCACCTTCCTCGCCACGCTGACCGGCGGCGGCCGTGGGCCCGGTCTCTACGAGCTTCCGTTCGGGGTGTCCGCGGCCGACGTACTTGCGCTGCACGGGATCCCCGTCGACGGGGTGCGCGGTGCACTGATGGGCGGCTACTTCGCCGGTCTGCTGGACCGGCGGATCGTCGAGGGTTCCCTGGACCACGAGTCACTGCGCGCGCTCGGCAGCGGGCTCGGCTGCGGGGCGGTCTCGGTGCTCACCGACGAATGCCCGGTCGCCGTCGCCGCGGCGGTGCTGGAATACTACGGCCGGGAGAACGCCGGCCAGTGCGGTGGATGCTTCAACGGGACGGCGGCAATGGCGGCCGCGGCGGGTGCGTTGCGTGACGGCACCGCCGACGCCGACGACCTCGGCCGGCTGAAGCGGTGGTCGGAGGTCCTTCGCGGGCGCGGCGCCTGCGCGACGTTGGACGCCGCCTGCAACATCGCGGCCAGCATGCTGACGATGTTCGCCGACGACGTGGCCCGGCATCTCGCCGTTGACTGCCCGGCCTGCGGAGGCGCGGGCACCTACACCGCCCGGCGTCCGTTCGAGGTGGAGGCACTGTGAGCGACGGAATGCGGATCAAACTCGACCGGACCCTGTGTGACGGTTTCGGTATCTGCGCCAAACACGCACCGGAGTACTTCTCGCTTGACGACTGGGGCTACGCGGTCCTTGTCGGCGACGGCAATATCCCCGAGGAGGACCGGGACGCGGTGCAGCGCGCGCTGCTGGACTGTCCGGTGCACGCGATCCTCAGCATCGGGGAACGTCGACCGGACGAGACGCCGATGCGGCCGCTGCGTGAGCCGGATCTGGACAAGCTGAAAACCGAAGACAACGAAGCAGAATGGGGTTTCACCCGATGAGCGCTTGCGCGAAGAGCAAGGGGAACCGATGAGCGCTTGCGCGAAGAGCAAGGGGAACCGATGAGCCGTCTTCCCCTGCCGCAGTTGACGTTCGACAACGAGTTCTTCTGGACGTCGGGCGCCGACGGTGTGCTGCGCATCCAGGAGTGCGGTGATTGCAAGTCGCTGATCCATCCGCCGCAGCCGGTGTGCCGCTACTGCCATGGCCACAACCTGGGTCCGCGCGAGGTGTCCGGTCGGGCGGTGCTGTCGGCGTTCACCGTCAACGAGCGGTTCTCGATCCCGGGTCTGCCCGCGCCGTATGTCGTCGCCCAGGTCGCCGTCGAAGAAGATCCGCGAGTCCGGTTGACCACCAACATCATCGACTGCGATCCCGGCGAGCTCGAGCTCGGGCGCGTCGTCGAGGTGGTCTTCGAGCAGAACGACGACGTGTGGCTGCCGCTGTTCACACCGACAGCCGAGCACGAGACCGCACCGCTGCCCGAGGACGAGATCGCGCCGCAGGACTTCGGCAAGTTCGTCCGCCCAATGCTGACCACCGACAAGTTCGAGGACGCGGCGGCCATCACCGGCATCGGGGCCTCGAAGATGGGGCGCCGGTTGATGGTGCCCCCGCTGTCCCTGACGATCGAGGCCTGTGAGGCGGCGATCGCCGACGCGGGCCTGACGCTGGCCGACATCGACGGGCTGTCAACCTATCCGGCGATGGACGCGATGGGGATGGGTGAGGGCGGCTGCACCGCACTGGAGGGCGCCCTGGGCATCCGACCGACCTGGATCAACGGCGGCATGGACACTTTCGGCCCTGGCGGCTCTGTGATCGCCGCGGTGATGGCGGTCGCGACGGGAATGGCCCGCCACGTGCTGTGCTTCCGGACGCTGTGGGAGGCGACCTTCAACCAGCTGATGAAAGAAGGCAAGGCGTTTCCGCCAGGCGGGGCGCGGGTCAACAACTGGCAGGCCCCGTTCGGGGCGACGTCGGCGGCGCACACCTTGGCCCTGAACGCGCAGCGGCACTTCCACCGATACGGCACCACGAAGGAAACCCTCGGTTGGATCGCGCTGAACCAGCGGGCGAACGCCCAGTTGAATCCGACTGCGATCTATCGCGATCCGATGACGATGGAGGACTACCTCAACGCGCGGCCGATCACCAGCCCGTTCGGGCTCTACGACTGCGACGTGCCGTGCGACGGAGCGGTCGCGGTGGTGGTGTCGGCCGTCGACGCCGCCGCCGACGCACCGAAGAAGCCGGTGTACTTCGAGGCGGTCGGCACCCAGATCATCGAGCGCACCGACTGGGACCAGACCACCTTGACCCACGAGCCGCAGGTGCTGGGCCAATCCGCGCACCTGTGGACGCGAACATCGTTGCGTCCGGGCGACATCGACGTCGCCGAGCTCTACGACGGGTTCACCTTCAACTGCCTGTCGTGGCTGGAGGCACTCGGATTCTGCGGAATCGGCGAATCGAAGGACTTCCTCGACGGCGGCACGGCGATCGCGCGCGACGGCGTCATCCCGCTGAACACGCACGGCGGTCAGCTGTCTCACGGCCGGACCCACGGCATGGGGCTGATGCACGAAGCCGTCGTGCAGCTGCGCGGCGAAGCCGGCGAGCGGCAGGTCAAAGACGCCCGCACCGCGGTCGTCAGCAGCGGTGGCCTCACCCCGAGCGGTGTGCTGATTCTGCGGACGGAGTCGTGACGCGATGACCGCGCCGGCGGCGCCACGCCCGCGGGTCGTTCTCGTCGACGGCGTGCCGATGTCGGCGCTGGTCGCCGCGGTGCCGCGGCCACGGGCGATCATTCTCGCCGTGCACGGCGGCGCGACGTCAGCGGCGTACTTCGACTGCCCGGGCCGTCCTGATCTGTCGCTGCTGAGGATCGCGGCCGCAGCGGGTTTCACGACGATCGCATTGGACAGGCCGGGGTACGGCTCGTCCGCGGTGTACGCCGATGAGTTCGCCGACCCGGCCCGCCGGGTCGCGTCCGCTGCCGGTGCGGTGGACAAGATCCTCGGTGACGGCGATCGCGGAGCGGGGCTGTTCATCGTCGGGCACTCGGCCGGCTGCGAACTCACGCTGCGGATGGCGACCGCGCGCGACGACGTGATCGGCGTCGAGCTGGCAGGCACCGGGCTGCGTTACACCCCGACGGCAAAGGCCATCATCCGCGACGCCACCGTCACGTCACGGCCCGGCGGACTGCGCGATCTGCTGTGGGAACCCGCGGATCTCTATCCCGCCGAGGTGCTCACCGGCGCGCTGTCGGCGCCCGGGGTGCGCTACGAGGGCGAGGTCACCGCGCACTGGGCGCGCCGCGACTTCCCCGCGCTGGCCGCGCGACTGTCCGCGCCCGTCCAGTTCAGCGTCGCCGAGCACGAGAAGGTCTGGGAATGCGGTCCGGACGCGCTGGCTGCGATCGCCGGGCTGTTCACGGCATCGGGACGGGTCGCCGTCAACGAGATGGCCGGCAGCGGCCACAACCTCAGCGTCGGGCTCAGCGCCGGCGACTATCACCGAAAGATTCTGTCGTTCATCGATGAGTGCATCGCGGGCTCGCACGGCCGCGATCAAGAGCAAGTGGAGGCGAGCTGATGCGGGTCGGTTTCATCGGGCTGGGTAGCCAGGGCGGTCCCATGGCTCGGCGGATCGCCGAGGGCGGATTCGAGACCACGTTGTGGGCACGCCGACAGGCGAGCCTGGAGCCGTACGCGGACACCCCGGCCAAGACCGCCGCCACCCCCGCGGAACTGGGCGCCGCAAGCGATCTGGTGTGCCTGTGCGTCGTCGGCGACAATGACGTCCGCGAGGTGCTCTACGGCGAGGTCGGCGTACTGGCCGGGCTGGCCGAGGGCGGAATCATCGCGATCCACAGCACCGTGCACCCGGAAACCTGCCGTGAGATCGCCGAAAAGGCGGCTTCGCAGGGCGTTTCGGTGATCGATGCCCCGGTCAGCGGCGGCGGGCCCGCCGTCGAGCAGGGCACGCTACTGGTCATGGTGGGCGGCGACGAGGAGGTCGCCGAACGGTGCCGCCCGGTATTCGCGACATATGCCGACCCGATCGTCTACCTCGGCCCACTGGGCAGCGGACAAAACACCAAGATCCTGAACAACCTGTTGTTCAGCGCGAATCTCGGCAGCGCCGTGAGCACGCTGGACCTCGGCGAGTCACTCGGCATCCCGCGCGACAAGCTCATCGAGGTGCTCAACCGCGGTTCGGCGACCAGTAAGGCCGTCGGCAGCATCTCGGTGTTCGGCGGCACGCTCGACGGCCTCGCGCCGATCGCCGGCGCACTGCTGCAGAAGGACGTCCGGCACGCCGCGAGCCTGGCCGCGGCCGCGCATGCGGCCGAGGGTGCGGTGTTCACGGCGGCGGATGCGGCGCTGGAAGCAATGGACCACCGCCGATGAGCGCTTGCGCGAAGAGCATCAGGCACGAGATGAGCGCGTGCGCGAAGAGCAGAGAGTACAGCCGGTGACCACCGTCGGCTTCGTCGGCGCGGGACGCATGGGTGCGCCCATGGTCACCCGCCTGGTCGAGGCGGGCCATGACGTGGCGGTGCTCGGCCGCAGCAGCGATAAACGCTCCGCCGCAGAGCAATTGGGCGCGCGCCCGGTCGCCGAGGTGTCCGCGGTGGCCGACGGTGCCGATGTCGTCGTGGTCTGCGTGTTCACCGACGATCAGGTCCGGCAGGTGTGTCTGGACGATGGCCTGCTCGACGCTATGTCGCCGGGTTCGACCCTGGTGGTGCACACCACCGGCAGCCCCCGCACCGTCGAGCTGCTGGCCCAACGGGCACCGGGGATCGCGGTGGTCGACGCGCCGGTCAGCGGCGGACCGCACGACATCGCCGCCGGCCAGATCACCTTGTTCGTGGGCGGGCCCGAGTCCGTGTTCGAACGCATCCGGCCGGTGCTGGCCTGTTACGGGGATCCGATCCTGCACACCGGGGGGCTCGGCTCGGGGCAGTGGGTGAAGCTGCTGAACAACACTCTGCTGACTGCGCAACTGGGCTTGTTGCGCGAAGCGGCGGCGTTCGGCGCGCGGGTCGGCGTCGACGAGGCAGGCCTGATCGCCGCCGTCCGCCGCGGCAGCGGCGCCAGCCGGGCCGCCGATCTGATCGGTACCCGGGGACCGGGATCGGTACAGCAGTTCGTCGAGTCGATCGGCGAGTTTCTCGGTAAGGACGTCGCGGTGATCCGGGCCGTCGCTGAAGAGACCGGGAACGATCTGGGAGTCCTCGATACCTTGATCGACCGGGCACTGCCCACTCCGGCGACCTGATGTTTGCCCCGCGAACCGGACCCGAATGTCGCGGTGCTGGCACACCGAAACTGATAGCGTTACAGTCAAATCAATTCTCGTAACGCTTCCGGCAGCAGCCCGCCGTGAAGGAGGACACGATATGACCGCTCCTGAACTTCGCTTCGACCCCGTGTCGCAGGAGTTCTTCGACAACCCGTACGAGATCTACCGCAGGATGCGTGACGAGGCGCCGATCTACTACGACGCCGAAGAGGACTTCTACGCGCTGACTCGACACGCCGACGTGGCCGCCGCACTGAAGGACCACGACGCGTTCTCATCGGCACGCGGATGCGACCTGGCCATGGTGCGCTCGGAAGAGGGCCCGGTGAAGTCCATCATCTTCATGGACCCACCCGAGCACCGGCACATGCGCAGCCTGTTGAACAAGGCCTTCACCCCGCGGGCGATCCAGTCCCAGCGCGAGACGGTCATCGAACTCGTGCAGCACTACCTCAGCAAGGCCGACCCGGACAATTTCGACGTTGTGCAGGACTTCTCGGGGCCGTTCCCGGTCGAGGTGATCACCCGGATGGCCGGCGTGCCCGAGGAGTTCCGTCAGCAGGTCCGGCACTGGATCGACACCAGCCTGGAGCGCAAGCCGGGCCAACTCGGCTGGTCGGACGAGAACATGCAGGCCAACATCGACTCCGGCATGTACTACTACGGGCTGGTGCAGGAGCGCCGCCGCAACCCGCAGGACGACATGATCAGCCGGCTGATCGCCGCCGAGATCCCGGACGAAAACGGCCAGATGCGCCGACTCGACGACCTCGAGATCACCGGCTTCACCTCACTGCTGGGCGGGGCGGGCGCCGAGACGGTCACCAAGCTGGTCGGCAGCGCGGTCGTCGAGTTCGCGCGTCACCCGGAACAGTGGCAGATGCTGCTCGACGACCGCAGCCTGATCCCGGACGCCGTCGAAGAGCTGCTGCGCTACGTCGGGCCGGTGCAGTACAACGTGCGCTACACCATCAAAGAGGCACACGTACCCAGCGGCACCATCCCTGCGAACAAGCCGGTGTTCCTGATGAAGGCCGCCGCCAACCGAGACCCCCGCGCCTTCGACGACGCGGAGACCTTCGACATCACCCGCGACCGCACGCAGTCGCAGAATCTCGGTCTGGGCTACGGCATCCACAGCTGCCTCGGCGCGGCGCTGGCCCGGATGGAGACCGCGATCGCTCTGGAGCACCTGCTGGACTTCATGCCCCGCTACGAGGTCGATTTCACCGGCCTGCAGCGTGTTTCGATGCAGAATGTGGCCGGATACCACCACGTACCGGTGAGGGTGCTGAAGTGAGCCAAAAAATCGTCGTCGACTTCGGACTGTGCGAGAGCAACGGGGTGTGCATGGGCATCATCCCGGAGGTCTTCGACCTCGACGAGGAGGACTATTTGCACGTGTTGCAGGACGAGGTGACGCCCGAGAACGAGCAAGGGGTCAGGGAGTCGGTGCGGCAATGCCCCCGCCAGGCGATCTCGATCGTCGACGAGTGACCGCCGCCGAACTCGTCTTCGACCCGTTCTCCGAGGAGTTCTTCAACGGACCCTGGGAGTTGTATCGGCGCCTGCGGGAAGAGGCACCGGTCTATTACAACCCCGAGCATGACTTCTACGCATTGTCCCGGCACGCCGATGTCGCCGCGGCGTTCAAGGACTACGAGACGTTCTCCTCGGCATACGGACTCGACCTGGCGATGGTGAAGTCGGGCGAACCGTTGCCGATGAAGATGATCATCCTGATGGACCCGCCCGAGCACCGTCAGATGCGCAGCCTGGTCAACAAGGTTTTCACGCCCCGGCAGATCGCGAATCTCAAGCCGATGGTCGAGGAGACCATCGACCGCTGCTTCGCCGCCGCCGATCCCGACCGCTTCGACGTGGTGCAGGAGTTCGCGGCGTTCTTCCCGGTCGAGGTGATCACCCAGATGCTGGGCGTGCCCGCCGATCGCCGCCAGCAGGTCCGCCAATGGGTCGACACGTCACTGCACCGCGAGCCGGGACAGGTCGAGATGTCACCGGAGGGCCAACAGGCCATCGCCGAGGCGATGGGCTTGTACTACGAGCTGATCCAGCAGCGCCGGGCCGACCCGCAGGACGACATGTTCACCCGCCTGGTGCAGGCCGAGATCGAGCGCGAAGACGGCCAGATGGAGCGCCTCGACGACTTCGAGATCGCCGGGTTTGCAACACTTCTCGGCGGCGCAGGCGCTGAAACGGTGACCAAGCTGATCGGCAACGCGGCGGTGACCTTCGCCCAGAACCCCGATCAGTGGCAAAAGCTGCTCGATGATCGCAGCAAGATCCCGGCCGCGGTCGAGGAGCTGCTGCGCTACGAGGCCCCCGCGCAGTACAACGTGCGTCGCTCGATGAAAGAGACCACCCTGCACGGTGTCACCATCCCGGCAGGTAAACCGGTGTTCCTGCTGGGCGGTTCGGCCAACCGCGATCCCGACGCGTTCACCGACGCCGACAAGTTCGACATCGATCGGGACCGCACCGAGGCGCAGAATCTCGGCTTCGGGTACGGGGTGCACAGCTGTCTGGGAGCGGCGCTGGCCCGGATGGAGAGCGCGATCGCGCTCGAACGGCTGCTCGACTTCATGCCGCAGTACGAGGTGCTGTGGGACGAATGCCGGCGAGTGGCCATGCAGAACGTCGCGGGCTGGTCCCACGTTCCGGTGCGAGTCTTGCGCTGAGATGCGGTTCGTGTTGGTGCACGGCGGGTTTCACGCCGCCTGGTGCTGGGAGCGCACGATCGCGGAACTGACGTCCCTGGGCCACGACGCCGTCGCCGTCGACCTGCCCGGCCACGGCGCGCGAATCGACGAGGAGTCGACGCTCGACAACCGTCGCGACACCATTGTCGCGGCGCTACAGGCTGGCGACGAGAAATCGGTGCTGGTCGGTCATTCCGGCGGCGGATTCGACGCCACGCTGGCCGCCGACGCGAGACCCGATCTGGTGGCCCACATCTGCTACCTGGCCGCCGCGCTGCCGCGTGAAGGCCGCACCTATCCCGAGGCGATGGCGATGCGCGACGACGACAGCGGCCCCGTCGAGCTCGACGGCGAATTCGACGGAGACGTCGGAGAGATGCTGGGCTACCTGCGCTTCGACGAATCCGGAGCGATGACGTTCGCCGACTTCGAGGGTGCGTGGAAATACTTCTACCACGACTGCGACGAGGCGACGGCCCGCTGGGCGTTCGACCGGTTGGGTCCCGAACGTTTCGGCGACACCACCGTGACGCCGGTGTCGGTGCCGAGCTTCTGGGCAGCGGATCTTCCACGCAGTTTCATTGTCTGCGAACAGGACCGGTCGATGCCCCGCTGGCTCGCCGATACCGTCGCGAGCCGCCTCGGCGTCGAGCAGTTGTCCATCGACGCGTCCCACTCGCCATTCCTGTCGCGGCCCCGCGAGCTGGCCGAGCTGCTGGTGTACGCGACCACGACGACCCCGGTCGCCCCGCTACGCGCGCACTGAACCATCCGGCTGGTGTGTGCGCGCCGGCGGTGAGTGAGCGTCAGAGGCCCGAGATGACGATCCCGTTGCAGTCCGCCGCCGCCTGGCGCAGCTTCGCCGCGGCCTGGTATTCGTCGGAGTAGTACCACTCCTTGGCGGCCTCGACTGTCTCGAACTCCAACAGTACGGTCTGCGTGCCGTGCCACTCCCCCTCCAGCGCCTCGGCCGCCGGGCCGAACGCGAGGATCTTGGCGTTGCCCATCGTCTTGCTCGCGAGCTTGGCGTACTCCGCCATGCCGTTGGGGTCCTTGATGTCCTCGGTGATGATCACATAGCCCTTGGCCACTGTATGTCTCCTGTTCTCAGTCGATTTCGCGGATTGCCCGCTCGGGGCAGTTGTCGATGGCCTCACGCGCGGCGTCTTCCGATCCCGGCGGCACCGTCTCGGGATCGGCGACGGCCCAGCCGTCGTCGGTCATCTGAAACACCTCCGGGCACAGCGTCAGGCACATACCGTGGCCGGCGCAGCGGTCCTCGTCGACCGTCACTTTCATCGGACGTCGAACTCCAGGTGCAGTTCGGTCAGGCCGCGCAGGATGTAGGTCGGGATGTAATCGTAGTTCCGGTTGCCCGCCGGTCCGTGCTTGCGTTCCGAGATCCGAATGTCACTGGTGCGATCCAGAAGTCGCTCCAATCCGACCCGGGTCTCGGCACGCGCGAGCGGTGCACCCGGGCAGCTGTGGATCCCGCGGCCGAAGGCGAGGTGCTGGCGCGCGTTCTTGCGCTCGGGATCAAAGGTGTCGGGATTCTCGAACCGCCGAGGGTCGCGGTTCGCGGCGCCGTTGATCACCATCACCGTGCATCCGGCACCCAGCGGCTGGTCGCCGATGGTCGTCGGAACGCGGGACAACCGGAAGTCACCCTTGACGGGGCTCTCGATGCGCAGGCATTCCTCGATGAAATTGCCCAGCAGATCGCGGTTCTCGCGCACTTGGGCCTGGATCTCGGGCTGATCACCGAGCACCTTCAGCGCCGTGCTGAGCAACCGGACCGTGGTCTCCTGGCCTGCCGAGAACACGTTGGTGGCGACGCGCACGACGTCGCCGACCTCGGGCAGTGTGCCGTCCGGGAACGTCGCGGTCGCGAGACCGGTCAATACGTCGTCGCGCGGCTCGGCCCGTCGGTCCTCGACATAAGTTGCGAACACTTCGTAGAGATATTCCAACGGGGTCTTGGTGAGCGTCTTGTCCGCGTTGCCGAGCCCGCTGCCGTGGGTGCCCCGAGCCAGTCGCTCCAGCAGTTCTTCGCGGTCGCTTTCCGGGACGCCGAGTAGATCCGCGATGACCTGCAAAGTGAACGGACCGGCGAAGCCCTTGATGAACTCTCCCTCACCAGGCGCCAGGAACCGGTCCAGGTTGTCGTCCGCCAGCTGCCACATCGCGTCCTCGTTCTCCTTGAGACGCTTGGGCGTGATGAGCCGCATCAGCAGCGCGCGGTGGTCGGTGTGCGTCGGCGGGTCCAGCGTCGGAAGCTGGTCGCTGAACGGGATGTCGTCGCGGTGCTTGACGATCAGATCGGTGATGTCTCCGTCTTCCAAACCCTCCAGGGAAACCGGGAACCCCGGAAACGGGCCGGTCACCGAGATGCACGACGAGAAGGTCTCCGCGTCGTTGTACACGTCGACGGCTTCCTGCCAGCCGGTGACCATGGTGACGCCGTAATGGTCCTCGCGTGCGACGGGGCACTTATTGCGCAGCGCCTCGTAAAACGGGTACGGGTCATCGGTCAGCCGGCTGTCCCGGAAGAAGTCGACCGCGGTGAGGTCTTCTGTCATGCTCACTCCGTTTCGACGGTCTCTCGACGTGAGAACGTGATTCTCATTATTGCGTATCAGATTTTCATACCGGCACCGCCCCGTCAACGAACGGCGTCAGTCCGTCTCGGGCTGGATGCCGAGCGCGTTGACCGCGCTCCCGAGAAGCTGATAGCAGCCGACCGTGAAGATCAGGTCCAGGATCTGCCGCTCGTCGAAATGCCCGCGCAGCGCCGCCCACGTCGCATCGGTCAGCGTGTTCGCCTCACTCAGCTCGTCGACGGCCCGGATCACCGCACGCTCGGCCGCCTCGTCGGGACCGTCGGCCCGCACCGCGTCGATCTCGGCCGCGGTCATACCGGCCCGCTCGGCGATCGGGACGTGGTGGTCCCACAGGTAGTCACAGCGCCGGACGTGCACCGCCCGCAGCAGCGCCACCTCCCGCACCCGGGCGGGCAGGGTCGACGTGACGAGCAGGTGCGCATTGAATGTCAGGTACGCGCGAGTCAGGTCGGGGTGGTGAACCAACGTCGACAGCACGTTGCCCGCGTCGCGCGGGTTCATCCGCGTCGGCGACAACAATGGCCGCAACGCATCGGTGACGGTGTCGTCCCAGCGGTCGGCGGGAAGCGGTTCCAGGCGCGGCGTACCGGTCACGGCTACTGGATCGGCTCGTCGCCGAGCACCGTGGTGCGCAACATCTCCCGTTGGGAATCCGGGTCGTATGGCGCCGCCCGGTGCAGTACCCCGTTGTTATCCCAGATCACCGTGTCGCCGACCGACCAGCGGTGGCTGTAGACGAGTTCGGGCCGGGTGGCCCGGTCGAGCAGATCGGCGAGCAGCGCCTGACCCTCCTCACGGTCCATCCCGACGACGTAGTGCGCTGACGCGCCGAGCACCAGCGACTTGCGGCCACTGCGGTGGGTCCACACCAGCGGATGCTCGTGGGTGGGACGTGACCGCCAGCGCGCCAGTTCCTCCGGTGACGGATCCGGGGTGATCCGGCTCTGCGACGCCTCCAGCGAGTGCACCACCCGGAGCTTCGAGAACCGCTCCTTCTCGTCGTCGCTGAAGGCCTCGTACGCGGCATAGGAATTGGCGAACTCCGTCTCCCCGCCGCGGTCGGCCACCTGCACCGCCGACAGCACCGTGGCCTTCTGCGGGCACTCGTCGCCGGTCGGCGTGCAGCCGTCGATGTGCCAGTCGAAGGTGGCCCGCAGGTAAGCCGCCGACGCGTTCTTGGTCTTGTCGAGGGTGATGGGATAGATCCCGGCAATCGGGTGATGGCCGTCCGAGGAGTGGTCCACCGCGCCCAGTCGGGAACTGAACTCGACCTGGGCCTGTGGATCGAGATGCAGGCCCGGGAACACCAGGACGCCGTTGTCTTCGAGCGCGTCGAGCACGGCGGCGCCGAGTGTGTCGTCGGAGACGAGGCGCTCAGGGTCGACCCCGAGCACTTCGGCCCCGACCGACGGGGTGAGTTTGTTGATCGTCAACAGCGACATGGGATTCCTTGGGTCAGGGCACCGGTGCGCTGACGCGGTCGATGACGGCGTCAGCGGAGTCGGCGGGTTTCTGGGTACCGAAGACCTCGACAGCCATCGAGACCATGATCATCGAGTAGACAAGGTGCAGCAGGTTCAGCGCATCGTCGGGCAGATCGTCGAGCGGGAACTTGTCGCAGTAGTCGATGGCCTCTTCGAACCGCGGGGCGAACGCGTCGTAAAATGCGTGGATCTCCGGCATCGGGGTGGTCAACCGCATCTCCCACCGCTCGGGTTCGGTTGCCAGACACCATTTGTCGGCGAAAGGTTCGAACTCGGCGAACGCATCGGGCAGCTTCTTCTGGCCCATCTCAGACCCCCACCGGATTGCGCCCGGCATCACGTTCTGCCCGGTACCTCTCCACCCATTCGACGGCGGCATGGTGCAGGTGCCGGACCAGGATCTCCTGGTCGTTGAGCGGGTAGTCGTCGACGATCGGCTCGTCGAGGCCGTACTCCAGTGCGGCCTGGGTGCCGCCGAGCATGCCGGCATCCTGCAGGGCGAACTCCTTGAGGACGACCGAGGCGACCTCGTGCTCGACACGCTCGCGCACGGTGCGGGCCGGGTGGAAGGCGTTGTATGCCTCGAATTTGTGGGTGTTGTACGACGTCGGCCAGTAGCGGTAGAGCAGGTACCAGCCGTGATAGATCAGGATCTCCAGATTCGGGAAGATCTGGAAGTTCGTGATGCCCCACGGTTCGATACCGCCGGGGTTCAGCCCTGCCGACTGGTGGGTCTGCGGGGTCCGCCACGGCCCGACGAGCCCACTGCGCGTGGCCCTTTCGACCGGGTACATGTATTCGGGCGCCAGTAGCCACCGTCGGGTGCCTGCGGTCGAGACCAGCCGGTGCGGCCCGTCGATCTGGAAGTGGCCGCATTCGAACGTCGCGTTGGGCTGACGCACCTCGCTCGGAACCTGCTGGCTGTGCAGCGACGGTACGTGGTAGTACTCCTGGAATGCGTCGGCGAAGATCTTCCAGTTGCTGTTGTTGTGCGCCTCGAATTCGTAACGCTCCGTCATCAATTCGAACGGGTAGTCGTCCAGCGCGGTGATCATCGGGCCGAGGAACTCCCGCAGCGTCTGACGGGGCTCGGGGTCGAAGTTGATGAAGATGAAGCCGTTCCACACGTCACATTGCACGGCCTTCAACCCGTACTCGGCGTTGTCGAGGCCGAAGAACTCCCCTGGCTGCTGGACGAACGTCAACGCACCGTCGAGGCCGTACCGCCACCCGTGGTACTTGCAGGTGAACTGCCTGCAGGTTCCCTTGACCTCCTGGTTCGGAAAGTCGTTCCACACCAGTTTGTTTCCGCGGTGCCGGCACAGGTTGTGGAAGGCCCGGATCTGCCCGTCGCGTCCCTTCACGACGAGCACCGACGTCTTGGCGACAGCGATGTCCTTGGTCAGGTAACTGCCGACGCGGGGCAGCTCCTCGACGCGACCGACGTTGAGCCACGCCCGCTTGAAGACCGCTTCGCGCTCGAGCTCGTAGAACTCCGGCGAGATCGAGTCCCGGAACGATACCGGCCCCGTCCCAAGCTGCGGATAGTGCTCGGTCCAGCTGCCCTCGGCGGGCTTCGGCCACTTACCCATCGGAACCTCCTTGCCGTCGAATCTGAACTCGTTCGCTGATTTCCGGCCTGAACTCGCCAACGAGTTCAGACTCGGCCGGTCACGCCATCACCGACCCGCCGTTGACACCGAGCGTCTGGCCGGTGATGAACCCCGCCTCCTCCGAACACAGGAAGCCGACGGCCGCGGCGATGTCGTCGCCGGTGCCGAGATGGCCGACCGGGATGCTCGCGGCCATCTGCTCGTTGGGCGGCAGGAAGCCGTCCTGCTGGGACTGCAGCTGCATCGGGGTTTCGATACCGGACGGGGGGATGTTGTTGACGGTGATCCCGGCGGGTCCGTACTCCCGCGCGAGCGACCGGGTGAAGGAGATCAGCGCCCCTTTGGACGCGGCGTAGTGGGCCATGCCCGGGGAGCCGCGCTGCGCACTCGACGACGAGATCATCACGATGCGCCCCCACTGTGCCTCGAGCATGTCGGGTATCGCGGCCTGGGCACAGTGGAAGGTGCCGTTGAGGTTCACGTCGATCAGGCGCTGCCACAGCTGAGGTGAGATCTCCAGGAACGGCGCGAAGTCGACCAGTCCGGCGCTGGTCACCAGGATGTGAACGGGTCCGAGTTCGGTCCGCACCTTTGCGAAGGCGTCGTCGACCGCGGCACGGTCGGTCACGTCGGCGGCCAGACCGAGCGCGGCGACTCCGTTGCTCCGCAAGTCCTCGGCGACCCGTTGCGCCGCTTCGCCGTTGATGTCGAGTACCGCGACCTTGTGCCCGCGCCGACCCAGTTCGTGACAGGTCGACTCCCCCATTCCCGACGCACCGCCGGTCACCACCGCCACCCGCGACATGCGCTCGACACCTTCTCTCCGGTCACTCATAGACCACATGCACTTTCGGACTCGTCGGCAGCGCCTGGCAGGTCACCACCCACCCGTCGGCCACCTCGTCGTCGTCGAGCGCGTCGTTGTTGACCATCCGGGCGCGACCTTCGACGATGCGTGCCATACAGGTTCCGCACGAGCCGGTTTCACACGAGAACGGCGCCCGCAGCCCCGCCGACCGGGCGGTCTGCAGCAGCGTGTCGCCTTTGCGGTAAGACGCGGTCTTGGTGGTGCGGTTCAGCTCGATCACAACCTGTTCGGTGCCCTGCGACGCGGCGGTGTCCTCGGCTGCGATCTCGGCGACGGTGAACCGTTCCAGGTGTAGCCGCCGCGGGGTCACCCCGGCGCTCAGCAGTGTCTTCTCAACCGTGTCCATGAACGGGGCCGGACCGCAGACGTAGTAGTCGCCGGCGGTGACGTCCCCGGCGAAGGACTCGATCGCCGCACCGGTGACGACACCCGCATCCTCGTCGTAGTGGTGCTCGATCACCAGGCGGTCACCATGAGTGGCCGCGAGTTCGGCGAGCACATCGGCGAAGATCACCGAGGCCTGCCCGCGGTTGGCGTAGAACAGCTTCACCGGTCGGTCCGACTCGGCCAGCACCGTACGCACCAGGGACATGATCGGCGTTATCCCGCTGCCTCCGGCGAACGCGATCAACGGTGCGGATGCCGAAACCCCCTCGGCAAGAACGAACTTCCCGTCGGGAGGGGCCGCGTGCAGCTCGTGCCCCGCCGCCGCGGTGTCGTTGATCCAGTTGGAGACGACCCCACCCGGGTCGCGTTTGATCGTGATCCGCAACTCGTCGTCGGCCGGGGCCGACGACATCGAATAGCAGCGACGCAGGTCGCGCCCGTCGACGCTGACCCGCAGCGTCAGGAACTGGCCCGCCTGGTACCGGAACCGGCGCGAATAGTGGTCGGGCACATCCAACACCAGGGACACGGCATCGGCGGTCTCGCGCACCACCCGTTTGATCCGTAGCGGGGCGAAATCTTCGGCGACACAGTCCTCAGCCATCGGGGCCGACTATATCAAGTACTTGACGTTCCAGGTCGGCGAATTTGCGTTCCGGGGGCGTTGCCGGCAGCGAAACTTCGCCAAAGCCCCTGCTGGAGGCAGTTTCGGCGGTTCAGTTGTCGACGTGGTCGGCGTAGAGCCGATGCCCTGTGCCCTGCTCGACGACCTTCCCGAGCAGTTCGCGCAGAGTCTGCTGTTCGGCCTTGGTCAGCACGCCGAACACCTTGTCGTGCGCGGCGATCGCGTCGTGGACGACGGCCGCGGCGACCGTGCGCCCCTGATCGGTCAGGAACGCCTGCAGGATGCGCCCGTGGGCGGGATTCTGCTTGCGCTCCACCAGCCCCCGCTTCTCCAGCGCAGTCAGCGCCAGCTGCACACCCTGCGGGCTGATCAGCAGGCGACGGGCGAGTTCAGCCCCCGACAAGCCGGGTTCGTTGGACAACTGGCGGAGTACGCCGATCTGCGCGGTGCTCACACCGTGCTCTCCGACCGCCTCGTTCACGCTGGTCAGCGAGAAGTAGAACGCCTGCTTGAGCAGCCACAGGATGTTGTCGGTCAGTTCGATGCCGACCGCGTCGTGCCCGTCCATGCCTCGACGCTAGTCCTGGTCGCCGCTGTCGCGTTTGACCACCGCGCCGTCCTTCATCACAAATCGGACGTCGAGCGTCGCGGCGATGTCCCGCGCCGGGTCGCCGCCGACGGCGACGATGTCGGCGAGGTAGCCGGGCGCCAGCCGGCCGAGTTCGTCGTCGGCCTCGATCAGTTCGGCGCTGGTGAGCGTAGCCGCCCGTAGCGCCTGCATCGGCGTCATCCCGCGCGCCACCAGCGCGCACAGCTCCTTGGCGTTCTGCCCGTGCGGCACCGCGGGAGCGTCTGTGCCGCACGCGATCCGGACCCCGGCGGCGATCGCCTTCGGCAACATCGCCTGGGCCTGCGGGAACACGACCTCGGCCTTCTTGCGCAGCTCCGGGGCGATCCGGTCGATCGCCATCGCCTCGGTCAGATAGGTGGTCGACACCAGGAAGGTGCCGTGGTCGACCATCATCTGGATGGTGTCGTCGCTGGCCAGGAATCCATGCTCGATGCAGTCGATGCCGGCGCGGATGCAGGCGCGGATGGCCGTGTCACCCACCGCGTGCGCGGCCACCCGGACTCCGGCGCGGTGCGCCTCGTCGGCGATCGCGGCGAACTCGTCGTCCGAATACTGTTGCGCGCCTGGGGCGGTGCTGTGCGACATCACGCCGCCCGAGGCAGACACCTTGATCAGCTTCGCGCCGTGCCGGATCTGGTAGCGCACGCACGCCCGGACGTCGTCGACGCCGTTGGCGATGCCCTCGGCCACCGACAGCGGCATGATCCCGGGCGCGAGCCGCTGGAACACCGTCGGGTCCAGGTGCCCACCGTACGGGGTGACCGCATGACCGGCCGGATAGATGCGCGGTCCCACGTGCCAGCCCTGGTCGATGGCCCGTTGCAGCGCGACGTCGAGCAGGTATCCCCCGGTCTTGACCATCAGACCGAGGTTGCGCACCGTGGTGAAGCCCGCCTCGACCGTGGTGCGGGCGTTCACCGCCGCACGCAATGTGCGATAGACAGGGTCGTCCTGCACGCCGTGCATCGGACTCGGCAGCCCCTCCGGTCCGCCCGGCCCGCCGATGAGCAGGTTGAGCTCCATGTCCATCAGCCCGGGTAGCAACGTCACGTCGCCGAGGTCGATGACCTCGTCCGGGTCCTGCGGCGGCACAGCAGGATCGACAGATTCAATGCGGTTGCCCACGACGACCACGGTCGCCGGCGAGCGCACCTCGCCCGCGGCGACGTCGACCCAGCGCGCCGCACGGATGACGGTCGTCGTCACGGCACGGGTTCGCCGTCGCAGTCCAGCGCGGTGGCACCGGAATCGGGCACCTTCGGCTGCTTCCAGCATTCGACCGGGAACGACACCTGGATCATCGAGTACAACAGATGCATCAGGTTGAGCACATCCTCGGGCAGGTCGTCGATCGCGAACTTGTCGCAGTAGGCAATCGCCTCCTCGGCCCTCGGGGTGATCGCGTCGTAGAAGGCCTGCATCTCGGGCATCGAACTGGCCAGCCGCTTGGCATAGCGCTGCGGTTCGCTGGGCAGACACCAGTCGGCGAACCGCTCCAGATCGGCGAACTCGGTGGGCAGCTTGGCTGTCGAGACGTCCACGCTCATACCCCCTGCCCGGCCGGCGCGGTCTTGCTCCGGTAATCGGCCACCCACGCCGCGGTCTCGGTGTGCAGGTGCCGGATCAGCACTTCCTGATCGCAGAGCACGAAGTCGTCGAGCACCTCGGACTCGATCATCGTCTGCGTGGCCTCCAGCGTGTTCGCATCCTGCAGGCCGTATTCCTTGAACGACACCGCCGCGAGTTCCTGCGCGATGCGCTCGCGTGGGGTGCGCGGCTGCGGGAAGTACAGCGTGCCCTCGAAGATGTGGGTGTTGTAGGACGTCGGCCAGTAGTGGTAGGTCAGGTACCATCCCTGCCCCCAGAACAGCATCACAAAGTTCGGGAACAGCTGGAACGAATCCAGGCCCCACGGATCGCATTTGGCCGGATTCAGCCCGGCCGGCATCTCACCCAGATCCGGTTTGTCCCATGGGCCGAAAAGCCCGCTCTGGCAGATGTCCTCGATCGGCTTGCGCATCTCGTCGGCCATCTCCCAGGCGCGCACCCCGGACGTGCTGACCAGCCGGTGCGGCCCCTCGATGCGGTAGTGCGGCGCCTCGAATCCGGCTTCGGCCGCGGCCTTCGAGTACGCCGTCGGCGACTGGTTCGCGTGCAGCACAGGTGCGTGGTAGAACTCCTGGAACGCGTCCATATAGAGCTTCCAGTTGGCCTTGACCTCGGAGCGGTAGTGGAACCGCGACGTCATCTTGTCGAACGGATAGCCCTCGAGGTCGGTGATCATCGGGCCGAGGAACTCCCGCAGCGACTGTTCGGGCTCTTTGGCGAAGTTGACGAAGATGAAGCCTTCCCACACGTCGCAGTGCACACCGACCAGTCCGTAACGGCTCTTGTCGAGGTCGAAGAACTCGCCCTCCTGCTGCACGAAGGTCAGGTTGCCGTCGAGGTCGTAGCGCCAGGCGTGGTACTTGCACGTGAACTGGCGGCACACCCCGCTGGTCTCCTCCAGCGGCATGTCGTTCCACACGAGTTTGTTGCCGCGGTGCCTGCAGATGTTGTGGTAGGCCTTGACCTCGCCGGAGGTCGTGCGCACCAAGATGATCGAGGTGTTGGCCACCTTCAGTTCTTTGGTGAAGTAGCTGCCCTTGCGCGGCAGCTGCTCGACCCGGCCGACGTTCAGCCACGCGCGTTTGAAGATGGCCTTGCGCTCGATCTCGTAGAACTGCGGGTCCACCGAGTCGCGGTAGGACACCGGGCCGGTCCCCAATTGCGGGTAATGCTCGGTCCAGCTGCCTTCTGCCGGCTTCGGAAATCGGGGCATGTCGTCTCCTGGGGGCTGCCAACACTGCTGTGCCGCCTGTGCGCACCGTCCAGACAGTCGCGGCAAACAATCAGGCGCAGCTGCCTTTTCGGTTTTCGGGCCCAGACGACAACGCCGACGGTATACGCTCGGCCCCGCAATAACAAGTAGTTGATATTCCGTGGTCCGGCTCCGCGCGAGCAGACACAAAATCGCACGAATCGGGACGAGTACGTGCGATTTCGCGTCTACTCGCCGGAGCGACGAGACTCAGAACGTCAGGTTGTGCTTCTCGAAATGCCGGGCCAGGGCCTGCATGTAGGCGTCGCCGTGGAACGGTCCGCGCGCACCGATCGCCGCTTCGAGAAACGGTCCGTACTCCTCGTCGTTGACGTAGGTGGACCAGTGCACGATGCGGCAGTCCTCGTCGGTTTCGACGAAGCTGATCGAGTAGAAGCCCATCACCTCGCCGGTGTTGACGTTCGTGCCCTCCCAGCGGTAGCGCTGCACGAATCCGTTCTCGGCAGGCCAGACCTTGAAGTCGACAGGCTTCCAGTCCGGAAAGGTGATGCCGTAGGCCTTGGCTTCGATCGTCGCCGCGGTGTCCCAATGGGTCGCGACGTCCTTGAGCACAAGTTCCTGTTCCGCGACGAAATACGGGGAGGTGTACACCGCATCGTCGGCGAACTCCCACTCGTCGTAACTCTCCCCGTCCTGCACCTTCTGCAGCACGTACTTGTCGCGGTAGCTCTCGGCCATTCTCCGATGCTTGGCGATGCGCTCAACGAGATCCATTACCGTGCAGTTCCTTTCGCCTGCGAGGCCCGCAGCGAGACGGCCACCGGGCGCCTTCGGAACTGAATATACATAGCCGTATCTGCAATACACACGTGAATTGCCGATCCGGTCCGGGCGGGGTTCCCGTCCGGGAGCAGACGCGAAATCGCACAGAAAAGGCCCCGGCAGTGCGAGTTCGCGCCTGCTCGGCACCGGCCGGAACTCACTCCGGCAGCTTGATCACCGACGTGTACATCTCGACCACCGGCCGGTACAGATCCACACCGTCGAGCTGACTGCCGAGGATCACCGAGTCACTGGTCGCCACCAGCGCCTGGGCGAACGTCAACGGCGGGATCGTCAATGTGGCGCCGAGCTTGTCCATGCTGTCGACGATGAAACCGGCGAGTTTTTCCACGACCTCAGACCGCTTCTGCGCAACGCGGTCCCTGGCCTCTGGGTTGCGCAGCAGATACAGCGTGAACTCCAGCCCGAGCGCGGCGTGGTCGGCGCCGCGGTCTGCGCTGAGCTGGCGCCAGCGCTCGGCGATCGCATCGAGTTCATGCGCACCCACCCGGCTTGCCGAGGCCATCACCTCGGCGAAACTATCGAAATAGCGCCGCCAATACCGGTCGCTGACAGCCAGGAACAGGTCCTCCTTGGTGGCGAAATGCTTGTAGATCGCCCCCTTGGTGTAGCCGGCCGCATACGCGATGTCGTCGAGAGTCGCGGCGGTGAAACCCTTTTCGCCGAACACCGACTCCGCGGCGTCGAGCAGCAGGCCCCGGGTGTGTTCCAGCCGCCGCTCCCGCGTCCACCGCTCCGCCATTCCAGGAGTCTGCCACAAAAGATTCTCAGAAACCGTTGAGTCATTCAGATACCAGTCGGTATATTTTGCGGCGTTCGTGCCCGACGGCGACCGAGGAGGCGCAGTGAGCGAACTGTCGAACAGGAAGTCGGCGACGGAGCCGCTGAGTTCCGTCGGACGCCTCGATGCCCCGTCGCCCCCGTCTTCGCGACGGGTCAAGATCTGGGCCACCGCGGGCGGGATCATCCTGGTCTTCCAGATCTACGTGTGGATCCGGTGGATCACCGGCCCGTACTTCACGCGCGTCGATCCGGGGCCGACGGACCCGCCGACGTTCATGAAGGTCGCGCTGATGATGTGGCAGATCGGCTCGCCGGCGCTGTTCCCGGTCGCGATCTGGTGGTTCATCATCCGGCCTTGGCGGCGCGAGCGCCGGATCACCCTCGACGGCATGATCATGGTCTCGACCGGGCTGTTCTTCTTCCAGGACCCGCTGCTCAACTACATCAACACGTGGTGCACGTATAACGCCTGGGCGTTCAACATGGGTTCGTGGGCACCGCACGTCCCGGGCTGGATGTCACCCGAGAAGCCCGGCGCCCAGGTGGCAGAACCGTTGGGTATCAACGTCTCCGGCTACGCCTACGGCGTGCTGCTGTGTACGATCCTGGGCTGCTGGATCATGCGCAAGGCCCAGCAGCGGTTCCCGAACCTCGGCACCAAGGGTCTCATCGGTGTCGCCTTCGCGTGGGGGTTCGTCTTCGACTTCGTGATGGAGGGCCTGATCCTGATGCCGCTGGGGATGTACACCTTCCCCGGTGCCATCCAGGCGCTGTCGATCAACGCGGGCACCTACTACCAGTGGCCGATCTATGAGGGCCTGATGTGGGGCGGTGTGCAGGCCGCGCTGTGCTGCCTGAGGTTCTTCACCGACGACCGCGGCCGCACCGTCGTAGAGAAGGGACTCGACAACGTCCGCGGCGGGTTCGCCAAACAGCAGTTCGTTCGGTTCCTGGCGATCTTCGCCGCGATCAGCGCGTCGTTCTTCACCTTCTACATCGTCCCGGCGCAGTTCATGTCGACGCATGCCGATCCGTGGCCCGAGGACGTGCAAAAGCGGTCCTACTTCACCTCCGGTCTCTGCGGTGACGGCACCGACCGGCCGTGTCCCCATCCCGATCTGCCGATCCCGACCAGACACTCCGGGTACGTCGATGTCCACGGCAACTTCGTGCTGCCTGAGGGCGTCGAGATGCCCGCGGTCATCCCGCACGAGCGGAGCGAGTGAATGACAAACGGCGTCACCATGATCGAGAGCTCGGCGCCGGTCCCGTTCTACCGCCCGGTGGGCGACGAGGCAGAGGTGTTCCGCGCGGCGGCGCGGCGGGGGTCGCCGGTGCTGCTGAAGGGTCCGACCGGTTGCGGTAAGACCAGATTCGTCGAGGCGATGGCCCACGAACTGGGCCGAGAGCTGATCACCGTCGCCGGTCACGAGGATATGACGTCGGCCGACCTGGTCGGCAGGTTCCTACTCAAGGGCGGCGAGACGGTGTGGGTGGACGGTCCGTTGACGCGGGCCGTGCGCACCGGCGGCATCTGTTACCTCGACGAAATCGTCGAGGCGCGCCAGGACACCACCGTGGTGATCCACCCGCTCGCCGATCACCGCCGCGAACTGCCGATCGACCGGCTCGGCGCCACCCTGAAGGCCGCGCACGGTTTTCAGCTGGTCATCTCGTACAACCCCGGTTATCAGAGTGTGCTCAAGAGCATCAAGGAATCCACCCGTCAGCGATTCATCGCCATCGAGCTCGGCTTCCCGCCGCCGGCGGTGGAGACCGAAATCGTCGCCCACGAAGCCGGGGTGGACGTCGACACCGCCCGCACCCTCGTCACGATCGGAGATGCGATCCGCAACATCGACGGGTCACCGCTGCGGGAGGCGTCGTCCACCCGGATGCTCATCCTGGCCGGCGGGCTCGTCGCCGAGGGGTTGAGCCTGCGCCGAGCGGTGCAGTCCGCCGTCGTCGAGGCCCTCACCGACGACCACGACATCATCCGCGCCCTCGGCGAACTGGTCGACGCGCTCCTCCCCCGGCCGTGACCACCTCAGAACCCGCTGCGCCACAACATCTCCTGCTGCTTGCCGGTCATCTCGCCGGATACGCGGTCGACATCGCCGAGGCCCCCGCAGGGGAGCCCGCCTACACCGACGGCCGCGTCGTCTATGTCTCACACGGCGCCGCGCACGACGAGCGGCGCCGCGAGGTCCTGGTGCAGAGCGCACTGCTGGGCGCGGGCAGTCTCGATCCCTTGACGATCCGCCCGCTGCGGGCCCGGGCCTCGTGGTCGCGGCGCTACCTGGCGATCGAGGGTCGCCGGGTGCTCGCCGACGTAGCGACCCGGCTTCCGCTCGCCGCCGCGTTATCCACGTGGGGCGCACCGGAAACCACGTCGGCTGCCGAGTCCCTCGAGCTGGCTCGCAGCCGCACCCGGGTGGCGGAGGCCCCGTCGTGGTTCGGGGTACTCAAACCCGCTCGCGTCGCGCCGCCTCCCGCCTCCGCAGGCTCAAAGGCATCGGAGCACGATCTGAGCTTCGAGATCGACTCCGCTGCAGCAGAAGACGACGACCCAGACGACGGGGACGGCCCGCCGGAGGAGAGCAAGATCCTCAAGCTCTTCGACAACCCGCTGTTCAACTCGCAGGCCGTGGGCGACTTCCTCCGCAAACTGCTCGGGAGCTCCCCGGGAGCGTCGGCGAACAGCCCGGGCGGCGCCGAACTTCACGTCGAGGCCGCCCGGCACGGCCGAGCGGCCGGGCCCGGCGCACGCCCGTTGCCCACCCGGATCCAGTTCACCGACGACGCCAACCCCGGTGCCGCCGTCGGCGTCGGCGGGGCGCTGTACCCGGAGTGGGACGTGTTCTCGCAGCGGTACCGCCCCGAGTGGTGCCGGGTTATCGACTATCCGTTCACCGCCGCGGCCGATGTGTCGGCCGCGGCGGTCGCGCCCGACAACGTGCTCCGGCACCGGCTCTCCCGGGTGGGTCTCGGCCCGAAGGTGTTGCGGCGCAGGGCCGACGGTGACGATCTCGACATCGAGGCGCTGGTCGACCTGACCATCGACCTGAGGTCGGGATTCTCGCCGCCGGAGCAGGTGTACACCGAACACCGCAAGGTCGCCCGCAACCTGGGTGTCCTGATTCTGCTCGACGCGTCCGGGTCGGCCACCGACGCCGACCCGCAGGGCCTGGCGGTACACGAACATCAGCGGCGCGCCGCGGCGACCATCGCGGCCACGCTGGAGGATCTCGGGGACCGGGTCGCGGTGTACGCGTTCCGATCCAAGGGCCGCGGCGCCGTGCATCTGCCGGCGATCAAGGCCTTCGAGCAACGTTTCGGCGCGATCAGCCGGGCCCGGCTGACCCAACTCCGGCCGGCGAACTACACCCGCCTCGGTGCGGCGGTGCGTGGTGCAGGCGAGATCTTGAAGGCTCAGGCGGGCACCCCGAACCGGTTGCTGCTCGTGCTCTCCGACGGACATCCCTACGACGACGGTTACGAAGGCCGCTACGCCGAGGCCGATGCACGGAAAGCGCTGGAGGAACTGCGCGCCGACGGGGTGGGGTGCCTGTGCCTGTCGATCGGCGCCGCCACCGACGCGGACGCACTCGAGCGGGTCTTCGGTTCGGCCAGCTATGCCGCCGGTGCCTCCCTCTGCGACCTGAGCATCCGGATGGACGAACTGTTCCTGGGCGCGTTGCGTGAATTGGCCGCTCCGAGAACGCCACCGGCATATGCTCGCATCGATCGCAAGTAGTTGATATCGCGCGGGCCGGGGCCTGACGAAGGAGCACCATGCGTATCGGCCTGATGGTCGGCTCGGACAAGGAACGATCGCGCGCCGAGCGGCTCTCCGGAGTCGTCGCCGACGGAGGAGCGGCCGAGACGTCGGGATTCTCCTCGTTCTGGTTCCCGCAGGTACCGGGCTACCTGGACGCGATGACGGCGATGGCGCTGCTCGGAGCGTCCACCTCCACCATCGAGATCGGCACGGCGGTGGTCCCTGTCCAGACACGCCATCCTCTGATCCTCGCGCAGCAGGCGCTGACCACCAACACCGCGTGCAGCGGCCGTTTCACGCTCGGCCTCGGGCTTTCTCACGAGTGGATCATCAACGGCCAGTTGGGTCTCGACTACCAGCGCCCGATCCAACTGCTCCGCGACTACCTCGACGTGCTCGACGCGGCCTTCGCCGGACCCGGCCAGGTCGACGTCGACAACGACCGCTTCCAGGTGCACAGCCCGGTGGATGTCGCCGACGACGCACCCGCGGTCCTGCTCGCCGCACTGGGACCGGCGATGCTGCGCCTCGCCGGCGAGCGCGCCGACGGCACCGTGTTGTGGATGGCCGACGAACGCGCGATCGCAGAGCACATCGCACCGCGACTGGCGAGCGCCGCACACAGCGCAGGCCGTCCGCAGCCGCGCATCGTGGCGGGCGTGCCGGTGGCGCTGTGTCACCCGCGCGACGTCGACGCGGCGCGCGGCTACGCCAGTGAGGTACTCGGCCATGCCCACTTCTCCCCGAGCTATGTCGCGTTGCTCGAACACGGCGACGCCGAGGACGTCGGCGACACGATGGCTGCCGGCGACGAATCCGCCGTGCTCGCGCGTCTGCGGTCCTACCGCGACGCCGGTGTCACCGACCTGGCCGCGCGCGTCATCCCGCTGGGCGAGGATGATGAACAGCGGCGCCGGTCCCGGCTGCGCACCGCAGACTTCCTCGCCTCCGTCGCCTCCGAGTTCTAACGCGGGTTCTGACGCGGGATCCGTTCAGCGGCGCGACCGCCACATCGACGCGACGGTGGCAGCCCCCACCGACACGCCGACGGCACAGGCGAACACCCCGAGAATCAGGTGCCGGGCGAACGCGCCCGAAAAGTACGCGGCCAGCTGCAACCCACCCGCGACGAGCGCCAGGACGGCGAATGCCAGCGCGGCGATTCTCAGCGCACCCATCCTCCCATTGTGCCGAACGGTCCGCGGTTCGGTAGTTAGACATCGGTCAACTATTCTCTTCGGCGAATCTCTCTGTTAGCGTGCCGATATGCCCAGCACCGCCGACGCGACGACTCCAGACCGGGGTCAGCGGCGGGCATCCTTCCAGCGCGCCCGGTCCCGCGAGACCAAACGCCTGCTCGTCCAGGCCGCGATGGCGCTGTGGCGGACCAAGGGCTACGCGACCACCACCGTTGCCGATATCTGCACTGCCGCCGGCGTGTCGAAAGCCCTGTTCTATTTCTACTTTCCCCGCAAAGAGGATGTGCTGTTCGAAGTCGGCGTGCTGTCCACCCAGGCGGCGCAACGACGCATCCATGCGCTGCTGAAGAAGCCGTACGAGATCGACTCCGTGGTCGCTGCGGCGTTGACGGCCTTCGAGCAGTCGATGGCGCGCAACCCCCGTGAGCTCATCATCGAGACCATCCTCGAGGGATACCGACACGAACACCGGATCCTCGCCGACGGCAGCCCCCCGGACACCGAGGCCGATATGTTCACCGAGTTGTTCACCCGCGCCAAGGCCGACGGCAAACTGCCCGCGCACGTCGACGTCACGCACGCCGCGTACCTCGCCCAGACGATGGTCAGCGAGGGCGCCCGGCACTGGGCCGCGGGCGCATTCGGCACACGGTCGTTCGCGGAGGTCGTCACCTCCGACATCCGCGCGCTCGTCAACGGATACCTCCACACACCCTGATCGCCGGCAAGGAGGCCGCTATGTGGGATTTCGAAACCGACCCCGAGTACCAGAAGGTGCTCGACTGGGCCGACGAGTTCGTCCGAGAGGAGATCGAACCGCTCGATCTGGCTTTTCCTCATCAACAGTTCGTCCCTCTGGAGGGCAAGCGGCGCCAGGCCATCGATCCGCTCAAGGAGGAGGTGCGCCGCCGCGGGCTGTGGGCGACCCATCTCGGCGCCGACCTCGGCGGGCAGGGGTATGGCCAGTTGAAGCTGGCCCTGCTCAACGAGATCCTCGGCCGCTCGCAGTGGGCGCCCATCATCTTCGGCTGCCAGGCACCCGATACCGGAAACGCCGAGATCATCGCGCACTACGGCACCGAGGAGCAGAAGCAGAAATACCTGCGCCCTCTGCTCGATGGAGAGCTGTTCTCTTGCTACTCGATGACCGAACCGCACGCCGGCGCGGATCCGACGATGTTCACCACCCGCGCGGTGCGCGACGGCGACGACTGGGTGATAAACGGCTGGAAGTTCTTCTCCTCCAACGCCGCGACCGCGTCGTTCCTGATCGTGATGGTGGTGACCAACCCGGACGTCAGCGCCTACCAGGGCATGTCGATGTTCCTGGTACCGACCGACACCCCCGGGGTGAAGATCGAGCGCAACATCGGCCTGTACGGCGAGCACTCCGATCAGGGCTCGCACGCACTGATCCACTACGACAACGTGCGGGTGCCCGCCGAAGCGCTGCTCGGGGGCGAGGGGCAGGCATTCGTGATCGCGCAGACCCGCCTCGGCGGCGGCCGCATCCACCACGCGATGCGCACGATCGGCCTGTCCCGCAAGGCCCTCGACATGATGTGTGAGCGCGCGCTGAGCCGCGAGACGCAGGGCAGCAGGCTCTCGGACAAGCAGTTCGTGCAGGGTTACATCGCCGACTCCTACGCCCAACTGTTGCAGTTCAGGCTGATGGTGCTCTACACCGCGTGGGAGATCGACAAGTACAACGACTACAAGTTGGTCCGCAAAGACATCGCCGCGGTCAAAGTCGTGATGCCGACCGTGCTGCACGACATCGCCTGGCGGGCAATGCAGGTGCACGGCGCGCTCGGGGTGACCAACGAGGTGCCGTTCCTCGGGATGGTGACCGGGGCGGCGGTGATGGGCCTGGCCGACGGGCCCACCGAGGTGCACAAGACCACCGTCGCCAAGCAGGTACTGCGTGACTACCGACCGGCCGAAGGCACCTGGCCGTCGGAGTGGATCCCGGCCAAACGCGAAGCGGCACTGACCAAATACGCCGACTTCCTCGAACACGAGGTGGGCAACCTGTGAGCGAGATCGACACCACCCGGCTCGCCGACTGGATGGACGGCACCGGCCTTCCCGGCAAAGGCGAGCCGCTGACCACCCGCTTCCTGTCCGGTGGTACCCAGAACATCATCTTCGAGGTGGTGCGCGGAGAACACCGGTGCGTCCTGCGGATGCCGCCGCCCGGCGCGCCGCCGGACCGCGACAAGGGCATCCTGCGGGAGTGGCGCATCATCGAGGCGCTCGACGGCACCGATGTGCCCCACACCGCGGCGGTCGGGGTGTGCGACGACCCGTCGGTGCTGGGCCGCCCGTTCTACCTGATGGGCTTCGTCGACGGCTGGTCCCCGATGGACACCCACGGGGTCTGGCCGGAACCGTTCCACAGCGATGCGTCCACCCGTCCGGAGCTGAGTTACCAACTGGCCGAAGGCATCGCGCTGCTGTCAAAGGTGGACTGGCGCGCCAGGGGGTTGCACGACCTGGGCCGTCCGGACGGCTTCCACGAGCGCCAGGTGGACCGCTGGATCGGCTTCCTCGAGCGCATCAAGAAGCGTGACCTGCCCGGCCTCGACACCGCGACGGCGTGGTTGCGGGCCCACAAACCGCTCGACTTCTTCCCGGGGTTGATGCACGGCGACTACCAGTTCGCCAATGTGATGTATCACCACGGGGCGCCCGCCCGGATGGCCGCGATCGTGGATTGGGAGATGGGCACGGTCGGCGATCCGAAGCTGGACCTGGGCTGGATGGTGCAGTCCTGGCCGGAGGACACCGCCAACCCTGCGCCGTCGGAGATGGGATACGTCGACATGCGCGGGATGCCGTCGCGCGACGACGTTGTGGCGCACTACGCGCAGGTGTCCGGGCGGCAGGTCGACGACCTCGACTACTACCTGGTGCTGGCGAAATGGAAGTTGGCCATCGTGCTGGAGCAGGGTTTTCAGCGCGCGGGCGACGACGAGAAGCTGTTGGCGTACGGCCCGGTGATCACCAGCCTGATGGCCTCGGCGGCTGATCTGGCCGAGTCCACGGATTACCGGGGCTGAGTCGCCGGTGCGTGCCGCGGTGTGCCCGCAGTACGGCCCGCCCGAGGTCGTGCGGGTCGAGGAGGTGCCGGACCCGGTGGCCGGATCAGGGCAGGTCGTCGTGGCGGTGGCCGCGGCGGCGGTCAACTATCCGGATGTGCTGCTGGTGGCGGACTCCTATCAGGTCAGCGTGCCGGTGCCGTTCGTGCCGGGCAGCGAGTTCGCCGGCGTCGTCACCGACACCGGTTCCGGCGTAACCGATTTCGCGGTCGGTGACCGGGTCACCGGAACGGGGATGGTCGGCGCGTTCGCGCAGCGCGTCGCCGTCGACGCGACGATGCTGGCCCACCTCCCGGACGGGATCGACGTACGCACGGCGGCGGCATTCGGGGTCGCCCACCGCACGGCCTACCACTCGCTGCGTTCGGTGGCGAGGCTTTCAGAAGGTGACGAACTCGTGGTCCTCGGTGCGGGTGGAGGTGTCGGGCTTGCCGCGGTGCAACTCGGCACCGCGCTGGGCGCGCGCGTCACCGCGGTGGCATCGTCTGCCGAAAAGCTGGCTGCGGCAGCAGAGCACGGCGCGCAGAACCTCGTCGATCACCGTGTCGGTGACCTGCGCGGGGCGCTGCGGGGTTGTGTCCCTGGCGGCGCCGACGTCGTGCTCGATCCCGTCGGGGGCGATCTCAGCGAGCCGGCATTGCGCTCGCTGCGCCGGGGCGGGCGGTTCGTCACGGTCGGTTTCGCATCTGGGACCATCCCAAAGATCCCGCTGAACCTGGTGCTGATCAAGGGGATTCACGTGCTGGGGTTCCAGTTCCAGGACATCCCGGCCGATGAGTTCACCCGCAACGAGGCCGAACTACGGGAGCTGCTGGTTGCCGGTCGCGCCGCCCCGCACATCGGCGCGATGTACCCCCTCGACGACACCGCAGCGGCGCTGCGTCACGTCGGTGACGGCCGCGCGGTCGGCAAGGTCGTCATCGACCTGAGCTGACGGTCAGCTGGCGGGCACCAGGTCCGCGGCGACCGAGACCATGGTCCCGCTACAGAACGTCTCGGTGCGTTCGATCGTATCCGCCGAGGCGTCCACGGCCGCCTTGAGCGCCTGCGCCTTGAACGCGCGGGCCGCGGCGCTGAGCCGGTGCTCGACCGATTCGACGCTGCTGTTCAGCTCCGACGGCACCGAGCCACCCCACAACGTGACCTCGGTGGCACCCTGCTCCAGCGCGCCGAGCACGCCGCGGCGGACACGGTCGTCACGGCCGAACAGATCGGCCGCCACGGCCACGGTCTGCGGATGCGGCCGCTGCTCCCAGGACTCCAGCACCGACTCGAGCTCCAGGGTTTGCGCACCGAGGATCTCCAGCGGGCGCACATCCTCGTGCCGGTCGACCAGAACGCAGACATCCCACCCGGCCATCACGCGGTCGTAGATCCAGCCGCCCGCGTACTGGACCGCATCGAGCACGGTCGGCGAGACGACGTCGAGCCGGTACCTCATGTCCGGCTGCTCCGCGGAGCCAGATCGCGGGCCAGCGACTCCGCGTACCCCTGGTAAACCTCGGTCAGCGGGATTGAAGGATCGAGCAACCATTGGATCTCCATTCCGTTGATGAAGGCGAGAATCTCCGTGGCCTTGGTGGCCGCGTCGAAGTCCGTGCGGTACTGCCCTTGTTCCTGGCCGCGCGCGATCAGGTCCCTGATGATCTCGGCGGCCGCGCGGTAGCGCTTGTGCAGCCGGTCGTGCAACGGCGCGTCGGGTGACAGGTTTTCGGCGAGCAGCACCATGAAGGTGCCGACCAGTTCGGGGGCGCGCTCGAATCGCTTGGGCACCCTGCTCAACTCGGTGATCAGATCCCCGGATCGGTCGGCGTGCTCGTCGTCGTCGAGGTCGCGCGCATCGAGCACGGCGTTGAGGAGTTGCTCCTTGGACTCGAAGTGGTGCAACAGCCCGGCCGGGGTGACGCCGGCCTCCCTGGCGATCTGCGCCAGAGAGGTGTTGCGCCACCCGTTGCGCGCCAGCAGCCGTTCGGCCACCGCGAGAATCCGCTGTCTGCGGTCCTCACCTTTGGCGAACAGCGCCGCATACGGCCTTCTGGGGGTCTCCAGATCAGGCCCGGCGGGATCGGGGGCTGACACTCGTCTCCTCGGGGCTTAACCAACCTAGTGAACACACAGTAGGTAGGTTTGGCGCGTGTGACAAGGGTCTCACCGAAATCGGGTTTAGACAGCAGTCACAGTGCGGGCCAGGAGCAGGTCAGCGCATTTGTCAGGCCAAATCTCCGTTACAGGCCAAGCGACTTGGCGATCATCACCTTCATCACCTCACTGGTGCCGGCATAGATCCGGGCCACCCGCGCATCCGTGTACAGCCGGGCGATCGGATACTCCATCATGTAGCCGTAGCCGCCGAACAACTGCAGACAACGGTCCACCACGCGCTGCTGCATCTCGGTGCAGAACAGTTTGGTCCTGGCCGCGTCGGCGCCCGAGAGCTCGCCCTCGACGTGCAGTGAGATGGCCCGGTCCAGCATCGCCTGGGCCGCCTCGACCTCCGTCGAGCACGCCGCCAGCTCGAACTTCGTGTTTTGAAACGACGCCACCGGGGTGCCGAATGCCTTGCGGCTCTGCGTGTATTCGATCGCGGCACCGATCGCCGAGCGCGCCTGCGCCACCGATCCCACCGCGACGGTGAGCCGCTCCTGGGCGAGGTTGTGGCCCAGATAGCCGAACGCCTCATCCACCTCGCCGAGCACGTTGGCCGCGGGCACGCGGACGTCGACGAACGACAGCTCCGCGGTGTCCTGCACCTTGCAGCCCATCTTCTCCAGTTCACGGCCGCGGGTGAACCCCGCCATGCCGTCCTCGACAACGAGCAGGGTCAGGCCTTTGCGCCGGTTGTCCGGATCGGTGGACGTCCGCGCGACCACGATGACCAGGTCGGCCTGCATGCCGCCGGTGATGAAGGTCTTGGCGCCGTTGACGATGAAGTCGTCACCGTCACGCACCGCGGTGGTCCGCATCCCCGCGAGGTCGGAGCCGGTACCTGGCTCGGTCATCGCGATCGCGGTGAGCAGCTTGCCGGACGCCAACCCCGGGAACCAGCGTTGCCGCTGCTCGGGGTTCGCGTAGTGCAGGAAGTACGGCAGGATCACTTCGAGCTGAGTGCGCACGGTCGACAACGTGACCAGCGCGCGGGCGGCCTCCTCCTGCAGCACCACGTTGTAGCGATAGTCCGGTTGGCCTCCGCCGCCGTACTCCTCCGGGATAGCGATACCGAGGATCCCGAGGTCACCCATCCGCTCGAAGACCTCACGGGGCATCCGGCCGCCCTTCTCCCACTCCGGATAGTGCGGCACGACCTCCTTGTCGACGAAGTCGCGGGCGAGCTCGCGGAACGCCTCGTGGTCCTCGGTGAACAGATCTCTACGCACGCAGCGCCCTCCAGCTACTTGACGAGTTCGACGAGTGTCGCGTTGGCGGTGCCGCCGCCCTCGCACATGGTCTGCAGTCCGTAGCGGATCCCGTTGTCGCGCATGTGATGGATCATCCGGGTCATCAGCACGGCGCCGGACGCGCCCAACGGATGGCCGAGCGCGATCGCCCCGCCGAGCGGGTTGAGTTTGGCCTCGTCGGCGCCGGTGTCGGCCAGCCAGGCCAGCGGCACCGGCGCGAACGCCTCGTTGACCTCGTAGACGCCGACCTCGTCGAGCGTCACGCCGGCGTTGTGCAACACCTTCTCGGTGGCCGGGATCGGGCCGGTCAGCATGAGTTTCGGATCCGCGCCGGTCACCGCGCCTGCTCGGTAGCGCACCAGCGGGGTCAGCCCGAGATTCACCGCGTTCTCGGCGGTGGTCACCAGCAGTGCGGCGGCACCGTCGGAGATCTGCGACGAATTGCCCGCGTGGATCACACCGTCCTCGGTGAACGCCGGCTTCAGTCCCGCCAGCTTCTCCACCGTCGTTCCCCGCCGGATGCCCTCGTCGTCGGTGACAACGCTTCCGCTCTCGGTGAACACCGGCACGATCTGGTCCTTGAACGCGCCGGCGTCCTGCGCGGCGGCGGCACGCTCATGCGACTGCGCGGAGTACTCGTCGAGGCGGGTCCGGGAGAAGCCCCACTTCTGCGAGATCATCTCCGCGGAGATGCCCTGGTTGAACGAGAAATCGTCATAGCGGGCAAGCACTTTCGGACCGTACGGCATTCCGGTGGCGCGTGCGGAGCCCAGCGGCACCCGGCTCATCACCTCCACTCCCCCGGCGACGACCATGTCCTGCTGCCCTGACATCACGGCGTGCACCGCGAAGTCGAGAGCCTGCTGGCTGGAACCACACGCCCGGTTCACCGTGGTGCCCGGGATGTGTTCGGGCCAGCCCGCGGCGAGCACGGCGTAGCGCCCGATGTTGCTGGACTGGTCGCCGACCTGGGAGACGCAGCCCCACACCACGTCGTCGATGATGTCCGGGTCGACCGCGGCGCGCTCGACGAGTTCGTTGAGCACCACCGCCGACAGGTCGGCCGCGTGCTGCTCGGACAGCCCGCCGTTGCGCTTGCCGACCGGTGTGCGCACCGCGCCGACGATCACCGTCTCCCGCATTACCTCTGCTCCTCGCCTCGGTCGTACAGGGCCCACGCCCCGTTGAACTCAGGATCGCGCTTAGCGGCGAACGCGGCATAGGCCTCGCCGGAATCCGCCGTGGCGAAGTTGCCGGGCTGCGCGCGCGCTTCGTTGGCCAGCGCTTCCCGCAGCGTCGAACTGGCGCCGTCGTTGAGCAGCGCCTTGCTCTGCGCCAGCGCGAACGGTGGACCCGCCGCCAGTCGGTCGGCCAGTCCGTCGACGAACGTGTCGATCTCATCGGCGGGTTTCACCCAGGTCACCAGGCCGAGCGCGTGCGCCTCGTCGGCGCCGATCATATCCGCGAGCAACACCAGTCGCTTGGCCTGCTGCAGACCCACGATCTTGGGCAGCAGCCAGGATCCGCCGAGGTCGACGGACAGCCCCCGCTTCGAGAAGATCTGGCAGAACCGCGATTCCGGCGTCGCGACCACCAGATCGCAACCCAGCGCAAGGTTCCATCCGGCGCCGACCGCGATGCCGGTGACCTTCGCGACCGTCGGCACCGCGAGCTCGTGCAGTGCCAGCGCGACGTCGGTGAGACGGTCGAGTTTGTAGCGGGGGTGGATCTGCTCGCCGGTGCCGATGTCGGCGCCCGAGCAGAACGCCCCACCGGCTCCAGTCAATACCAGCGCCCGGACATCCCTGTCGCGTTTGAGATCGCGCAGTGCGTCGGCAAGCTCGACCCACAGTTGCGCGTCGAGGGCATTACGCCGCTCCGGCCGGTTCAGCGTCAGTGTGCGGATCCCGTCGCGGTCGGACGACAGCAGCGGCTCAGCCACGGTAGGCCGGTCCGATCGCACCGTCGGCACGCAACCGCGCCAGTTCCTCGGTGGTGATCCCGAGTTCGGTGAGCACGGTGTCGGTGTGCTCACCGAGCCCCGGGATCGCTGACATGGGTTGTTCGAAGTCGCTGATCACCGGCGGGGGCCGCAGTGCCGTGATGTCACCCTTCGGGGTGGCCACGGTGCGCCACCGGTCGCGGGCCGCCAGATGCGGGTGCACGACGACCTCACTGGGTTTGTTGTAGCGCGAGTTGCCGATGCCGGCGGTGTCGGCGATCTCCTGGATCTCGACGAGATCACGCTGGGCACACCAGTTCCCGATGGCCTCATCGAGGATTTCGCGGTGCTGGCAGCGGTCGGAGTTGGTCGCGAAGCGCGGGTCGTCGGCGAGGTCGGGGCGGTCGATGATCTCACGCGCGACCCGCTGCCATTCCCGGTCGTTGGTGGTGCCGAGGACGACGGTCTGACCGTCGCGGGTCGGGAACGCCCCGTAGGGCGCGACGGCCGGCGAGCCGACGCCGAGCGGTTCCTGGTCGATCCCGGAATGCTGGGTGTAGGTCAGCGCATATCCCATCACGTCGGTCATCACGTCGAACAGGCTCAGTTCGACGTGCGGAGCGGGACCGGGTGCGGGTTGGCGAGCCCGGCCGTACAGCAGCGCCAGGATCGAGATCGCCGCGTACAGCCCGGTGCTGAAGTCGGCCATCGCCGGTCCGGGTTTGGCGGGCATCCCCGGGTAGCCGGTGACCGCGCAGGAACCGGATTCCGCCTGCACCAGAAGGTCGTACGCCCGCTTGTGCGAGATCGGCCCACCGGGGCCGTAGCCGTCGATCTCGACCGGGATCACCTGCGGGTGCCGCACGGCGAGGTCGGCAGAAGAGATCCCGAGCCGCGCGGTGGCACCGGGGGCCAGGTTGGACACGAACGCATCCGCCCGGTCCAGCAGACGATGCAGGATCTCCAGTCCGGCAGGAGATTTCGTGTTCAGAGTGACCGATTCCTTTCCTCGGTTACACCACACGAAGTGGGCCGCCAGGCCGCCCGGCCCGTTGACGACGTCGTCGTAGTCTCGGGCGAAATCACCGCCGTTCGGGTTCTCCACCTTGATGATGCGGGCACCGAAGTCGGCGAGCACCCTGGTGCACATCGGGGCTGCCACCGCCTGCTCCATCGCGACGACGGTGACGCCGGCCAGTGGCGCGGCGCCGGGTGTTGGTCCTGTCACCTGATCAGATAACCATGCCGCCGCGTCATCAGTAGCTCCTGGGCAGACCGAGGACGTGCTCGCCGAGGAAGTTCAGGATCATCTCCTGGCTGACCGGCGCGATTTTCATCAGGCGGGACTCCCGGAAGTACCGCGACACGTGGTACTCCTCGGAGTAGCCCATTCCGCCGTGCAGCTGCAGCGCGCGGTCGGCGGCGCCGAAACCGGCATCGGCGCAGAGGTACTTCGCGGTGTTCGCCTCACGCCCGCACGGTTTGCCGTTGTCGTAGAGCCAGGTGGCCTTGCGCAGCACCAGTTCGGCGGCGTCGAGGCGGGCCAGCGAATCGGCGAGCGGGAACTGCAGCCCCTGGTTCATGCCGATAGGGCGGTTGAACACATGCCGTTCGTTGCCGTACTTGACGGCCTTCTCCAGCGCGACGCGACCGATACCGAGAGCCTCGGCGGCAATCAGCATCCGCTCGGGGTTGAGCCCGTCGAGGATGTACTTGAACCCCTTGCCCTCGTCTCCGACGCGGTGCTCGGCGGGCACCATGAGGTCGTCGATGAACAGCTCGTTGGAGCTGACCGCGTTGCGCCCCATCTTCCGGATCGGCCGGATGTCGACGTGGTCGCGGTCCAGGTCGGTCAGGAACAGCGTCATGCCGTCGGTCTTCTTGCCGCCGCGCGCCTCGATGGACTCGAGCGACTCGGTGCGGGTCAGCAGCAGGACCTTCTCGGATTCCAGCGCCTTGGAGATCCACACCTTGCGACCGTTCACGCGGTAGTGGTCGCCCTCTCGCTTGGCGAAGGTCGTGATGCGCGAAGTGTCCAGGCCCGCACCGGGTTCGGTGACACCGAAGCAGACATGCAGATCGCCGTTGACGATCCGGGGCAGAGTCGCGGCCTTGAGCTCGTCGGAGCCGTGCTTGACCACCGGTTGCATGCCGAAGATGGACAGATGGATCGCGCTGGCACCGTTCATCGCCGCGCCCGAGCGGGACACCTCCTCCAGCAGCAGCGTCGCCTCGGTGATCCCGAGTCCGTGGCCGCCGTACTCCTCGGGGATGGTCATACCCAGCCAGCCGCCCTTGGAGATCGCGTCGTAGAACTCCTGCGGGAACTCGTGGTTCTGGTCCTTCTCCATCCAGTAGTGGTCATCGAACCTGCTGCACAACTCCGCGACCGACTTACGGATCAGCTCCTGATCCTCGGTCAGCTCGAAACTCATGCCCGGCATAGCCGTCACTCCTTGATCGAAAGTCCGCCGAAGCTGCGTTCCGGCAGAGCCCCACTCGGGATTCGACTGCCGGAACGCAATTTCGGCGGAAAAGGCTTTAGTCGCTGTTGCCGGAGACCTTCTTGGCGCTGGCCGCGAAGTCGGCGAACGTCGCGCCCGTCTTCTCCTTGTTCGACAGGGCTTTGATGGATACGTCGTGGCCTTCGGCGGCTTTGCGTAGGGCGCCGACGGTGGCCTGGTCTTTAGGGATGTGGCTGAACGGGTCCCAGTGATACCAGCGCATCGCGTTCTGGTAGGTCATCTTGTCGATCTCGTCATCGGGCACGTTGTTGGCCGTGAGGACCTCGTCGAGCTGCTCGGGGGCGCCGGGCCACATCGAATCACTGTGCGGGTAGTCGGCCTCCCAGCAGATGTTGTCCACCCCGATCTGATGCCGCGTCGTGACCCCCACCGGATCAGCGATGAAACACGTCAGGAAATGCTCCCGGAACACCTCACTGGGCAACTTGCCCCCGAAATCCTGACCCGTCCACGTCGAATGCATCTCATAGGTGCGATCCACCCGCTCCAAGAAATACGGAATCCAGCCCGTACCCCCCTCAGAGAGCGCGATCTTGAGCGACGGATACTCCTTGATCGGGCGCGACCACAACAAATCCGCCGCCGCCTGCACGATGTTCATCGGCTGCAACGTGATCATCACATCCATCGGCGCATCCGGGGCGGTGATCGCCAACCGCCCCGACGACCCGATATGCACATTGAGCACCGTCTCGGTATCGACGAGCGCCTCCCACATCGGCTTCCAATGCTCGAAATCATGGAAACTCGGATACCCCATCGCCGCCGGATTCTCGGTGAACGTCAACGAATGCACCCCGCGTGCGGCGTTGCGGCGGATCTCGGCCGCACACGCCACCGGATCCCAGATCACCGGCAACGTCATCGGAATGAACCGCGCCGGATACGCCCCGCACCACTCCTCGACATGCCAGTCGTTATAGGCCTGCACCAACGCCAGCGAGAACTCCTGATCCTCGGTCGCGAACAACCGGCCCGCAAAGCCCGGAAACGACGGAAAACACATCGACCCCAAAATGCCGCCGGCGTTCATGTCCTTCACGCGCTCATCAACCTGCCAACACCCCGGCCGGATCTCATCCAACCCCTGCGGCTCTAACCCGTACTCCTCTTTCGGGCGCCCGGCGACGGCGTTGAGTGCGACGTTGGGGATGACCACGTCGCGGAACTGCCACGTGTCCGATCCGTCCGGGTTGTGCACCAGCCGAGGCGCCTCGTCGAGGTACTTCTTCGGCAGATGATTCTTGAACATGTCAGGCGGTTCGACGATGTGATCATCAACGCTGATCAGGATCATGTCCTCTTTGTTCATGCGGCACTCCTTCCGTCCCGCTGCGCTGCGGGACATGCGATCCGGGCCTTTTGTTCTCCTACCAAGGAAACTATCTTCTCCAAGAGTGAGAATCAACGTTTGGCACTGACATCCGCGCTGGCTGCGGCACCGATGCCGGCTTGACGGATAGCCGCCTGACCGGCGATTTGGCAGCCGGCCGTTGACGTCGACGGGCAAAAGTGGAAATCTACTGTCGAAATATGAGAACCTGATTCTCATGAACGAGAGGAGCCCGTCGGTGCGAGTGGCACCCCTGCCGGCTGACGAGTGGGACGAGGCCGTCGACAAGGCCCTGTCCGGGCTGATGCCGGCCGAGATGCGCAATCCGGACGTGGCGGGAAACCTGGTCGCGACGCTGGTGCGGCACCCGAAGCTCACCCGGTCGTTCCTACGGTTCAACTTTCACCTGCTCTACGGTTCCACGCTGCCCGAGCGGTTGCGTGAACTCGCCGTGCTTCGTATCGCACATGTGAGCAACTGCGAGTACGAGTGGCGCCACCACATCGGCATGGGCCGCGCAGCGGGCCTGACCGACGACGTCATCGACGGCATCACGCGCGGTGAGGCCGTCGACGACCTCGACCGTGCGGTGCTCACCGCGGTCGACGAACTACAGAAGGACGCGGTCGTCTCCGACGCGACATGGACGGCCCTGTCCGCGCACCTGGATGAGCGCCAGCTGATGGACCTCGTCTTCACGATCGGTTGCTATGGCGCACTGGCCATGGCCATCAACACCTTTGGCGTACAACCCGACGCCAACATGGAAACAGAGAGGTAAAGACCGTGGCATTCTTCAAGAAGCCCGACGTCGGCAGCTGGACCGAGAACTGGCCCGAACTCGGTACAGCCCCGGTCAACTACGAAGACTCGATCGACCCGGAGCATTGGAAGCTGGAGCAGCAAGCCATCTTCCGCAAGACCTGGCTCCAGATGGGCCGCACCGAGCTGATCCCCAAGAAGGGCAGTTACATCACCCGTGAGCTGCCGTCGGTCGGTCCGGGCACCTCGATCATCATCGTCAACGACGGGGAGCAGATCCGCGCGTTCTACAACCTGTGCCGCCACCGCGGCAACAAGCTGGTGTGGAACGACTACCCCGGCGAGGAAACCTCCGGCACGTGCCGCCAGTTCGTCTGCAAGTACCACGCCTGGCGTTACGACCTCAAGGGCGATCTGAAGTTCGTCCAGCAGGAGCAGGAGTTCTTCGACCTCGACAAGGCCGACTACCCGCTCAAGCCGGTGCGCTGCGAGGTCTGGGAAGGCTTCATCTTCGTCAACTTCGACGACAACGCGGTGCCCCTCGAGGAGTACCTGGGAGAGTTCGGACAGGGGCTCAAGGGTTACCCGTTCCACGAGATGACCGAGCACTACAGCTACCGCGCCGAGATCAAATCGAACTGGAAGCTGTTCATCGACGCGTTCGTCGAGTTCTACCACGCACCGATCCTGCATATGAAGCAGGCGGAGAAGGAGGAGGCCGAGAAGCTGGCCAAGTTCGGCTTCGAGGCGCTGCACTACGACATCAAGGGTGACCACTCGATGATCTCGTCCTGGGGCGGCATGAGCCCGCCGAAGGACCTGAACATGGTCAAACCCATCGAGCGCATCCTGCACAGCGGCCTGTTCGGTCCGTGGGACCGGCCCGCGATCAAGGGCATCCTGCCCGACGAGTTGCCGCCGGCCATCAATCCCGGCCGCCACAAGACCTGGGGCCAGGACTCGTTCGAGTTCTTCCCGAACTTCACCCTGCTTTTCTGGGTGCCGGGCTGGTACCTGACCTACAACTACTGGCCCACGGGTGTGGACACCCACATCTTCGAGGCCGACCTGTACTTCGTGCCGCCGAAGAACCTGCGCGAACGACTCTCCCAGGAACTGGCTGCGGTGACGTTCAAGGAGTATGCGTTCCAGGATGCGAACACGCTGGAGGCCACACAGACGCAGATCGGTACCCGCGCCGTTCTCGACTTCCCGTTGTGCGACCAAGAAATTCTGCTGCGCCATCTGCATCACACGGCGCACAAGTACGTCGACCGGTACAAAGAAGAGCAGGCCGCCAAGAACGGAAACAACGGCTCGTCCGTCACGCCGCAGAAGGAATCCGCAAATGTCTAAGTTGCCAGAGGAATTCGCCGACCTGGAGCGGTTCGCCGATTGGTGCCTGCCCACCGAGGAGGAGCGCTACCAGAAGCGGTTGAACTCCTCCATGGAGGAGATGCAGGAGTTATACGACGCCGGCATGGCGCGACTCGAGGACATCATGGTCTACGTCGATGCCCGTTTTCCGCTCAAGAGCATGCCCGATGACGCCAAGGCGCTGGTGCATCTCGGCCAGTCGATCGTGATGGTGAGCTTCCCGGTCGAGGTGTGGAAGCAGCCGCGGGTGCTCGACAGCGGCGCGGCCTACATCAAGCTCATCAAGGAGCCGGTGGTCTGACGGTGGCAATGACCCTCAAGGCTGCGGGTCTGCTTGACGTGGATGCCGGGGAGATCATTCGCCCCGGCATCGTCCACGTCGACGGCGACCGGATAGTGGGCCTCGGTGGCTCTCCCCCGCCCGATGCGGAGGTCATCGACCTCGGTGACTCGATCCTGTTGCCGGGGCTGATGGACATGGAGGTCAACCTGTTGATGGGCGGGCGCGGCGAGACGCCGGGCCTGTCCCAGGTGCAGGACGATCCGGCGACGCGCGTACTGCGTGCGGTGGGCAACGCCCGTCGCACACTGCGGGCCGGCTTCACGACGGTCCGCAACCTCGGATTGTTCGTCAAGACAGGCGGATACCTGCTCGACGTCGCACTCGGCAAGGCCATCGCTGCCGGCTGGATAGAAGGCCCCCGGGTGATCCCGGCCGGGCACGCGATCACCCCGACCGGTGGCCACCTCGACCCGACGATGTTCGCGGCGTTCATGCCGGGCGTGCTCGAGCTGACCGTCGAGGAGGGCATCGCCAACGGCGTCGACGAGATCCGCAAGGCGGTGCGCTACCAGATCAAGCACGGCGCAGAGTTGATCAAGGTGTGCTGTTCGGGCGGGGTGATGTCGCTGACCGGAGAGGCCGGCGCACAGCACTATTCGGATGAGGAGCTTCGCGTCATCGTCGACGAGGCGCATCGCCGAGGACTGCGCGTCGCGGCCCACACCCATGGCGCCGAGGCCGTCAAGCACGCCGTCGAATGTGGTATCGACTGCATCGAGCACGGCTTCCTGATGGACGACGAGGCGATCCAGATGCTCGTCGACAACGACAGGTTCCTGGTGTCGACGCGCCGGCTTGCCGAGTACATGGACGTCTCCAAGGCTCCGAAAGAGTTGCAGGCCAAGGCCGCCGAGATGTTCCCGAAGGCGCGCACGTCGATCAAGGCGGCCTATGAGGCCGGAGTCAAGATCGCCGTGGGCACCGATGCGCCTGCGATCCCGCACGGCCGCAACGCCGACGAACTCGTCACCCTTGTCGATTGGGGTATGCCCGCGGCCGCCGTGCTGCGGGCCGCCACCGTCGTGGCCGCCGATCTGATCAATCGTCCGGATACGCTCGGGCGTCTCGCCGAGGGCTATCTCGCCGACATCATCGCGGTCCCGGGCGACCCGCTCGCCGATATCAGCGTTACACGCGATGTCAACTTTGTAATGAAGGACGGTAAGGTCTTCAAGAATGACGTCACGCACTGAGGATCTCGTCGAGATCCAGCAGCTTCTGGCCAAGTACGCGGTCACGATCACCCAGGGCGACCTCGACGGGCTGATCTCGGTGTTCACCCCGGACGGCACGTACAGCGCGTTCGGCTCGACGTACACGCTCGCACGCTTCCCGGAGCTCGTCGACGCCGCCCCGAAGGGGCTGTTCATGACCGGGACGTCGCTGGTCACGCTCGACGCCGACGATCCGGACAAGGCCAGTGGCACCCAGCCGCTGTGTTTCATCGAGCACTCCAAGCACGACATGCGCATCGGGTACTACAACGACACCTATGTGCGCACCGGGGACGGCTGGCGGCTGAGAACCCGCGCCATGACGTTCATTCGACGCTCGGGCGAACACGACTCCGGACGTCCGCACGCGATCGGCAGGCCTGACGGCGATGTCGCCGCCGGGGCGGCTCCGGAGGCCCGATGAGCACCGATCTCTTCGAACCCGCGACGTTCCGCACGGAACTGCGGAAATGGCTCGACGAGAACGACCTGACCCCCGGCGACGACCACTCCCTACAGGGGCACATCAAGCAGTTCGCCAGGGTGCAGCGGGCGCTGTACGACGCGGGCTGGAGCCGTTACGGCTGGCCGGAACACGCGGGCGGACTGGGCGGTCCGGCGATCCTGCGGGCCATCGTCGGCGAGGAGGTGGTCGGCCGCCGGCTGGCGGAACCGGGTCCGTACTCGATGCTCGAAGTGCTGGCGCCGACGATGATCGACTACGCGCGGCCCGAACTGGCCGCGCAGATGGTGCCCAGACTGCTCAGCGGCGAAGAGCAGTGGTGCCAGGGCTTTTCCGAACCGGGATCGGGCAGCGACCTGGCGTCGCTGACCACGCGCGCGGTGCGCAAGGGCGGCAAGTGGGTGATCAACGGCCAGAAGGTGTGGACCAGTTTCGCCCAGTTCTCGCACCGATGCGTGCTGCTGACCCGCACCGGTGACGCGGATACCCCCAACCACCAGGCGATCACCGCGTTCTTCGTCGACGTGGACACCCCGGGGATCACGGTGCGCCCGCTGCGCACCATGCACGATGTCGACGAGTTCTGCGAGGTGTATTTCGACGATGTCGAGGTCGACGCCGATCGGATGCTCGGAAACGTCGGCGACGGCTGGCAACTCGCGATGGACCTGCTGCCCTATGAACGTTCGACCTGCTTCTGGCAGCGGATCGCCTACTTGTACTCCCGCTTCGACGCGCTGGTCGACGAGGTGAAGCGGCAAGGGCAGAGCATCGATTCGGACATGGGCGAGATCTATCTCGCGCTGCACACGCTGCGGTGCCGGTCCCGCGCGACCCAGCACCGGCTGGCCGAAGGCCACAAGCTCGGTCCGGACACCTCGATCGACAAGGTGCTGCTGGCCGGCGCCGAACAGCGGCTCTACGACACCGTTCGCGACCTGCTGCCCGGCGCCATCGAACTCGACGACAGCGAATGGCGCACCGAATACCTGTACTCGCGCGCGGCCACGATCTACGGCGGTACCGCCGAGGTGCAGCGAAACATCATCGCGCGCCGACTGCTCGATCTCGGAAAGGAGTGAGGATGGTCGCCCAGATGGACGAGTCGTCGCTCGAGATGCTCGAGACCTCGCTACGTAAGAGCATGCTCTCCTCGTCGGGTCCGGCACTCGATGCCGCGCTGACCGAGATGGGCTGGGCGGATATGCTTTCCGAGATGCCCGAGGTGGCCGTTCCGCTGGTGTTCCGGCTGCTCGGCGAAACCGGCTCGCACGCATCGGCTCTCGTCGACGTGGTGCTGCACGCGACCGGCAACACGATCGGCGACACCGTGGAACTGCCGCTCCCCTACGCCGGCAACTCGTGGGTGGTGTGGGACCGGATCAGCGCGGAGGCCACCGACCCCACGCTGAGCGGACTGCCGTTGCGCCGCGAGGAGGAGGGCTACCCGATCCGGGTGGCCGAGGCGCGCATGGCAGTCGGCTGGTGGCTGGTCGGCTCGTCGCGCGCGATGCTGAACCTGGCGCGCCGGCATGCGCTGGACCGGGTGCAGTTCGGCAAGCCGATCGCGTCGTTCCAGGCGGTGCGGCACCGATTGGCCGAGACGCTGGTCGCGATCGAGGGCGCCGAGGCCACGCTGAATCTGCCCAGCGCCGACAATCCCGATCTGAGCTCGCTGCTCGCCAAGGCCGCCGCGGGCAAGGCCGCGCTCACCGCGGCCAAGCACTGCCAGCAGGTGCTCGGCGGTATCGGTTTCACCGAGGAACACGATCTACAGCACCACGTGAAGCGCGCACTGGTGCTCGACGGGTTGCTCGGCAGCTCCCGGGAATTGACCCGCAGGGCGGGAGCCGGTCTGCGGGCGCGCGGGTCGGTCCCCCGCCTCGCCCAGCTGTAGCTCTTACGTCCGCACCGCGAGCGCGCGCGTCTGTCCGCCGACACACCGGCCGCCGCGGGCACTGAGCGCACGCTCGTCACCTCCGAGCGCGCCTGAAATGCCAACTGCCACGGCGTGTTGGGGTGCAGACGCGCGCGCTCGCGGTGCCTACGCGACCCGAGGTGGCCTACTTGATGTTGGCCTTCATCTCTTCGAGGTTCACCAGGACCGGCCAGCCGCCCACGCTCAGCGCGTTGCCGTGCCCGGTCTGGTGTACGTCGAACACCGACTGGATCGCCGCGTAGAAGCCCTGGACGTCCAGCGTCTGGTTGACCGCCCGCTTCGCTTGGCGCAACGCGAACGGCGGCATCTTGACGATCTGCTCGGCGAGCGCCCTGGTCTCGGCGTCCAGCTGGTCACGGGGCACCACGCGGTTGACCATCCCGGTTGCCGCGACCTCGTCGGCCGTCATCGCGCGTCCGGTGAACAGGATCTCCTTGGCCTTGCGCGGCCCGAGTTCCCATGTGTGTCCGTGGTACTCGACACCGCCGATGCCCATCAACACCACCGGGTCGGAGAACTGGGCGTCATCGGAGGCGATGATCAGGTCGCACGGCCAACACAGCAGCAGGCCGCCGGAGATGCACCGGCCCTGTACCGCGGCGATGGACGGCTTCGGCACGTTGCGCCAGCGCAACGTGTATTCCAGATAGCGCTTCGCCTCATGCTGGATGATGAACTCCAGCGTGATCTTGTCCGGGACCGGCCCGCCGCCGCGAAGATCGTGTCCCGCAGAGAAGTGTTTGCCGTTCGCGCGCAGCACGATCACCGACACCTCGTCGTCCTCGGCCGCACGGGTCCACGCCGCGTCGAGTTCGTCGAGAAGCTCGGGATTCTGCGCGTTGGCGGCCTCGGGCCGGTTCAGCGTGATGGTCGCGATCCTGTCGGAGACGTCATAGTCGATGTACACGGCAGTCCTCGGGTTCCGGAGGGACGATGGTTGGCCAGCGGTTATGTCGGCCCGACGCCCGCGAGGCCAGACTTGGGCCTTCTGTTATCACCGAAATGAGAATACTATTCTCGTGGTGAGGAAGTTACAATCTCTGACACGCTCGCCGGGAGGGGGTCGACGGCCGCTATGGCAAGACGTTCTCCGGTACAGTCAGTTCATGTTCTCCCCAGCCGGCCTGCATCCGAGCCCCCGGTGACGACGCCAAGCGAAGAACCGGCGTGGAAGCAGCGTGCGGTCGAACGTTCGATCAAGACGGCCAAACTGCGGGCCGCCCAGCGCGTACAGCGCTTCCTCGACGCCGCGCAGGCGATCATCATCGAAAAGGGTAGTACCGACTTCACCGTCCAAGAAGTCGTCGATCGGTCGCGGCAGTCGCTGCGCAGCTTCTACCTGCAGTTCGACGGTAAGCACGAGCTGCTTCTCGCCCTGTTCGAGGACGCCCTGAGCCGGTCGGCCGAACAGATCCGGGCTGCCACGTCGGGCGAAGAAGAGCCCATCGAACGCCTGAAAGTCGCGATCCAGCTGCTGTTCGAGTCCTCGCGCCCCGATCCGGCAGCCAAACGGCCCCTGTTCACCGACTTCGCACCACGCCTGTTGGTCTCCCATCCGTCCGAGGTCAAGGTGGCCCACGCACCGCTGCTCGCCCTGCTCACCGAGCTGATGGAAGAGGCCGGCGAGGCGGGCCAGCTCCGCGCCGGGATCAACCCGAAGCGGATGGCCGCGATGACCATGCAGACGGTGATGTTCGTCGCCCAGTCCAGCGGGGACACCGACGAGAACGCCGCTCATCCGATCACCGCGGACGAGGTCTGGGACTTCTGCTCCCACGGTTTCGCCGCCGAATAGCGCGAGAACCATCCTTTAACTCGTCGAGAACGATATTTTCGTACTCGAACGTCCTTGCTCTCCCGCCTGCGGGGCCGGGCTATGAGCTATTTATGTGAGAGTGCGATTCTTCTCTAGAGAGAGTCGGGATTGCCTCCAGCGAGTTCGCCATTGACACTCATGCGCTGCCGATGCCACAGTTGTGAGACAAATTGCAGCCCCATGTCTTACGCAAAAGACTGATCCAGCGAGAGGGAACCGTGACGATCAGCGCTGACGACTCCGACGTGCAGGACTCCGCCACCGACGAGTTGTACTACGACCCCTACAGCGTCGACCTCAACATGAACCCGTACGCGGTGTTCGCCCGCCTCCGCGAGGAAGCTCCGCTGTACTACAACGACAAGCACGACTTCTATGCGCTCAGCCGCTATGAGGACGTCAACAAGGGGGTCATCGACCACGAGACGTTCATCTCCGGTCGGGGCGCTCTGCTGGAGATCATCAAGTCCGGCATGGAGATTCCGCCCGGGACACTGATCTTCGAAGACCCGCCGATCCACAACATCCACCGAAATCTGCTGTCACGAGTTTTCACGCCGCGCAAGGTGCAAGCGCTCGAACCTCAGATCCGCGAGTTCACCTCCCGATGCCTAGATCCGGTCATGGGCACCGGCAACTTCGACTTCGTCAAGGATCTCGGCAACCAGATGCCGATGCGGGTGATCGGCATGCTGCTGGGCATCCCCGAAGAGGACCAGCGGCGCGTCACCGATCACGGCGAGGCCACCCTGCAAGGCGATACGGTCGATCTGATGGCCACCGGCGAGGTGTTCGCGGAGTTCATCGACTACCGCACCGAACATCCGTCCGACGACATCATGACCGACCTGCTCAACGCCGAGTTCGAGGATGAGACCGGCACCGTGCGGCGGTTGAGCCGTGAAGAACTGCTGATGTATCTGACGGTCATCGCGACCGCGGGCAGTGAGACCACCACCCGCCTGATCGGTTGGGCGGGCAAGACTCTCGCCGATTACCCGGACCAGCGCCGCGAACTCGCGGAGAACCCCACGCTGATTCCCGCGGCGATCGAGGAGATCCTGCGCTGGGAGCCGCCGGCGCTGCAGATCGCCCGCTACGTGACGCGCGACGTCGAGTACCACGGCCAGACCGTGCCGGCGGGGTCGGCAATGCTCATGCTGGTCGGGGCCGCGAACCGCGACCATCGTCGGTTCCCGCCCAACGGCGACGTCTTCGACATCCACCGGGAACTGCGGTCACACATGACCTTCGGCGCGGGCACCCACTTCTGCATGGGGAACGCACTGGCCCGCCTGGAAGGCAAGGTCGCTCTGGAAGAAATCCTGAAGCGATTCCCGACCTGGGACGTCGACTGGGCGAATGCCAAACCGTCTCAGACCACCGCCGTCCGCGGCTGGGAATCCATGCCCACGTTCATCTGACCTGTATCCATCAGCGAAAAACCCACCACCACTTAAGGACTGGTACCCATGGCAGGACGTGTAGAAGGCAAGGTCGCTTTCATCACCGGTGCGGCACGCGGGCAGGGCCGCGCGCACGCGGTAAGGATGGCGCAGGAAGGTGCCGACATCATCGCGGTCGACATCTGCAAGCAGATCGACAGCGTGCGGATTCCGTTGTCGACGCCGGAGGACCTCGCTGAGACCGCCGACCTGGTCAAGAACGCGGGCCGCCGGATCTACACCGCCGAGGTGGACGTCCGCGACTACGACGCACTGAAGGCTGCCGTCGACGCTGGCGTCGAGGAGTTCGGCAAGCTCGACATCATTGTCGCCAACGCCGGTATCGGCAACGGCGGTGAGACGCTGGACAAGACCGGCGAGCCCGACTGGGACGATATGATCGGCGTCAACCTGTCCGGCGTCTGGAAGACGGTCAAAGCCGGTGTGCCACATATCCTCGCGGGCGGCAACGGCGGCTCCATCATCTTGACCAGCTCTGTCGGCGGACTGAAGGCCTATCCGCATACCGGTCACTACGTCGCCGCCAAGCACGGCGTCGTCGGCCTGATGCGGACCTTCGCCGTCGAGCTCGGCGCCCAGAACATCCGTGTGAACTCGGTCCACCCAACCAACGTCAACACCCCGCTGTTCATGAACGAGCCGACGATGAAACTGTTCCGGCCGGACCTGGAGAACCCGGGCCCTGAGGACATGAAGGTCATCGGTCAGCTGATGCACACGCTGCCCATCGGATGGGTGGAGCCCGAGGACATCGCCAACGCGGTGCTGTTCCTCGCCTCCGATGAGGCCCGCTTCATCACCGGCGTCACTCTGCCGGTCGACGGCGGCAGCTGCCTCAAGTAGACGTCGTGGCCGCACCCGAGTTGTCGATCCCGCAGGGCTGGGACGAGATCTCCCCCGAGTGGATGACTTCGGCTCTCGCGCAACATTTTCCGGGAGCCGAAGTCGGCGGTGTCACCGTCGCCCTGCGTGACGACGGCACCAATCGCCGGGCCCGGCTGGCGTTGAGCTACGCCGCGGGCTCCGGCCCGGCGACGGTGTTCGCCAAGGCGGTCGATCCCGAACACGCCGACCTCGTCGCGCTGACCAGCGGTTTGTACCACGAGCCGCGGCTTTTCCTGTCGGGGGCGAACCTGCCGCTGGACCATCCCACGGTGTACACCGCGATCATCGACGAGAGTCGGCGTGACTTCCTGATGATCATGGAGGACGTCGTCGCCCGCGGGGCCGACCCGAGGGACTCCACCCGCCCGATGACTGTTGAGCAGGTCGCCGAGGGGGTCCGAGGCCTGGCACGCTTGCACAGCGAGCACTGGGGTGAACGGCTCACCGGCAACCCCGGCCTCGGCTGGGTTGAGCCGTTCGTCGCGTTCGAAGGCCTGGAGTACGCGCAACTGGACATCGCGCACGAGCGACTCGGCGACTCGGTGTCCGGCGAGATCCTGGCGATGAGCGGCAAAGAGCTGTTCGTCGACGTGTGGGCGCGCTACATCGGTTCGCTGACCGCCTCGGCTCCGACGCTGCTGCACGGTGATCCGCACATCGGGAACACCTACGTGCTCCCGGACGGCACGGTCGGCTTCCTGGATTGGCAGATGGTCCGGCGGGGCAGCTTCTCGCTGGACCTCGGGTATTTCCTCCAGGGTGCGCTCACGATCGAGGACAGGCGCGCCGCCGAACGTGACCTGATCGTCGAGTACCGCGCTGCGCTGCGGCTGCCCGCCGCCGAACTGCCGACGCAGCAGGAGATCTGGCTGGGCTACCGGGCGTCGGTTGCCCACGGGCTGGCGATCTGGATGGCGACGCTGTCCGGCGGTGACGCGTGGCAGCGCGCAGACATCTGCCTCGCTTTCGCGCAGCGCTACGCCGCGGCGTTCATCGATCTGGACACCCGCGGGGCACTCGAGACGCTCTGCGGCTGACACGTTCGGCGAATCGACGGTGATCATGTCGACCGGGTGGTTGCATGGTCGCCATGAAGCGACTCAACGGCATGGACGCCATGCTGTTGTACAGCGAGACGCCGAACCTGCACACCCACACCCTCAAGGTCGCCGTCATCGACACCTCCGAGTTCGACGGCGACTTCGGGTTCGACGTGTTCCGCCAGACCATCGCCCGGCGGCTGCACCTGCTCGAACCATTGCGGTACCGGCTGGTCGACATCCCATGGCGGCTGCACCATCCGATGTGGATGCAGGACTGCCCGGTCGATCTGGACTACCACCTGCGGCGGGTCAGCGTTCCTGCCCCCGGCGGGCGTCGCGAACTCGACGAGGTGATCGGCCAGATCGCCAGCACACCGCTGGACCGCAGCAGACCGCTGTGGGAGTTCCACTTCGCCGAGGGTCTGGCGGACGACCGGTTCGCGTTGATCGGCAAGGTGCACCACACCCTCGCCGACGGCGTCGCATCGGCGAATCTGCTTGCCCGACTGATGGATCTGGTCGACGCACCCCAGGACGAGCGTGACGAACCTCTGCAGACGTGCGAAGATCCGCCCACCTGGGACCTGCTGTGGGAGGCCCAGCGTGATCATTTCCAGAACATCGCCGAGCTGCCCGGGCTGATCTCCGACATCGCGCGCGGGGCGGTCCGGCTGCGCAGGCGTTCGAAGGAGCGCCGCAAGGTGGCCGATCTGGCCAAGCCCTTCAACGCACCGCCGACGTTCCTGAACCACGTGGTGTCCCCGGTGCGAACCTTCGCGACGGCGACGCTGTCGCTGGCCGAGGTCAAAGAGACCGCCAAACACCTCGGGGTGACGTTCAACGACGTCGTCCTCACGGTGGCCGCGGGCGGACTGCGTGAGCTGATGCTGCGGTACGACGGTCACTCCGACCGACCGATCCTGGCGACGGTGCCGGTGAGCACGGACCGGTCGACCGAACGGATCACCGGCAACGAGATCGGCGGAATGATGGTGTCCCTTCCGGTGCATATGGCCGACCCGATCGAGCGGGTGAAGCTGACATCGGTGGCGTCCACCCGCGCCAAGGAGACCAACGACCTGCTGGGCCCGACCCTTCAGGGGCGGCTGCTGGAGTACCTGCCGCCGCCGTTGGCGCCCGCACTGTTCAAGGCGCAGGCCAAACGCGCCGACCACAACCGACTGATGAACGTCGCGATATCAAACGTCCCCGGACCGAGGCAGCGGGGCCATATCGGGGGCGCGCCGGTCAGCGAGATCTATTCCGTCGGTGTTCTTTCGGCGGGCAGCGCGTTCAACATGACGGTGTGGAGCTACGTCGACCAACTCGACATTGCGGTGCTCTCCGACGATCGCACGTTCGCCGACCCCCACGAGTCAACCGACGCGATGGTTCATGCCTTCGGCGAGCTCCGGCAGGCGTGCGGGCTACCCGCCGCGGCCACCGTTGACACCGCGCTACCGCCGGCGTAGCCGCCGGATCGATTCAGCTTCCCCGCAATTCATTGCGCAGGATCTTGCCCGTACTGCCGCGCGGGAGTTCCGGCAGAATCGTGATCTCCCGCGGCACTTTGTAATTCGCGAGGTTGTCGCGCACATGCTGTTTGAGGTCGTCCGGGGTCGCGGAACTGCCGTCGGACAGCACGACGAATGCGGCCAGCCGCTGACCATACTCGGCGTCGTCGACACCGAGCACGGTGGCTTCGGCGACCTCGGGGTGCGCCGTCAACGCCTTCTCGACTTCGATCGGGTACACGTTCTCTCCGCCGGAGACGATCATCTCGTCGTCGCGGCCGACGACGAACAACCGGCCGGCGTCATCGAGGTAGCCGAGATCGCCAGAGGCCATGAACCCGTCGTGGAAAGCTCTGTCCGTCCCGGCCGAGCCTTCGGTGTACCCGTCGAACAACGTTCCGCTGCGCACGAAGATCTGCCCGACCTCCCCCGGCGGCAGTTCACGGTGCTCGGCATCGAGGATGCGCAATTCGGTGCCATCGGCGGGCCGGCCCGCGGTGTCCGGCGCGGCACGGAGGTCTTCTGGTGTGGCCGTGGCGATCATGCCGGCCTCGGTCGCGTTGTAGTTGTTGTAGATCACGTCGCCGAACTGGTCCATGAACGCGGTGACGACGTCGGGACGCATCCGCGACCCCGACGCGGTCGCGAACCGCAGCGACCTTCCGCTGTAGCGGTTTCGGATCTCGTCGGGCAGGTCCATGATGCGGTCGAACATCACCGGCACGACCGCAAGACCGGTGGCCTGGTACTTGTCCACGAGTGCAAGCGTGGCGGCGGGGTCGAACTTGCGTCGGGTCACGATCGGACAGGCCAGCAGCGCGGCGAACAGCAGCTGCGAGAAACCCCACGCGTGGAACATCGGCGCCGCGATGACGATCGGTTCCTCGGCGCGCCACGGTGTCCGGTCCAGCACGGCCTTGAGGTCGCCCGCGCCGCCGCTACCGGCGGATCGTTTGGCGCCTTTGGGACTTCCGGTGGTCCCCGAGGTCAGCAGGATGACGTCACTCTTGCGGGTGGCGGGCTGCGGCCGCTGTCCGAGGTGGGCGGTGATCAACGACTCGACGGTGACGGCACCCGCGGGCTCGTCCACCCAGGCCAGGATCCGCTGCGCCTGCGGGCGGTCGGCCAGCGCGCGGTCGACGGTCGTCGTGAACTCCTGGTCGTAGATCACGACATCGGCACCCTCGCGCTCGATCACCTCTTTCATCGCCGGGCCGGCGAACGAGCTGTTCAACAGCAGCACGTCGGCGCCGATGCGGTTGGCGGCGACCAGCGCCTCGATGAACCCGCGGTGGTTTCGGCACATCACCGCGATGGTGGACGGGCTCGCTGCGTTCTGCTGCAACGCGACCCCGAGGGCGTCACAGCGGTCGTCGAGTTCCCGCCATGTCAGCGTGCCGAGTTCGTCGATCACACCGGGTTTGTCGGGACAGCGCTGCGCGGCGGTCGCGAAGCCGATGGTGGCGTTCAGACCCGCCCTGCGCACGGCCAGCCCCATCCGCAGGTAGCGGTCCGGACGCAACGGCGCGATCAGCCGGGCCCGCCACAGTGTCGAAACCAACCCGACCTGGTCTGCCATCGCGCTCACCCCAGCACCGGAAATCGCCGCTTGCGTGCCAACTCGTCGAGCGCGGTCTGCATGGTGGCCCGCACGTACTGGTCGACCTCGTCGATGTCGGGGTCGTCGCCGAACCGCGCCACGATGTCGATCGGCTCGAGCACCTGGGTGACGATCTTGGACGGCAGCGGCAGGTTCGGCGGGAAGATGACCGACAGACCGAACGGGAACCCGATGCTGACGGGCAGGATCTCCATCCGCGCGCGCGTCAGCCCGATGCGCCGGGCGATCGAATCGCCACGGGCAAGGAACATCTGGGTCTCCTGCGCGCCGATCGACACCACAGGGACGATCGGGACGTCTGCCTCCAGTGCGGTGCGCACGTATCCGGTGCGGCCGGCGAAGTCCACTTTGTTCGCCGTCAGCGTCGGCCGGTAGGAGTCGTAGTCCCCACCGGGGAACACCAGTACCACCGCGCCGGACCGCAGGGCATCGGCGGCGTTGTCACGCGTCGCCTCGATAACCCCCGCGCGGCGCAGCAGGTCGCCCAGCGGACCGATGAACACGCCGTAGTGCGCAAGTGTGTAGAGCGGACGGTCGAACCCGAAGCGCTCGTAGAAGGCTGGGGCGAACACCATCACGTCGGGGGTGAGCATGCCGCCCGAGTGATTCGACACCACCAGCGCCCCGTCACTGTCCGGAAGCGAATCCATGCCGCGCACATCCGCGCGGAAGTATCGTCGGATCAGTGGACCCACCCAGTCGGTGATCTGACGGGTGAAGGCGGGGTCCCACTTGGCCGTCTCGGCACGCTCGTCGGACATGGTGGCGGATATGCTACTCTCCCAAAAGGAGAATGTCATATCCGCAGGTAGGAGGCTTTGGATGACGAGTGCGTCTGGGACGGTGCTCGTCACCGGAGGCTTCGGCCTCGTCGGTTCGGCCACGGTCCGCCGATTGGCCGAACTCGGCCGCGGCGTCGTCGTCGCCGATCTCGACACACCGGCGAATCGGTCGGCAGCCGAGAACCTCCCGTCCGGGGTAACCGTTCGGTGGGCAGATCTAACCAACGCCGAGCAGACCGCACAGCTGGTCGCCGACGTGGCGCCCGCGGTGATCATCCATCTCGCGGCGATCATCCCGCCCACGATCTACAAGAACCGGGCGCTGGCCCGCCGTGTCAACGTCGACGCCACCGCGACCCTGGTCAAGATCGCCGAAGCGCAGCCCACTCCCCCACGGTTCGTCCAGGCGTCGAGCAACGCGGTCTACGGCGCACGCAATCCACACAAGGCGACCGGACCGGTCACCGCGGGCATGCCGATGAAGCACTCCGATCTCTACAGCAGTCACAAGGCCCAGGCCGAGGAGATCGTGCGGGCATCGTCCCTGGAATGGGTGGTGCTCCGGCTCGGTGGCGTGTTGAGCGTCGACCCCAAGGCGATCCCGTTCAACGCCGACGCTCTCTACTTCGAGAGCCTGCTCCCCGTCGACAACCGGGTGCACAGCGTCGACGTCCGCGACGTCGCATGGGCTTTCGCAGCCGCGACGACGGCCGACGTGGCAGGCGAGATCCTGCTCATCGCCGGCGACGACTCACACAAGCTGTCCTACGCCGACATCACCCCCGCGCTGGCCGCGACCCGCGGGATCAAGGGCGGGCTCGTACCGGGACGCAAGGGCGACCCTGATGACGACGACGCATGGTTCGTCACCGACTGGATGGACACCACCCGCGCGCAGGAAGCCTTGCAGTTCCAGCACTATTCGTGGCAGGCCATGCTCGACGAGGCCTCACGCAATGCGGGGCCGTCGAAGTCCGTGCTGCCGCTGCTGTCTCCGCTGATCCGGGCCGCACTCAAGCGCCGCGGCGCCTACTGGAAACAACCCGGCCGGTACGCCGATCCGTGGGGCGCGATCAAGCGACGGCTCGGCGACCCCGCACCGGACGCCTGACGGGAATCGCTTCGCGCGGGGTAGGACGGTGTGGGTGATCTGAGCCTGCGGTTGCGTCGCCGCCATCTCCGGTGCCTCCTGACGATTCTGGGCGCGGTCGTGTCTCACCCGGCGCTGGTGCCACGGGTGTTGGCTGGGCGGCCATCAGGCCGCATGGTCTTCGGGTGGTGCGGGTCCGCCGGGTCCGCCGGGGGTGTCGGGTTCCGCCGCCGCGCAGTCGTTTTCGGGTTCCTCAGGCGGGCGCAGTAACCGTTCGGGGCGATGGTAGGTGTTCACGCGAGCCTGTCCGGTGTCGAGAAGCTCCGGTGGAATCCACTCGACCTCGCCGCGGGTGTTCATCCGGGTGGTCCAGGCAGTCGGGTCGTCGGGATTGACACTGCGGTTGTCCGGCCCGCACGCTAGACCGAGATCGTCGATGTTGGTGTTCCCGCCGCGGCCCCAGTCGCGGGTGACGTGGTGGACTTGGCTGCCGTAGGCGCCGACGGTGCAGCCCGGTTTGGTGCAGCCCCCGTCGCGCGCGATCACCATGATTCGCTGTTCTGGGGTGGCGATGCGTTTGGTGCGGAACAAATCCAGCGCTGAACCGGTGGCTTTGTCGAACACCGCCAGATAGTGATTGGCATGCCCGCCCATCCGGATCACGTCTTTGATGGGCATCCTGGTGCCGCCACCGGTGACGCCGATCCCGGCGCGGGATTCCAGGTCTTGGAGGGTGGTGCGGATGATGATCGACACCGGTAGTCCGTTGAGTTTGCCTAACTCGCCGCTCATCAAAGCGATCCGCCCGACCGCGATCAGCGCATCATGCTGGCGCTGGGCCAGGCTGCGAGAGTCGTTGTCGATCTGGGCTTGTGACGGCGTGCCCGACGTGCAGGGTTCGGGGTCGGCAGGATTACACATGCCCGGGGCGGCGTACTTGGCGAAGATCACCTCGAGCACCGCCCAGGCTTCGGGCGTCAACGTCGCGGTCAGGTCGACCATCCCGTCGGGGCGCTGCTTGTGCTTGGTCACCCCGCGCTTGCGGGCGCGTTCGGTGTCGTCAGGTTCTGGGCCGTCCTGATCCAACAGAAACAACGTCAGCTCGGCGGCGTCCTTCACTTCTTTGGGGCCGACCCCGACGGCGGTGCGCACCAGGTCGACCTCGAACTGCTCCCGCGTCGTGCTATCCACCCAGGACGGCAGCTTGGCCACCGATTTGCGGATCACCTCGACGTGTTCGGGGTTGATCAACCCGCGTTCTTGGGCGATCGCCGTCGCCGGCAGCAGCGGCGGCAGCGCCGGCCCGGTCACCGACGGGCGCGGCGCCAACAGGCAAGCCTCGGTCAGGCGCCGATTCGCTTCGGTGACCGAGATGCGCCACCGGATCCGCAACACGTCCTTCCACGACTTCGCGCCCATCTCCCGGGCGGTGGCCTCGGTCTGCAACCGCGCCAACAGCCGATGCCCCAGCCCGGGCAGCCGGCAGCCCAGACTCTCCAACTCGTCCATCGCCTCGATCAGTTCGGATCGGGTCAGCAGCTCCAGATCGCAGGCCGCCACGGTGTCGAACGCGGCGCGCAGCGCGCTGACCGCGTCCTGCACATCCGTCCTCGACATAACTCGAACATACATTCGACCACCGACAAATCCAGGCCCTGCCGCCGAACCTGAAGAAGATGCCGAGATCCGGCCCGAAACTCGCCAAGAACCTCAGACTCGGCGGACGCCTAACCCGGCCCGAGCGTCGGCACCCCGGTGGCCGGGTGGAAATACCAGCCGCCACCGGCCTCGGTACCGCCGTCGACGTGGATCGTCTGCCCGGTGATGTAGCTCGCCATGTCCGACGCGAGAAACACTGCCGCGGCAGCCATCTCGTCGACATGACCGGCGCGACGCATCGGCACCATCTGGGCCATTGACTCGGATAGATCGCCGACGGCGAGGTTCTGCAGCCCCTCGGTCATGGTGAGGTCCGGCGCCAGCGCGTTGACGCGAATGCGATGCGGGGCGAGCTCGAAGGACGCCGTCTGGGTGTAGTTGACCACGCCGGCTTTGGCCGCGGCGTAGGCCGCGTATCCGGGCGCGGCACGGCTGCCCTCGATCGACGTCACGTTGATGATGCTGCCCGGCGCTGCGGCATCGACCAGCCTGCGGGCGACCCGCTGCGTGCACAACAGGACGTGGCGCAGATTGCTGCGGTACAACGCGTCCCAGCCGTTCTCCGAGGTGTCCAGCAATGCCGAGCGGAACGTGCCGCCCGCGTTGTTGACCAAGACCGACACCGTGCCGAGCTCACTTTCGGTGCGCGCGAGTGCGGCGTCGACGGCTGCGGCCTCGCGTACGTCGACGACCAGACCGAGTGCACCGATCTCCGCTGCGGCGGCCGCGCACGTGTCGGGATCGCGCTCCCAGATCGCCACCGAGGCCCCGAATGCCGCCAACCCCTGCGCGATTCCTCTGCCGATCCCCGCGCCCCCGCCGGTGACCACGGCGACGCGGCCGGTGAGCAGGATGTCCGACGGTGAGATGGCCATGTCGCAGGTTAGCGCGCGGGCGCGGTCCCGATGACCCCGTCGGCTTCCAGCGCGGCGATCTCGTCGTCACCGATGCCGAGCTCGCGCAACACCTCAGCGTTGTGCTGGCCGAGCAGTGGGGCGGGCGCGGTGTGCACACGGTGCGGACCGTGGCTGCTGCGGTACGGCACCGTGCTGTACGGGGTGGGCGGGTTGACGGGATGCTCGACCGTCTCGAAGAAGCAACGCGCGGCGAGTTGCGGGATCTCGGTCTGGCGGTGCGGCTGCAACACCTTGGCGACCGGGACATCGTTGTCCCACAACGCGTCGACGATCTGGTCGCGGGTGCGCTGTGCACACCAGGCCGACAGGTGCCGGTCGATCACATCGTGGTGGGCACGCCGCCCCGCTGCGGTCGTCAGCTCGGCGGCCATCGCCCACTCCGGCGCACCGATCGCCCGACGCAGACCTGACCACTGCTCGTCGGTCGCCACCGCGACCGCCACCCAACTGTCGGCACGACCGAACTCGTCGATCTCGTTGGACAGGTACAGATTCTGCGGTGCCGCGGTGGGTCCCCGGTTACCGTCGCGCTGCAGCACCGCGCCGTAGGCGGAGTATTCGATCACCTGCTCGGCGGCCACACTCAACGCGGCGTCGACCATCGCGGCCTCCACCATCGAGCCTTCCCCGGTGCGGCGGCGGTGCTCCAGCGCGATCAGGATCGCGTTGAACGCGTGGATACCCGCGTTGGGATCGCCCACCGAGTACGGTTCGAACGGGTTGAGGTCGGGATAGCCGGTGAGCCAGCTGATTCCGGCCGCGGCCTCGATGACGTAGGCGAATGCCGGGTTGTCGCGCCAAGGTCCGTCGAGCCCGAATCCGGGCATGCGTGCCATCACGATGTCGGGCTTGATCTGCTTGACGGCATCGTAGGTCAGCCCCATGCTCTCGATCACCCTCGGGGTGAAGTTCTCCACCAGCACATCCGCTGTCGCGATCAACCGCTTGAGCAGGTCCCGCCCGGTCTCGGTGGACAGGTTGAGCGTGATGCCGCGCTTGTTGGTGTTCAGGCCGGAGAAGATCGGTGACTGCTCCCACCAGTTGTCCTCGGTGACCGGGATGCCGGCGATCAGCCGGGTGCCGTCGGGGTGGCGGGTGGACTCCACGTGGATCACGTCGGCGCCGAGCATCGCCAGCAGATGCGTGCAACTCGGCCCCGCCCAGAACGTCGTCATGTCGACCACCCGCAGCCCGGCGAACGGCAGGGCACCAGGCCGCGAAATATCATTCCGGGTTGTCATTTCTGCGGAATCACGACTCGGAATGATATTTCGCGCTCGCGAACGGTAGAGGTCGGTGTGCTCGCCCAGACGCGGCGCGGGTTCGGGGTCACGCAACGCGTCCACCGACATCCGGTACGGCGCGGCAGGTTGGGTGAAACCGTCGCGCGGGTTGACGACGAACGACCGGCGCGCGACGTAGTGGTCGAGCCGTTCGACGTTGGCGCCGTTGGCCACCGGGGCGTTCGGAATCCGGAATGCGGTGGCCAGGTCCCGGATCTCGTCGACGGTCTGCTCGGCCACCCAGGCGTAGAGCTCCTCGGCCTTCTCGTTGGCCTGCTGGGTGATCGACAGCGGCGATTCCTCGTCAATCCATTCCACATGGCCGGTCATCGCGCACAGGTCGAACCACTGTTGCGCGGTACCGCAACCGATGTCAACGAGACCGTCTTTCGCCCGCGCGATGCCGGGTACGGTCAGCCTGCGGGCATCGCGCCACGGCCTGCCCAGCATGGCGAAATAGCTGACCGGGTAATAGGTCAGGCCAAGGATGTCGGTTTCGAGCATCGACAGATCGATCAGCTCGCCGCCGCCGCGCATCCGCGACGCGAGTGTCACCGCACTCGCGTAGGCGCCGGCGAGATACTCACCGACCTGTCCGCCGACGTAGACGGGCGCCCGGTCGGGTGCGCCGCGGCCCAGCCCGACGATGCCGCCGGACCATGCCTGCAGCGTGAACTCCGTTGCGGGACGGTCCTTCCACGGGCCGTCCAGGCCGAACGGGCTGATCGCGGTGACGATCAGGTGGGGATGACGCCGGTTGATCGCCGCCGGCGCGAACGCGGCCAGGCCGGCCACCCCCGGCCCGGTGGACCAGATCACTGCGTCGGCATCGGCGAGTAGCGCGTCCACGAACTCGGTGTCGGCACCCGGGTCGGCCACGACGGAACGCTTCGAACACGCGAGGTAGGAGAACAACGCCCCGTCTGTGCCGTCGACGATGTCGGCGCCGGATGCCGACCACCGACGCAGCGGATCCCCCTGCGGCGGTTCGACCTTGATCACCTCGGCGCCGCCGTCGGCGAGCAGTTTGGTGCAGTAGGCGCCGGCGATCCCGCTGGAGAGATCGACGACGACGTAGCCGGACAGTGCGGGTTCGGACACTTCGGCCCTGGGCTCAGTCCGGTTGGGCCCGGTTGCGCTTGCTCAACCGGAACTCGGGCGGGAACTTGCTGTCGTTGTCGTTGACCGCTGCCGACAGTCCGCTGTCGATCGACTCGAACATGTCCAGGTCGTCGTCGCTGTCGTTGGCGACCCCGTTGCCCATCGACTCGAAGAACGCGCTCAGCAGGCTACCCATGTACTCGCCCTGCTGCTGCTTGAAGATCTCGAAGAACATCTTCTGCTGAAACACGGTGTCCACCGGGCGGTTCCGGGCACACGCCAGCGCGTACTTCTGTGTCTCGGCCTCCAGTTGGTCGCGAGCGACCACCTTGTTCAGGAAGTTGCAGTCGTACATCTCGGCGGCGGTGAACGGACGGCCGGTGAACACCATCTCCTGGAACTTGCGCAGCCCCATCATCTGCACCCAGGTCCACATCCGCGGACCCCAGCCGTGATAGCGGAAGGACGGATGTCCGAACAGCGCGTCGTCGGACGAGATCACCAGATCGGCGTCGGCGCACTGGTAGAAGTGCCAGCCGTAGCAGTACCCCTTGGCCTCGACGATGCTGATCTTCTTGAAATCCTGCAGCGCTCGGTTACCGGCCTGGGAGTTGGCGTACCACGCGCTGATGGTGGCGCCGTTACGGAACGTCCCCTTCGGCGGATAGGTCACCTCGCCGACGCCGTCATCTTCGAGGCGCAGCTCCGCGAGCCGGGCGGCGGGATTGTCGTTGCCCTCCATGAACTCCGGGAGATCGGCTCCGCTGCCGAGGTTGTCCCCGACACCGCGGATGATCACGACCTTCACGTCGTTGTCGGCGTTGGCCGCGCGCAGCACGTCCGCATACCGTAGCCGGGCCAGCGATGTCGGCGCGTTGAGGAACTCCGGCCGGTTGAACGTGATGGTCGCGATCTTGGTCCTGGGGTCCTTCTCGTAGAGGATGATCTCCTCGGGAGACGGCCGCCTGTTCTCCGACACGTATGTCCTCTCAGCCGATTCCGGCGGTGGTCTGGGCCCGACCCGGGCTCGACGTCAGTACTTCGGGACCGTCCTCGCCGATCAGCACGGCGTCGCGGTGGAAGACCGAACCGACGCCGGGCTCCCACACGTACGCGGTGACCGCCAGCACCGTGCCGGGGTCGAGGCGCTCGTCGGCGCAGGTCTGCGGCAGGTCCGGGGAGATCACCGGCGGATCGAAGCCGAGTCCGAGGCCGTGCGCCACGGGGACGGGCGGCAGCGCCTCGCCCGCGGCGTCGTAGGCGGTGAGCAGGCCGGTCGCCGACGCGCCGGGGCGGCAGGCGTCGATCAGGCGCTCCCACAGGTCATGTGCGCGGCCGAAGAGGGCATCCGCGCCGGGGACCTCCCCGACCGGCCAGGTGCGGCCGACCTCACCGACGTAACCGTCGGCCAGCGCACCCGCCGCGAACGCAACCAGGTCGCCTTCGGCGATCCGGCGATCGCGCCGACCGACCCGCCAAGCGTGGTCACGCGAGGTGATCCACGCGCCGTCCTGGGTGGCCGAGGTGCTGTACCCGCCCGCGGTCATCGCCTCCATCAACACGCCGTTGAGCGCCTGTTCGGTGACTCCCACCGCGAGTTCGGACACGGCCGCGGCCAGGCCGCGCTCGGCGACGTTCAGCGCGCCGCGCAGCACACGAAGCTCGTCAGCAGTCTTCGTGCGGCGCGCGGCCTTCATCGCGATCTCCGCGTCGACGAGTTCGGCGTTCGGGAACGCCAACGGCAGCAGCTTCGCGAAGGTCGGCGAGATCGCGTCGGTCCCGACGCGCGTCGCGTCGGCCGCGCCGTCGATGCCCTTGAGTACCTCGATCAGGGTCATCGGGTTCCAGGCCAGCCCGTACAGGTGGTCGTGTCCGATTTCCTCCGGGATGCCCTCGTCCCAGCTGCTGTTGAGGTGGATCTCTCCGGTGGCCCGCACGAGCACACAGATCGGCGCGAACGGACGGGTGCCCGCGACCCAGAGTTGCGGGGCACCGGTCACGTAGCGCACGTTGGCCTGCCGGCCCAACACGAGCACGTCGAGGTCGTGGGCCGCCATCTGGGCCAGCGCGCGTTCACGCCGGCCCGCGCGGAGGGCGAGGTCGTCACAGACGATTTCGATTGCCATGTCGTACTTCTCAGCTCAGTCCGTAGGGGGCGTACGGGTAGTCGGTGATCGACTGGTAACCGTCTTCGGTGATGACCACGATCTCCTCGCTTCGATAACCCCCGGTGCCGTCCTCCCAGACGACGGGCTCCAAGACCAGCAGCATGTTCGCCGGGAACACGAAGTTGTCGTCGAACTCCTCGCCGAGATCGGTGCCGATCATCGGCATCTCGGCCGCGTTGGTGCCGATCCCGTGACCGAGGTAGAAGTGCGGCAACCACGGCTTCTTGCCTCCGTTGGCGGCGATCGCCGCGCGCGCCAGATCCCCGGAAGTGGCGCCGGCCTTGGTCACGGCCAATACGGCGTCGAGGATTTCGCGCCACTTCGCGAAGTTCGCATTCTGTTCGGGGGTCGGATCCTCGCCCACCACCCAGGTGCGGCCCCAATCAGAGCAGTAGCCCTCGTAGGTGATGCTGATGTCGGTCCACAACACATCGCCGGAGGCCAGCGGCTTCTCCGTCGGCAGCAACGGCAGCGCCAGGTCACCGGTCGTGGTCCACACCGAACCACTGCTCCGGGTCGTCGGCATCACCTGCCAGATCGCCTCGATCATGTTCGTCGTCGCACCGAGTTCGAACGCCCGCCGGACGAACCGCGCCGAGAGATCCATCTGGCTCACGCCGGGAGCCACCGCGGGCTGAACGTCGAGCAGCGCCTGTTCGGTGATGCGGCAGGCCTGTCGGACGCCGGCGATCTGGTCGATGGTCTTGACGAGCTTGGCCGGCCCGATCACCTGGGCGGCGTCAGACGGCGGTCCGGCCGGGAACAACCGGCCCGCGGCACGGCGCATCGCCCCGGTCAACTCGTCGACGGCCACTGTCGCGCCCGCCGGGACGAGGTCGGCCAACACCGCGGCGAAATGGTGTACCCCCTCGTCGAATTCGAGGTACAACGGGCCGTGGACGTGGTCGCCGGGGACCTCGGTGTCGAACGCACTGCCCTCGCGGAACGGCATGTACAGGTGTGGATGCTCGTCATCGGCCAGCACGACGGCGACCGGACGCTCCACGTGGGACAGCCCCGCGTCCAACAGCGGCCAGCTGGCACCGGTCGCGTAGACCACGTTGCCGTTGCCGAGCAGGACGAGGGCGTCGACGCCCTTCTCCCGCATCGACGTCCGCAGCCGCGCACCACATTCTCGGTACATCCTGGCGCGGTCAGGAACGTCCGGGATGTCAAGCAGGGCCGAGCCGGCAGTCAGGGTCGCTGTCACGAGATCCCCAGGAATCTCTGTACGTTCGTCGACACGATCTTCACCGCCGCCTCCGGGCCGACCGTTTCCACCACCGACGCCAGCGACTTCTCCGAGTAGCCGAATGTGCTCTCGTTGTGCGGATAGTCCGACGACCACATCACGTTTTCGACCCCGATGCGGTCGATCAGCTGCAGGCCCAGCGGGTCGACCATGAAGGACGCGCTCATGTGGTGGGACCAGTAGTGGTTGACGTCGTGCTGAAGTTCGTGGTTGAACATGTGCCGGTAGGACGCCAGCATGTGCTCGGCGTCCTGCAGCGCCGTCGGCACCCACGCGATACCGCCTTCGAACCAGCCGATCTTCAGCGACGGGTGCCGGTCCAGGATGCCCGAGAACACGTACTTGGCGAACTGCTCCCGGAACGAGTCGACGTTGACCATCATGCCGACGACGACGCTGTTGTTCTCACACGGCGTCTTCGGCGGAGTCTCGCCGATGTGGTGGCTGACCGGGACCCCGGAGGCCTCGATCTCGTCCCACACCGCGTCCATGCTGGTGCTGCCGTAGTCGTAGATGTTTCCGTCGTCGTCTTTGCCTGGGTTGAGCGGGAGCAGGAAGGTCCGCAGCCCCAGTGACTTCAGCTCTTCGAGGGTGCTGCGGGTGCCCTTCGGATCCCACCAGTTGATCAGCCCGACACCGTAGAAATGACCGTTGGAGCGCTCCTGAAGATCGGCGATGTGTTCGTTGTAGATCCGGAAGACCCGTTCCCGCAGCCCTTTGTCCGGGTAATGGAACAGCGCCAGTACAGCATTCGGGAACGCGAGTTCCTTGTCGATGCCGTCTTCCTTGAGTTCGCGGATACGGGCCTCGATGTTGTTCGACGCGGCTCCGGCGAGGTCGTCGTACTGCATCAGCACGCGGCCGAAATCGCCACCGGTCCAGGCCTTGCCCTTCATTCCGACCATGTAGGCGCCGTCCTCATACCAGATGCGCGGCGCGGCACCCTTGAGCTCCTCAGGGAAACGCTCGTAGAAGATGTCGTCGGCCACCGAGATGTGGTTGTCGGCCGAGAAGATCACGGTGTCCTCGGGGAGGCCGACGACACCGCCGGTGGAATGGCCCTGCCGGTTCTTGGGTGCGCCGAAGCCCTCGGGCGGATACAGGGTGGCGGTTACAGAAGATGTACCGGTAGACATTCGGGTCTCCAATCGGGCTGAAATGCTTGAAGTCTGGGGCTTACCAGGTAACCGGGAGTTCGTAGACGCCGTAGGCGAGGCGGTCGTGCTTGAACGGCACCTCGTCGAGCGGGATGGCAAGCTTCATGGTCGGGATGCGGCGCAGCAGCGTGTGGAACACGATCTGCAGTTCGGCGCGGGCCAGCTGCTGGCCGACGCATTGGTGCCTGCCATAGCCGAAACCGAGCTGCTGGCCGGCATCCCGGGTCAGGTCGAGCTTGTCGGGCTCCGGGTAGGCCGCCGGATCCCAGTTGGCCGGCGCCAGGTCGAGGATGATGCCCTCCCCCGCCTTGATCGTCTCGCCGGCGATCTCGATGTCCTCGATCGCGACGCGGCGCTGACCGGTCTGGATGATCGACAGATAGCGCATCAGTTCTTCGACTGCGTTGGCGATGAACTTCGGATCGTCCGAATCCCGCAGCAGCGCCGCCTGTTCGGGGTTCTCCAGCAACGCGCAGATGCCGATGCCGATCATGTTCGCCGTGGTCTCGTGGCCGGCGATCAGCAGCCCGGTGCCGAGCTGCGCGGCCTCCTTGACACTGATCTCACCGGCGGTCACCCGCTCGGCGAGGTCGGACACCGCGTCCTCGGACGGGTTGGCCTGCTTCTCCTCGACCAGGTTGATCAAGTACTGATGCAGGCTCATCGCGCCCTTCTGCATCGCGTCGGCGGCCGCGTAGCGGGCGAGTCCGGCGTTCGCGTGCTCCTGGAAGAACTCGTGGTCCTCATACGGCACGCCGAGCATGTCGCTGATCACGCGGGTCGGCACCGGCAGCGCGAGCTTGGCGACCATGTCGGCGGGCTGGGGCCCGGCCAGGATCTCGTCGATGCACTCGTTGGTCACGTCCTGGATCACCGGGCGCAGCGCCTCGACACGCCGGAACGTGAACGGCTTGGACAGCATCCGCCGGAACCTGGTGTGCTCCTCGGCATCCGAGGTGAACACCGAGCGCGGCCGCTTGTCCACGGTGGCCAGCATGTGTGCGTTCCAGTGCGGGAATCCGTCGCGCCGATCGTCGACGGACACCCGGGGGTCGGCGAACAGCGCGCGGGCGGCCTCGTGGCCGGTGATCAGCCACGGAGTGGTGCCGTTCCAGATCCGCACCCGCGAAAGGGGTTTGGTCTCGTTCATCTCCAGCATCTGACGCGGAGGCGCGAACGGGCAGCCAGCGGCCCGCTCCATCGGGTACTCCGGTATCGCCGAGACGAGCGTGTCGGTCATGGAATCACTCCTCGATCTGGATCGCCAGGGCCGGGCACGCGGCCGCGGCATTACGGGCCTGCTGGGCCTGGTCGGGCCCGGGCTCGGGGTTCAGCAGCTCCACGACGCCGTCTTCGTCGCGCTGGTCGAACACCTCCATGGCGTTGAGCACGCATTGCCCGGAGGAGACGCACTTGTCCTGGTCGACGGTGACCTTCATGTCAGGGAAGCCATATCAGGGCACCTCCGTCACGGGTGCCTGCCACAGTCCTACGATGGCGTCGATCAGCCCGGAACCGACGGCGGCCCAATTGGTCCGGGGCAGCGCGGCGCCGTCGGCGAACGCGCGCTCGAAATCGGCGCAGGTGTGTACCAACAGGTTGCGGGCCATGATGTTGCGTTCGACGACGACGGCCATCGGAAGCTCGGGCAGACAGCGGGTGATCCCGTCGACGACGCGGACCAGCGCCGGGGACGCCAGCGCATCCTTGACGACGATCTTCTGGTACGCCGGGTCGGCCAGCGCCTGCGCGGCGAAGCGCGCATACCAGGTCGGGTTGCCGAGCTGCGCGAGATGTTCGGTCAACGAGCAGACCAGACAACGGATCCAGTCCCGCAGCTCGGTCGAATCGCCGATGTCGGCCACCATCCGCTCCAACAGCAGCTCGATCGAGGAGCGGTGCTTCTGTTCGATCGCGCGCACCAGATCCGTCTTGGTGCCGAAGTGGTAGCCGACCGCGGCGTTGTTGCCCTGTCCGGCCGCCTCACTCACCTGACGGTTGGAGACCGCATACACCCCGTGTTCGGCGTAGAGCCGCTCGGCCGCCTTCAGGATCGCCTCTTGGGTTGTCGTGGCGCGGTCGGCACGGACCGTCCTGGCAGTCGTCACCGCTTCAGTGAACCGCGTCACACACCCTAAGTCAAGCGACTGCTTTAAAGTGATCACGGCTTGCGTACGATCACCTTCCCGGCGACAGTCCCGCCGTCCACCGGAAGGACCGTGCCGGTCACATACCGCGACCGGTCGGTGGCGAGGTACAGCGCCGCCTCGGCGACGTCGTCGGCGGTGCCCTCGCGCTTGAGTGGCCTGTCGTCACGCATCTGCTGACGGATCCGGGTCTCGAACCTTTCCAGCCGTTCCCGGTCCTCGTCGGTGGCCGACGACGCCAGGATCGGCGTCGGGATGTTGCCGGGCGCAAGGCAGTTGACCCGGACCTCGTAGTGCGCGAGCTCGATCGCCGCGCACTTGGTGAAGTGGATGATCGCCGCCTTGGAGGCCCGGTAGGTGGACACGCCGCCGCCGGCCTGGATCCCGCCGATCGATCCGAGGTTGATCACCGAGCCGCCGCCGTGCTCGGCCATGTGACGTGCCGCGTCGCGGGTGCCCGCCATCACGCCGAGCAGGTTCACCCGCATGACCCGGTCGAACTCCTCGAAGTCTTCGAAGAACAGACCTTTGCGCAGCGGGCTGGAGATGCCGGCGTTGTTCACCATCACATGCAGGGCACCGAACGTCGCGACGGTGGTGTCCACCAGTTCGGCCACCTGCGCCTGGTCCCCGACGTCGACGTGCCGGTAGACGGTCTTGCCGCCTGCCGAATTGAGTTCGGCGGCAACCTCTTCGCCGAGGTCGTCGCGCACATCGGCGATCATCACCTCGGCGCCCTCGGCGGCGAACCGGGCCGCGATCCCGCGTCCGATCCCCGATGCGCCGCCGGTCACGACGGCGACCTTGCCGGTGAGTTCGGTCATTTCACGGTCCCTTCGAAGAAGTTCAGCAACAGATCGTTCACGGCTTCGGGGCATTCGATCTGCGGGCAGTGGCCGGCGCCGTCGATCACCACCGAACGCCCCCCTGCGATCTGTCCGGCGATCTCGGCCGCCCAGCCGGCGGGCAAGAGCTTGTCGGCGCCGCCCTCGACCACCAGGGTCGGCACCGTGATGCGGTCGTAGGCGCGCGCACTGCTCGGGGCGGCGGGCGGCTCCAGGCCCGGCCTGCGGAAGCGTGCCGCCGCCAACGACTCCCACGCACCCGGCGCGATACTGGATTCGTAGCGGCGCCGCACGTAGTAACCGTCGTCGGGATAGCTCTCATCGGCGAACAGCGCGGCCACAATTCGGCGCATCCCGTCGAAGGTGGCGTCGTAGTCGTACAGCGCGCTGACGTGTTCGTTGCGCTGGATCTCCCCGCCCCCGCAGATGGCGACCAGGCTTCTGGCGGGCAGCACCGGCGCATCGGACGTGGCGTCGACCAGCAGGTTGATCGCTCCCATCGAGTTGCCGACGAAATGCGCCGCATCGATCCCGAGCACCTCGCAGAACCTCGCGATGTGCCTGATCCTCATCCCGCGGCCGTCGGTGAAATCGACGACCTTCGCCGACCCGCCGAACCCCAGCATGTCGGGCGCGAGCACGCGGTGTCGCTGTGCGAGTGCGGCGATGTTGTGTTCCCACCCGATACGCGCACTGGCACCGAACTCGCCGCCGTGCAGAAGCACGACCGGGTCTCCCTGTCCCGCCACCAGATAGCTCGTGACAAGACCGTCCACCGTCACCGTCTCGGTGTCGAATCCCATGGCCACTACCTTCGCCCCGCGTGTCCCTCGGTCACGATGTCTCCCTGGCGGTCTGGGCGAAGGCCAGTACCTGGCTCGCCAACAGCTCGAGTTGGTTCGCAACCGTCCTGGCCTGCTCGGTATCCGCGAGCTCGCCTGAGGGCGCCCAGATCGGCTCGGCGGAGTTGATCGCGACGCCGAGCGGTGTCGGCCACGCGCGCAACGCGTGTCCGATGCCGCGCAGTTGGGTCAGTGTGCCGACCGCCGCCTGCCAGCCGTACGCGCAACTGATGCATCCCCAGGGGGTGTTGTCGAGGTAGACGCGCGGGTCCTCGCGCAGGTCCTCGATGTAGTCGAGCGCGTTCTTCACCAGGCCCGAGATCGCGCCGTGGTAGCCCGGTGAGCCGACGACGACCGCGTCGGCGTCGCGCAGCGTTTTGACGAGTTCCAGTGCCCGCGGAGTGCGTTCGAGTTCGTGCGGTGCGTACATCGGCAGATCGAGGTCCTCGGCGGCGAACAGCCGGGTCCGGCCGCCCTGCTTTTCCACCGCCGCCAGGCAGTAACGGAGCGCGCGTTCGGTCGAGGAATTCGCCCGCAAGGTTCCGCCGAGTCCGACGACGAACGGCTGCCGGGAAGTCGTCATGTCCGCACTCACTTGATCGCGATGGGGCTGACCGGGGCACCGACTGCACCGACGACCTTCAACGGGGGTGCGACGAGCTGGAATTCGTACACGCCGTCGGCGGCACAGTCGGCGGCCAGCGGGCCGAGGTCCCAGTACTCGCCGAGCATCAGGCCCATGTCGCGCAGGCACAGCATGTGCATCGGCAGAAACGTGCCCTCGACACCGTTGCCGGGGTCGGGGTCTTCGACCATCAGGTTGTCGGACGCGACCGCGGCCACCTCGCGTTCGTGCAGCCAGGACGCGCACGTCCAGTGCAGACCGGACCCGGCCTCACCGCCGTCACCGGTCTCCAGGAAGCGCGTCCACCACCCGGTGTGCACTACGACGATGTCGCCGGAACGGATCTCGACGTGCTGTTTGGCGGCGATCTCGTCGAGTTCGTCGGCGGTGATCGGGGTTCCCGGCCGGCAGAAGGTGTCCTCGCCGCGGTGAGCGACCACGTCCAGGAGCACGCCGCGGGACGTGATCCCCTTGCTGTCCACCTTCTCGATGCCGAGGTGGAATGCCCCGAAGCTGGTCACCGAATCGGCCGGGAAACCGTTGTACAGCTTGTCCTCGTAGTACACGTGCGACATCGCGTCCCACTGCGTGGCGGCCTGCAGCGGCATCACGATGAGGTCGTCGTTGAACCGGAACGGATTGTCGGCGAAGAACGCGCTCATATCGGCGGCCACCGCGTTGCGCAGCCACTGGGGTCCGTACTCGACCAGGGTGGAGGCATCTCCGCCGTCGACGGTCATCACGTGCACGGGGTTCTGCCGGAACTTGAACGCCCCCTGCGGACCGCCTGCGCTGAAGTCGCCGCCGAGCGAGATGACACTGCCCTTCTTCACCAGGCCGGCGGCCTCGCGCACCTTGTCGGGGGTGATGAAGTTCAGGGTGCCGAGCTCGTCCTCGTCACCCCAGCGTCCCCAGTTGCGGACCTCGTCGGCGGCTTTGCGGAAGTCGCTCATGGTGCCGGTCATGTCGCATCCTTCGCTTGTTGCTGGTGCACGCGATCGGTCAGATCCTCGAAAACCCGTTCCGCGACCGAACCGCCGTCGACCCACACCACATGCCCGGTGATGTGTCGGGCCGCCGCACTGTTCAGGAACGCGAGCACACTGGCCTGTTCGTCGGCGTCGGCGTGCCGGCCCAGCGGATTGCTGAACGCATCCAGGAAGCCCTGCCCGTAGGCGCTCCTGAGCTGGTCGAGAATCGGGGTATCGGTGACACCGGGGGCACTGCAGTTGATGCGGATCCCTTTGCGGCCCAACGCCGCGACGTACCGCATGCCGTAGAGGATGATCGCCTCCTTCGACAACCGGTACCCCCCGTCGGCCAGGGCGTCGGGATTGGCTTCGCACCACCGGATGCCGTCGGCGAAGGACTCGGTCTCCAGCAGACCGAGCGTCACCGGCGCGTTGGCGAGGTATTGCGACGCCGCGAGCGACGACACGTTGGCGATCGCCGATCCCGGTGGCATCAGCGGTGTGATCGCCTCGGTGAACCGCCGGGTGCCGAGGAAGTTGATGGTGACCACCCGCAGCGGATTCTTGATGCCGGAGGACACCCCGGCGACGTTGAACAGCGCATGGACCGGGCCCGCGACGGCGCCGACCGCGTCGGCCACCGACCCCTCGTCGGCGAGGTCGAGGGTGTGGAATTCGGCGACGCCGGAATCCTGTGCCGGAGAACTCAGGTCGAGGCCGACGACCTCGGCACCGAGTTTTGCCAGCTGACGGCTCAGCGCTGCCCCGATACCGGACGCGCAGCCGGTCACGACCACGCGTCGATCGTCATAGCGGAACAGTTCGTCGATCTGCACCACGGTCGGCGGTGTTCCTCAGCCCGCCGCTTCCTTGGCGGCCCTGGCCTCTTTCTCGGCTTGCGCTGCCTTGACCCTGCCCTCGTTGATCTCGGCCATCGCCTCGGGGATCTCGCCGGCGGTGAACTTGCCGCCGCGGCCGGTGGGCAGGCCGCCGAACGCGTAGGTTTCGTCGAACGTCGGTGCGTCCCAGTTCTGGCGGCGTGCCTCGACCTTCTCGATGACCGGTTCGAGGCGCTTGGCCTTGTCCTTGACGGCCAACGCGTCACGCTCGATGAACTCGGGCAGGATCTCGTTGCCCATGATCTCGATGGATTCCATGGTGCCCTCGTGGCTGCGCGGATTGAGCAGCAGGATGATCTCGTCGACACCGCTGGCCTCGTATCCGCGCAGGAACTCGCGCACGGTCTCGGGCCCACCGATCGCCCCGCGCCCCGGCCCGTAGGCCAGCGTCGGGTCCTCCTTGACCGCCTTCTCGTACAGTTCCCACACCCCGGTGCGGCCGGGGGTGTGCATTCCGGTCAGGTAGTAGTGCATGATGCCGAACGAGAAGAAGCCGCCGCCGATACCGAGCCGCTTGATCGCCTCGTCGTCGTTCTTGGCGACCATCATCGACAGGTCGCCGCCGATGGCCAGGATGTTCGGGTTGATCGCCGGGGTGATCGGCGCGCCCTGCTCCTCGAATTCCTTGTAGTAGCCGTCCACCCGGTCCTTGAGCGCTTCGGGTCCGGTGTAGGCGAAACTCAGTGCGCCGATGGCCTTCTGGGCCGCCATCTGCACCGAGGACGGCCGGGTGCAGGCCACCCACACCGGCGGGTGCGGATCCTGCAGCGGCTTCGGGATCACGTTGCGGGCGGCCATCTCGACGTGCTGGCCCTTGAAACCGGTGAACGGCGCCTCGGTCATACAGCGGATCGAGACCTCCAGCGCCTCTTCCCACATGCTGCGCTTGTCGGCCGGGTCGATGTTGAAGCCGCCCAGTTCGGCCACCGAGGATCCCTCACCGGTGCCGAACTCGACTCGGCCGTTGGAGATCAGGTCCAGCGTCGCGACCCGCTCGGCGATGCGCGCGGGGTGGTTGATCGGCGGGGGGAGGTGCATCACGCCGAAGCCGAGCCGGATGTTCTTGGTGCGTTGGCTCGCCGCGGCCAGGAACATCTCCGGCGCGGTGGCGTGGCAGTACTCCTCGAGGAAGTGGTGCTCGGTGAGCCAAACGGTCGAGAACCCCGCCTTGTCGGCGGCCTCCACCTCGTCGAGCCCGTCCTGGAACAGTTCGCGTTCGTCGTCATCGGACCATGGCCGCGGCAGCGCGAACTCGTAGAACAGAGAAATCTTCATTACTGGTTGCCTCCTTGAAGGTCCGGGTCTTTCGCGGGCTGGTGGCTGACGGGCTCTTTGTTCTCCGACGCCGCGATGTGGCGGGCGGCGACGTAGCCGAAGGCCATCGCCGGGCCGATGGTCGCGCCCGCGCCGGCGTAGCTGCGCCCCATCACCGCCGCGGACACGTTTCCGACGGCGTAGAGGCCGTCGATCACCGAATCGTCGGCACGCAGCACCCGGGCGAACTCGTCGGTGCGCAACCCACCGGACGTGCCGAGATCACCGAGGATGATCTGGAACGCGTAGTAGGGCGGCTTGCCGATCGGGTACAGGTTCGGGTTCGGCAGCGTCGGGTCGCCGTAGTAGTTGTCGTACGCGCTGTCGCCGCGGTGGAAGTCGTCGTCGTGCCCTTTGCGCGCCAGCTCGTTGAATCGTTCTGCGGTATTGCGCAGTTCGGCGCCGGGGACGCCGATCTGAGCAGCGAGCTCCTCCCAGGTGCTACCGGTCTTGACCACCCCGGATTCCAGCCAGGCCGCGGGCACCTTCCATCCGGTCGGGACGGGGGCGAACGGCACCTTCGGGATCGGCAGGTGACCGCCGACGACGTAGCGGTGGAACGACCGGATGTCGGTGATCAGCCAGCACGGGATGTGGGTGACGCCGGAGCGCTCCCCGTCGATCATCGCGTGCGCGAAGTCCATGTACGGGGCCGCTTCGTTGATGAACCGCTTGCCGGCGCCGTTGACGATGAACTGCGCCGGCATCATCCGTTCGTTGAGCATGAACTGCAGCCGTCCGTCGGGCCAGCACATGGCCGGGAACCACCAGGCCTCGTCGAGCAGTTCGGTTGCCGCGCCGACCTTCTCCCCCGCCCGGATACCGTCGCCCGTCGCGGCCGGATTACCGAAGCTCCAGTCCTTGTCGTCACCGCGCATCTCCCGGACCCTGGCCAGTTCGGGCAGATACTGCAACCGCCAGGCCATGTCGTGGTCGAAGCCGCCGCTGGCCAGCACCACCCCGCGGTCCGCCCGGACGCGCACGGACCGGCCGTCCTTCTCGACGACCGCGCCGACCACCCGGCCGTCGTGGTCGGTGATGAGCTCTGTCATCGGAGAGTTCAGCCACAGCGGGATGTTCTGCTGCTTCATCGCCAGCCGCAGGCGCGCCACCAGCGACTGCCCGATGGCAGCCATCCTGTCACCGAACACCCGCGCCCGGAACATCCGCCAGATCAGTTTCACCAGGACGGCTTTGCCTCGCCACGACTGGCGCACCTGATAGAACAGCCGCAGATCCTTGGGCGCGAACCAGATACCGCGCGGGGCCAGCGCCAGCGGTGTGAGCAGGTTCTCCTCCTCGTCGCCGAGGGTGCGCAGGTCGATCTCGGGCACGTTGATCGTGCTGCCGAGCGGCGAGCCGCCGGGCAATTCCGGGTAGTAGTCGGCGTAACCCGGCTTCCACACGAATTCCAGCCACGGGCTGAGGTTTTCGAGGAACTCCATCATCTCCGGCGCGGCCTCGACGTACGTGCGCAGCCGCGCGTCGCTGACCAGCCCGCCGGTGATCTCCTTCAGGTAGCGGAACACCTGTTCGGGGTCCGGGACGTGTCCTTGTCTGCGTTGCGACGGTGCACCCGGTACCCAGATGCCGCCGCCGGACAGCGCGGTGGAGCCGCCGAACCGGGCCGACTTTTCGACGACGAGCGTGTCCAGACCGGCCGCGCCCGCGGTCAGCGCCGCCGTCATCCCGCCCCCGCCGGAGCCGATGATCAGCACATCGGTGACGTGGTCGAAGTCAGCCGGATCGATCGAGGAGGTCACGCAATCACCGCCGTTCGGATTGCGAACCCGGCGATCAGTTCCGGTGCCGCACGGTAGAACCGGTTGCCGGTACGGTAGTCACCCTGCGCCGCGAGCGCCGCGAACGCGGCCACCCACGTTCTGACCTCATGCGCGGAGTTGCCGGCCTGTCGGGCCACCCAGGTGTTGTCCCAGCGGTCCACCTCGGCGAGGCGCCCGGTGTCGACGAGGTCGAGGAACGCGTTGTCCCAGTCGGGGTTCAGCGGCGCCAGTTTCCCCTGCCCCGCAGCGAATTCGCGGGCGGCCGCCATCACGGCACTCTGGCGGGCCTGGCGCTGGTCGTCACTCATCGGAGCGCCGTGGACGATGCGCTCCAGCGCGGCCGCGGGAGCGGTGGCCAGCGTCGGCACCGGCGGGTCGTGCGACAGCCCGCCGGAGCCGATCAGCAGAATCCTCTTGCCGAGGGTGCCCAGATGCGCGCCCACCGCGGCGCCGAGTGCGCGCACCCGCCGGATCGGGCCCAGCGGGGTGGCCACCGAGTTGACGAACACCGGGATCACCGGCCGCGCGGCCGCGTTCCCGAACAGTTTCTCCAGCGGCTGCACGGTGCCGTGGTCGACGTCCATCGCCGCCGACAGCGCGACGTCGACGTCGGCGTCGAGCACCGCGCGGGCACAGTCGGTGGCGAGGTCGGCGGGGACGTTCAGCGGGCCCTTGTAGGTGCCGTAGTCGCCGACGCCGGTAGCCGCGGTGCCGATGCAGAACGGCGGCATCGCGCGATAGAAGAAACCGTTGTAGTGGTCGGGCGCGAAGGTGACGACGAGCTCGGGATCGAAGTCGGTGACGAAGTCCCTGGCCGCGACCATTGCGCCCTCGATGTCGTCAAGGAGTTCCTGTGACGGCCCCGGAAGATTCAGCAGCGGACTGTGCGACATGCAGCACAGTGCCATCTGACTTTTCGCCATGTGAACCGGCCCCTCCTCCCTGGATCAGGTGCAGCACCTCGAACAGTGCCGTCGAGGTCTCCGGCGCGCGCTGCGCGATGCAGGCCGCGGCGATGCAGCGGTCGGGCCGCAGGAACAGCACGGAATCGGTGTAGACGTCGAACCAGGATTTCAGCGCCCCGGTGCGGTCGCCGACCACGATGACGTCGGCGTCGTCGTGTCCCGGCCACCGCAGCTGCGATATCGGCCGTACCTCGACGAACCTGGCGCCCAACGCCTTCCACTGCTCGAATGTGTCGTTTCCGAGTACCGCCCGCAGATTGTTGCTCCAGCACAGCACCGCGAATCCCGTTCCGAGTACCTCGTCGAGCAGCACGTTCTGTGCGTCGCGGGTGTCGACCCGCGGCTGGATGAACAGCGTGCCGGTCGGTGAGTTCGGGGCGGCGTGCTGGTGGTGGTAGACCGCGCCCTGCTGGTAGCGCGGCATCGGTTTGAAGCGCATCTCCAGCACGTAGCGCTTCAGCGACGGCACCGCCGAGGCCGCGTGGATAACCCGGTCGCGCAGTGCGGCGACCTTCCTGTTGGTCGGCGAGATGACCCGGCCCACCATCGTGGACAGATCGATCATCGCGCGGGCGTGCTTGCGCCGCTCCGCGTCGTAGGTGTCCAGCAGCGCGTCGTCGGCCTTGCCGGTGACGACCGCGGCGAGTTTCCACCCGAGGTTCGCCGCATCCCTGATACCGCTGTTGTAGCCCTGTCCCTGCCACACCGGCATCAGGTGTGCCGCGTCGCCGGCCAGCATCAGCCTGCCCTTGCGGAACGAGCCGGCGATCCGGGAGTGGTGGGTGTAGACGCGGTGCCGGATCATGTCGACACGTTCCGGGTACGGGATCAGCCGGCCCAGCATCCGCCGGACGAACGCCGGGTCGTCGGCCTCTTCGTCGGATTCGTGCGGATGGATCATGAACTCGAAACGCCGGATGCCGTGGGCGATCGCGATCGACACGTAGGGCCGCCGCGGGTCCGCGCCGACCTCGCTGTTGGGGTGCCCGAGAGGGTCGTTGGCGATGTCGACGACCAGCCATCGCGTCGACGAGGTGGTCCCGTCGAACGACACCCCCATCAGGCGTCGGGTGGCGCTGCGGCCGCCGTCGCAACCCACGACGTACCGGGCCGACACCGCGGGCTGTCCGCTGTCGAACTCGACAGTGACCCCGTCGGACGTCTCGGTGCACGTGTGCATCCGATGCCCGAACCGGACCTCGACGTGCTCGAACCGGCCCAGCCCGGCGTAGAGTTCGGCATCGACCATCGGCTGGACGAAGCCGTTGCGTTTGGGCCAGCCGAAACGTGCGTCCGGAGGGGCCATCTCGGCGAGCAGCCTCCGGTCGGCGTCGAAGAACCGCAGGATCTGGTTGGGAACGGTGTGCGGCAGCACCTGATCGATCAGCCCGATCGACTGGAAGGTCCGCAGCGACTCGTCGTCGAGCCCCACGCCGCGGGGGTAGTCGATGAGCTTGTCACGCTCGTCGACGACGAGCACGCGAACACCTTGCAGGCCAAGAATATTGGCCAACGTCAGCCCCGACGGTCCCGCGCCGACGATCACCACGTCCGCATCGACGGTCATGGGCGCCCCAGCAGGAAGTCGAGGTGTAACCGGTTGAACGTCTTGGGGTCCTCGTATTGGGGCCAGTGGCCACAGCCCGGCATCACCTCGAAGCGGGCACCGGGGATCATCGAAGCGATGCGGCGCCCCTCCTCGACGTCGGCGGTCGGGTCGTCACTGGTCCACACCACCAGCGTGGGAGCCGTGATGGCGCTGTACTCGTTGGGCCCGAGCAGGTTTCGCCGGCGGATCTCGGGATCCTGCAAGGCCATGATGTCGCGCATCGCGTTGACGAAGCCGGGCTGACGATAGACGCGCTGCCTGCTGGCGACAATGTCGTCGTAGTCCTTGGACTTGTCGGCCATCAGCCATTTGATCCGTGCCTGCACCGTGTCCCATGTCGGGTTCTCGGCGGCCGCCATCGACAACGTGATGATCCGCTTCATCACCTCGGGGTCGGCCTGCGAGCCCCCGGCGGTGTTGAGGACCAGGCGATCGACGCGGCCGGGATGGTCCACGGCCAACCGGGACGCGACCCACCCGCCCAGCGACTCGCCGCTGATGTGCGCGCGGTCGGCACCGATGGCATCCAGGACATCCACCAGATGGCCTATGTAGTGCGGAATTTCGAGCGGATGGCCGGGCTTGTCCGTGTAGCCGTGGCCGAGCATGTCGATCGACCACGTGGAGAAGTGCTCCGCATGCGCCTCGAGGTTGCGCACATAGGCCTCGGCGTGCCCGCCAGAGCCGTGCAGGAAGACCAGTGCCGGCTTGTCCCGGTCGCCCGCGTGTAGGTATCGGGTGCGCACACCTCCGGCGTCGAGGTAGCCCTGGGAGAACGCGACCCCTTGCAGGTCGCTCCACACGCTCTCGAACTCCGTCACCTGCGCACTCCCTCCTTGGAGTCCCGTCCGAGACCTTGACGGCGAGAACCGTATTCTCGTAATTTGTAAGCAGTCTGCTCATTTATCGCACATACATGTGCACTATAGTCAGAGCATCACTCTCCTGAGAGCGTCTGTCAAGGAAGGTCGTATGACTGATCCCGGAAGCGCGACCACGGGTTCGGGCGCCCCCGGATCCCAGACCCTGGCGCGCGGGCTCAACGCGCTGCAGTTGGTCGCCGCGTCGCCGACCGGGCTCACGGTCGCGCAGGTCGCCCAGGACATCGGCGTCCACCGCACCATTGCCTACCGTCTGCTGACCACGCTGGCGCAGTTCCGCTTCGTGACCAAAGGTGAGGACGGCCGGTACCGGTCGGCCGCGGCACTGGCGGTGCTCGGTGCATCCTTCGACAACAACGTCCGCCAACTGTGCGTACCAACGCTGCGCGCGCTCGCCGACGAACTCGGGACCACGGTGTCATTACTGGTCGCCGAGGGCGACCAACAGGTCGCCGTCGCGGTGATCGTGCCGACCAACGTCTTCTACCAGTTGTCGTTCCACGAGGGCAGCCGCTACCCGCTGGACCGGGGCGCCGCCGGCATCGCACTGCTGGCCAGCATGCCGCCCCGCCCGGGCGAGCGCGACCTGGTGCACCAAGCGCGCCAACAGGGTTGGGTGATCACCCACGGTGAGATCGAACCGAACACCTACGGACTCGCCGTACCCGTCCGACGCACACCGCCGTCACCGCCGACCTGCATCAACCTGATCTCGCACCGCGAGGACGTGGTGATCGAGGGGCGCGACGCAGTCATCAAGGCCGCCAACGAGTTATCGGCGATTCTGCGCTGATCCGGCCCGTCACGAAGCAACAGGAAGGAGACCGCGGTGACCGAGTGGGATCACGAGGTCGACGTCGTCGTTCTGGGCAGCGGCGGGGCAGGCCTGACCGCCGCGCTGACCGCCGCCGTCAGCGGAGCGACGGTAGAGGTGTACGAGAAGGCCGGGACCGTCGGCGGGACCACCGCGGTGTCGGGCGGCATCGTGTGGATCCCGGCACACGACCGCGCCTCCGACGGTGCGCTGAGCGTCGAGGACGCGATGGCTTACCTGCGGGCGCAGTCCCTCGGGTACATGGACGACGAGCTGGTGGAGACATTCGTCAGAACGGGTGCCCCGATGCTCGACTTCGTGGAGCAGCACAGCGATCTCGTCTTCGAGGTCGCCGCGGGGTTCCCGGATTACAAGCCGGAACTGCCCGGCGGCAAACCCGCTGGCGGACGGTCGCTCAACGCCAAACCGTTTGACCTGTCCCGGCTCGGTGAATGGGCAACGCGGATCTCGTCCTTCCCTGCCGATTTCAGCAACGTCGGCATCGACGCCGAGACCCGGGCACGGATCCACGCCTCGGTGGACAGCGAGGACGGCGACTTCTGCGTAGCGGGCACCGCCTTGATCGCGGGCCTTCTCAAGGGCTTACTCGACCGCGGCATCACCCCACGGACCGAGGCGCGCGCCGTCGAGCTGATCGCCGACGCACTTGGCATCACCGGAGTGCGGATCGAGCAGGGCGGCAACGATTTCCGGGTACGCGCCCGCAAAGCGGTCATCCTCGGCACCGGCGGGTTTGAATGGGACCAGCGCATGGTCGATGCGTACCTGCGCGGCCCGATGCGAGGGGCGGTGTCCCCGCCCAACAACACCGGCGACGGGCTGCGGATGGCGATGGCCCACGGCGCCGACCTGGCCAACATGGGCGAGGCCTGGTGGGTGCCGATCGTGCAGATCCCCGGCGACACCTTCGGCGGGCGTCCCCGCAGCCGCAGCGTCCGACTCGAGCGCACCCGACCGCGCAGCATCATCGTCAACCGGGCCGGCAAGCGATTCCTCAATGAGGCCGGTGAATACAACTCGATGGCCGGACCTTTCCACTTCCTCGATCCCAAGCTCGGGTACGCCAACGATCCGGCGTGGATCGTCTTCGATTCGCTGCACCTGAAGAACTACGGATTCCTCGGGGTCGACCCCGACGGCCCGGTACCGGACTGGTTCTGCAAATCGGCCGACCTCGAGGAGCTCGGCGAGAAGACCGGCATCGACCCTGCCGGTCTCGCCGCGACCCTGACCGCGTGGAACGCCAACACAGCCGCCGAACACGATCCCGAATTCGGCCGTGGCGCAAGCGCGTACGACGGCTACTGGGGTGACACGTCGGCCGCGACCACCGCCGGCCAGACACTCGGACCGATCGACACCGCGCCGTACTACGCCGTCCCGGTGTCGATCGGCGCGATGGGCACCAAGGGCGGGCCGCGCACCGACCGCGACGGCCGCGTGCTGCACGTCAGCGGCACCGCGATCATCGGGCTGTTCGCCGCGGGAAACGCGATGGCCGGCGCCACCGGGAAGGCGTACGGCGGCGCGGGCGGCACCATCGGCCCCGCGATGGTGTTCGGCTACCGTGCCGGCTACGCCGCAGCCACCGGGCAGTCGCTGCCCTGACCCGGTAGCCGATCGGCAACCGCGCCCGGGCTGGTCGACTATCCTCGACGGGATGACCGGGACCGAGGGAAGCTTCAGCGCCATCAAGCGCACCGCGGCCCAGACCCGGGTGCTGGACGCCGCGCTGAAACTCATCGCCGAGCACGGCGTCAGCGGAACATCGCTGCAGATGATCGCCGACGCGATGGGGGTCACCAAAGCCGCGGTCTACCGCCAGTTCAAGACCAAGGAAGAGATCGTCATCGCGATCACCGAGCGCGAGCTGAGCAGTCTTGAAGCCGCGCTCGACGCCGCCGAAGCCGAGGGGCACGGGGTGCGCTCGCGCGAGATCCTGTTGCACCAGATGATCGACCAGGCCGTCGAACGGCGCGCCGTGGTTAGCGCGCTGCAGTTCGACCCGGTGATCATCCGGTTGCAGGCCGAGCACGAACCGTTCCAACGGTTCATCGAACGCCTCTACGCGGCACTGCTGGGCACCGAGTCCGGGGTGGAGGCGCGCGTGCACGCCGCGATGCTCTCGAGCGCGATCAGTGTGGCCGTCATGCATCCGCTGCTCGCCGATCTGGATGCGGAAACGCTTCGTGCGCAGCTCATTCAGATGTCACGGCGAATGCTGGACCTGCCCTCGGAGAGGTCGGCGGCGAACAGTCGCTCCGCGGCGGTGTAGGCGTCCACGGCGCCGGTGGCCACCGACTCGGCCAGACGATCCAAGTCCGGGTGATTGCGCAGCAGTGTCTGCGCCAGCGACAGGATCTGCGACCGTGCCCGCGCCGAGCGGCGCTGTGGGGTGTCGGCGCGGTGGTGGGCATCGATCGCGTCGACGAACTCCGCGATACCGACGTTCTGGGCGGCGATGAGCTTGAGGATCGGCACGTCGGTCTCGCCGCGCAGGTCGCGCACCGTCTGGTCGGCGCCGTCCCGATCGGCCTTGTTCACCACCACGATGTCGGCGACTTCGAGCAGTCCCGCCTTGGCCGCCTGAATCGCGTCTCCCGCACCGGGATTGAGCACCACGACGGTCGGGTCCGCCACCGCGGCGATCTCGATCTCGGACTGCCCGACGCCGACGGTCTCCAGGATCACCAGGTCGTACCCGAGCGCCGAGAGCAACGTGATCGCCGCGGGCACCGCCGCGGCGAGCCCACCCAGGTGCCCGCGGGTGGCCACCGAGCGGATCAGTACGTCGGGATCGTTGATGTGGGCCGCCATCCGGATCCGGTCACCGAGCAACGCGCCGCCGCTGTACGGCGACGACGGATCGACGGCGAGCACCGCGACGCGTTTGCCGCCCGCCCGGTACGCCCCGACCAGCGCGCCGACGGTCGTCGACTTCCCCGCCCCCGGTGGGCCGGTGATCCCGAGGACGCGCGCCGAGGCGACCGGGCCGAGCGCGTCGAGCACCTCACCACGTCTCGGGCTCTCCACGAAGCTGAGCAGCCGGCCGGTGGCGCGCTGCGACCCGCCCCGAGCAGCGGCGATGAGCTCGTCGATCGTCACGTCAGACAGAGTACGCACGGGTTTTCCTTTTCACGCCGCCGACCGTTCCCCAACTGAGAATGTTATTCTCCATAGTAGAGAGTCTTCATACCAGGAGGTCCCCGATTGCAGGCCGGCTACCCCAACTGGGAGATCATCCGCGTCGACAAGGCGCTGCGGTTGTCGCCGAAGTGAACCCGCCCGCGTCGCTGCACGGCAAGGTCGCGTTCGTCGCCGGCGCCAGCCGCGGCATCGGTGCCACGGTGGCCGTTGCGCTGGCGCGCGCGGGCGCCGCGGTGGCGGTGGCAGCGCGCTCCGAACACGAGGGCAAGCTGCCGGGCACCATCGGCGCTGTCGCCCAACGCATCAACGACGGGGGTGGGCGCGCGCTGCCGGTGGTCTGCGACGTCACCAACGAGGAATCGGTCGAGACGGCCGTGGCCGCGACGGCCGCGGAGTTCGGCGGAATCGACATCCTCGTCGCGAACGCGGGCGTGTTGTGGCTGGGCCCGATCGAATCCACCCCGCTGAAACGTTGGCAGCTGTGCCTGGACGTCAACACCACCGGCGTCTTCCTCGTTACCAAGGCCGTGATTCCGCACGTACGTGCCCGCGGCGGCGGTTCGCTGATCGCGGTCACCACCACCGGCGTCACGATGACCGACCATGGCGCCAATGCCTATTGGGTGTCCAAGGCTGCCGCCGAGCGGTTATATCTAGGCCTCGCCGCCGATCTGCGCGCCGACAACATCGCGGTCAACTGCCTGAGCCCGTCACGCGTGGTGCTCACCGAGGGCTGGCAGGCCGGCGGTGCGGGCATGCAGATCCCGCCGGAGATGGTCGAGCCCCCGGAGGCGATGGCCGACGCCGCGGTCTTTCTCGCCCAACAGGATGCGTCGGGCATCACCGGCACGATCCAGCGTTCCGAGGAACTGCGCCCCTGACCGCGAGCGTGCGTGTCCGCGGGCGACACGCCGCGGAAATTCCATACTTCACGCACGCTCGTCCACACATCAGCGGGGCGCACGTGCCCCGCTCGCAAATACTTACGGTAGCGTCAATCTCATAGTTGATCTTGAAGTGAACACCGAGCACGGTGAGCGCAGCACTCTTCGCCATGAACCGGCACGGGGCGTCGCGGCACCGACCAAGCGGATCGGATGGCCAATGAGACGTCGCAGCTTCATCGCCGGAGGAGCCGGAGCCGTCGCGGCTCTGTCCACCCAGTCACTGGTGGCGTGTTCGTCGCCGACCGACAGCCCGTCGGGCGCCGACACCGGACTGCCGGAGGCAGTGGCGAAACTGCGCGCACAGTACGTCGCGGAGTTCGACGCCGAGTACGTCGACCACGTCATCGTTCCCAACGTGATGAACAGCGTATTCGACGGTCAGCGGCCCGTGCTGCCGATGATCGACCTCGCGCTCACCAAAGAGAACGCGCTCCCCTACGACCTGTGGGGCCTGCTCAGTGAGACATGGCAACCCGATCCCGACGAGGGAGTGACCGTCTTCCTGCAGGGACTGGAGAAACGCGGTCCCGACAACAGGCGCAAACGCATCTACATGTCGGCAGTCACCCCTGACCTGTACGAGGAGATGTATCAGGCGAAGGTCGTCGGCTTCTTCGACCAACTCTTCGCCCCGGCCAACGCGGGAAAACCGTTGATGCGCATCTATCTCGACACCTTCTGGGACCTCTACTGGGATCTGCACCTGGGCGTCAAGGGCGCCGATCTCCCCGACGAGGTTCGCCAGATCGGCGCAAGTTTCAACGCCGTGCTCGCCTTCCGCGACCCCACCGAGAAGGTTGTCTATGACAACTACATGACCGTACGCAAGCACCTGAGCTTCCTGAAGTCGTGGATCGACGACCGGCTCGCCGACCTCAAGTCGGGAAAGACTCCGGAACCGGAGAAGACATTCGCCTGGTACTGGCTCAAGAACGGCGAGGAGAGCGAGTATTTCAACCACAAGGACGTGGTCTTCGAGTGCTTCCACAACTTCGTGGCGTTCAGCCAGTGGGGCAACAGCTTGTACAACGTGATGGCCACGCTGGGCCGCGACGGCGGCGACCCTCAGGCCAAGGATTGGTTCACGAAGACGATGTCCGGTGCGTACGACACACCCGACGGGTCGGCTTTCCCTCCGTTGGAACGCATGGTGATGGAACTGTTCCGGACCATCTCCCCCAACGGCGGAAGCATCTCGGCGATAACAGAAACCAGACCACCCACGTTCCCACGGCACGGCTACATCGTCAGTCCGCACACGTCGACGAGCCACGATCCGGTCCAGTGGACGAATCCCGACGACTTCGATCCGGCACGCTACCAACGCGTTCCGACCAGTCAAGACATCGACGAAGCGAAGATCCGGCAGATGGGCCTCGCGCAGTGCCCGTTCGACCTCACCTCGTTCGAGGTCAAGGACGGACGTAGGGCCACCTTGAACAATAGCGCTTTCGGCACGGTCTTCGGCGTCGTCGACGGCGAGTCCCTGCCGGTCTGCGACTACGCCGGCTTTGCCCCCTTCGGTTTCGGCTACCGACGCTGTCCCGGTGAACAACTGACGCTCATGGCGTTTGAGGATCTCCTGCGCAAGACCTGGCGGGACAGACTCGAGTTCGTGAAGGTCGCGGGGCCGGACGCCGAGGTGCTGCCGATCGGTCCCGGCACGGTGATCGGCGACGACCTCGGTTTCGCGCGCTCGTCATGACGCAAGCGTGCGGTCTTGCACGGGCCGGCACGGAGTGTCGCCGTGCAGACACGCGCGCTCGCGGTGCCGAAGCCAGGGCGCTCGCGCGCTACGCGATTACTTCTTCGCGATCAGGCCGTCGACGATCCGGTTGAAATCCGTTGTCCCGAAGGACACGTACTCGGCGAGGTTGGCGTAGTCCAGTGACGCCATCACCGACTTCTCCAGCTGGATGTTCATCAACCGCTTGGTGGCCTCGACGGCCTGCTGCGGCAGGTCGAGCATCTTCTTCGCGCACGCGATCGCCTCGGCGAGCGGATCGGCGACGACGTGGTTGGCCAACCCGAGTTCGACCGCGCGCTGCGCCTTGATCCGCACCCCGGTCAGCGCGAACTCCTTGGCCTGCAGCAGGCTGATCTGCGAACCCCACACCAGCGGCCCACCGTCGGCGGCGACCAACCCGATCGACACATGCGGATCGGCGAAGAACGCATTCTCGGCGATGTAGACGACGTCCGACAACGCCGCCAGGCTGCAGCCCAGCCCGACAGCTGGCCCGTTTACCGCCGCGATCACCGGGATCCGGCAGCGCACCATGCCGATCACGAGATCACGGCCGTGCTTGATCGTCTTCTGCCGCAACGCTTCGTCGCGGCGCAACTCGTCGAGATAGTTGAAATCACCGCCGGCCGAGAACGCCCGCCCCGCACCGGTGATGACGGCCGCCCGGGCCCCCGGATCCTCGTTGAGCTCCTCCCAGATCTTGGCCAGCCCGACGTGCAGGTTGTCGTTGACGGCGTTCAGATCGTCGGGCCGGTTCAGGGTGATGAGGCGAAGGTCGCCGTCGGCGGTGACGTCGATCTCGTCTGGCATTCCGTACATGTGGTTTCCTACCCCAATCCCAGGATCCGCTGCGCGATGATGTTCTTCTGAATCTGCGACGTGCCGCCCATGACGCTCTGCGCCCGGCTGTACATGTAGGCCCCGAACAGTTCCTCGTCGCCGGTGCCGACGGCCGCGAGGGCGGCGTGGCCCACCGACTGCTCGACCCAGGTCATCAGCAGCTTGTCCAGCGAGCCCTGTGGACCGTGCGTGAGCCCGTCGAGCTGCTCCGACAGCCGCCTTCGCACGTGCAGCCTCAGCATCTCGGTCTGCACCCAGGCCCACCGCAACTCGTCCGGCGGCGGGCCATCGACTCCGGCGGCCATCTGGCGCACCGTCTTTCCGTATCGCGCCGAAAATCCCAGCGTGGACGGTTCGCGTTCGTGGCTGACGACGGTCATCGCCAGCTTCCAGCCCTCACCGGGCGCGCCGACCATGTTCTCGGCCGGTACCCGCGCCCCGTCGAAGCTGACCTGACCGAACTCCTTGGTCACCCCGCTGATCATCTTCAGCGGCCGCTGCTCGATACCGGGCTGGTGCATCGAGACGATGAACGCCGAGATGCCCTTATGCTTGGGCACCTCTTTGTCGGTGCGCGCCAGCACCAAGCACCAGTCCGCGACGTCGGAGTAGCTCGTCCAGATCTTGTGACCGTGGATGACGTAGGTATCGGGGTCGTCGCCGTCCTTGACCGCGGTGGTCGTCAGGGACGCCAGATCCGATCCGGCGCCGGGCTCGGAGAAGCCCTGGCACCAACGCTCGGTGCCGTTGATCATGCCAGGCAGGAATCGCTGCCGCAGTTCCTCGCTGCCGTGATGACTCAGCCCCACGACCAGATAGCCCAGGCTGGGCCGTGCCGGGGCACCGGCCTTGGCGATCTCCTCGTCGACGATGACGTCATAGACCGGCGGAAGATCCTGGCCGCCATAGGCCTTCGGCCACGACGTACCGAAGAACCCGGCCTCGAACAACGCCTGGTGCCACTCGCCCGCCTTCGCCCAGTAGGCGTCACCGGAGGTCGGGAACTTACCCTTCTGTTCTTTCAGCCAGGCGCGCAGCCGTTCCCGGAACGCGGCCTCGTCGGGCGAATCACGAAAGTCCAATGGTCAACTCCTCCAGCTTGGCGGGCCATGCCTCGGTGGCGGCCAGCACACGACGCAGATAGACATGGGCCAGGCACTCCCAGGTGTTGCCGATACCGCCGTGCACCTGGATCGAGGTCTCACACACCGTCAACGCGGCTCGCGCACAGTAGATCTTGGCGATGCGGGCGGCCTCGATCGCCTCGTCCACCGGAAGCTCGTCGACAGCCCAGGCGCCGTGTCGCGACACGCTGATCGACCCCTCGATCAGCGCCTCGCTCTCGGCGAGCATGTGCGCGACGGCCTGGTAGGACCCGATGGCGGCCCCGTACTGTTCGCGGACCTTCGCGTACTCGGTGGCCAGCGCCTGGGTTCCGCGGGCGGCGCCGAGGATGTCCGCGGTGGTGGCGGCCAACGCGAGCGCGTACCACCGGCCGGAATCCTCGTCGGACAGGTCGGCCAGTTCCGCCGGGGATTCCACCGCGCCCGCGAGGCTTGCGGTCAGATCGACCGTCGCCGGGCCCGGCCCCCCGTCCGACGGCGCGCGGCCCAGGCGGCGGTGCAGGTCGTCGGCGAGCACCGGACCCAGGAACGGCACGTCGACGACCCCCCGGCCGAACTCCTCGGCGACGATCGCGACCTCGACCGCCGACGCCCCGTCGGAGCGCAGCGTCCGGAATCCGGTGGCGTCGACGGCCTTTTCGAGTCGTGCCCGGCGGTTGGCGTCGTCGAGATCGGCGACCGACCCGGGACCGAAGTCCGCGGCCACCTCCGCGGCCGCATCACGCAGTTGCCGCTGCTCGCTGGTCAAACGGACGTCCATCAGCTGTCTCCGCTCTCAGTGTGCGCACTCATCGCACGCTCCCGTAACACTCGCCGGAGCGCCTTGCCCGAAGGCAGGCGCGGGATTTCGTCGACCACCACGACCCGGCTCGGCCGTTTGTAGGAGGCGAGCCGGTCACCGACCAGGTCGGCGAGTGCCCCGGTGTCGACGGGGCCGTTCACGGTCACCGCCGCGATGATCGCCTCACCGTCATCGGCGGGCACTCCGAACACCGCGCAGTCCTCGACGACGGGATGTCCGTGCAGCACGGCTTCGACCTCGGCCGGCGCGACCTGGAACCCGCGCACCTTGATCATCTCCTTGGCCCGGTCGGTGATGCGCAACCAGCCGTCGGGATCGAGGGTGCCGACGTCGCCGGTGCGATACCAGTCACCCGAAAAAGCCTCTGCGGTCCACTGATCGGGCAGATAGCCGGCCATCGCCGAGTCGGAGCGGACCTGGATCTCGCCCTCCTCGTCTGACCCCAGGACCTCGCCGGTCTCCAGGGACACGACGCGGATCTCCACGCCGGCGACGGCCCGGCCGACGGTGTCGAGCCGTGCGTGCCGCAGGTCGTTACACGAGATGACCGGTAGCTCGCTGGCCCCGTAGGCGGTGACCCAGCTGACGCCGGTGCGCGCGGTGACGGCCTCGGCCACGCTCTGGGTGACGGGGGTGGCGCACCACATGATGTAGCGCAACGACGACAGGTCGTGGTCTTCCAGATTCGGGTGTGCCGACAGCGCCAGTGCGATCGGCGCGACGGCCATCTCGATCGTGATGCGGTCGGATTCGATGTGGCGCAGCATCGCGTCGATGTCGAAGCGGCGGTGCAACCTGATCCAGGCGCCCGTGTCGAGAGCCATGACGATGTTGAGCAATCCGAGGATGTGCGACGGCGGGGTCATCACCTGCATCCGGTCCGCAGGCGTCAGACCGAGCGCGTCCCGCCAATGCCGGATCGCGACCGCCAGCGAGCTGTGGGTGTGCCGGACCGCCTTCGGCATCCCCGTGGTGCCGGAGCTGAAGACGAACACCGCGTCCGCGTCGGGGGCGACGGGTTCACAGGGATGATCGGCGGGCGCGATGTCGGCGTCGAGCGGCAGCATCGGCAGCGCGTCGGCCAGCACCGGGTGATCCCCGACGGCGTGCGTCGCCCCGGTCAACGTCAGGGCGTGGGCGACCTCGGTCTGCTTCCAGGCCGGACTCAGCAGCACCGCGGCCGCGCCGAGCCGCCAGATCGCACGCAGCGCGACGACGAACTCAGGGCGGTTCGACGACATGACCGCCACCCGCGTCCCCGCGACGACACCGTTGCGCCGCAGCACCGCGGCCATCCCGCCGGCCAGCGCGTCGAGGTCGGCGAGCGAGTATTGCCGATCCTCGAAGGCGAGCGCCATCGGATCACTCACGTCGCGCGCGCCCCTTCCGCAGGTCGTGGATGATGGGTGAGAGGAGTAGCGTTTGTCGGGGAGAATAGTATTCTCCTATTATCAGAATGACAATGTCGAGAGAGGGTCATATGACCGACCCGCAGACACCGGGAACGGGGTCCGCAGTGACCGAGACGGCCGTGCAGGGCACGATCACCATCCAGTTGGACGGCAACATCTCCACCGTGGGGAACAGGCCCGAGGAGACCCTGCTGGAGAGCGCACGCCGGGCCGGGATGGGCCCGCCGTTCTCATGCGAGGCCGGCAACTGCGGCACCTGCATGGCCCTGCTCACCTCCGGCACCGCGACCATGCGGGTCAACGACGCGCTGACCGAGGACGAGGTCGCCGAGGGATACGTGCTCACCTGCCAGGCCGTTCCCGACACCCCGGACGTGACGGTCAACTACGACGAGTGAGCCGCGGCGTCGGCGTGCTCGTCGAGCTTCGGCGCCGGGCGGTACTCGGGCTCGTATCCGGCGATCCGGATGGAGCTGCGCACCAGATGGAAGTCCCCGGCGTCGACCACCACCTCGGGCATCGCATCCAGCGCTTCGGGCAGCGTCCGCACCGCCGCGGCGGGAATCCCCAACGGCTGCAGCCGGCGCTGCCAGTTCACCGCGGTGTCCGCGGCCAGGGCCGCACCGACGCGGGCCAGCACCTCGTCGCGATGGGACGCGCGCTCGGCCATCGTCGCGAACCCGTCGATACCGGCCTCGGCGGCGAACGCCGCCCAGAACGCATCATGGGTGATGAACAACGCCAGGAAACCGTCTGCCGTCGAGAACAGCTGCGCCGGAACGTAATACGAGTGGGCGCCGTACGGATACCGCTTCGGCTCGATGCCATCGTTGAGGTACGCCGCGGCCCGGTAGTTCAGTTGCGAGAGCATCACGTCCTGCAGCGACACGTCGACCTGTCCGCCGCGGCCCGACACGATCTGGGCCAGCAACCCCAACGCGGCGGTCAGTCCCGTCGAGTTGTCCGCCGACGAATAGCCCGGAAGCGTCGGCGGGCCGTCCGGATCGCCGGTCATCGCCGCGACCCCGGTGGCCGCCTGGATCACGTAGTCGAACGCCGGATCGTCGCCGCCGTCGAGGCCGAACCCCGTCAACGCCACGCACACGATGCGCTCGTTGAATTGCTTCAACGCGTCGTAGGTCAACCCGAGCCGCTTGATCGCCGACGGCTTCATGTTCACCAGCAGCGCATGCGATGTCGCGACCAACTCGCCCAGCTTCTGCCGTCCTGCCTCGGACCGCAGATCGATCACGACGCTCTGCTTGTTGCGGTTCAGGCTCGCGAAATAGCTGTCACTGACCTGCCGGGAGATCTCTCCGCCCGGCGGCTCGATCTTGATGACCTCGGCGCCCAGGTCGGCCAGCATCATCGTCGCGTACGGCCCGGCCAGCATCACCCCGACCTCGAGGATGCGGATCCCGGCCAGCGGACCTGCGCTCATCGCTGCCCTCGGCTCTTCGCGCGAGCGCTCATCGCAAGGCCTTCGCGAGCTCTCCGATCACCTCTCGCGTCCGGTACTTCGACGCGACGAGTTCGTCGCGCGTCTCCCCGATCGGCAGCAACCGCACCGACAGGTCGGTGACGCCGGCATCGGCGAACTGCTTGAACCGCTTCAGGATTGATTCCTCGTCGCCTGCCGCGCACAGGTCACCGACGTTGCGCGCGTCGCCGCGGTCGAGCAGGCGCTGGTAGTTCGGGGAGGTCTCGGCCTCGGCCAGGATCCGGTTCGCCCGGTCCTTGGCGGCGTCGATCTCGGAGTTCGCGCACAGGCACACCGGGATCCCGGCGACGATGCGCGGCGCGGGCCGTCCCGCATCGGCGGCGGCCTTGTTGATCTTCGGGGCGATGTGCTCGCCGATGGCCTTCTCGTCGGCCATCCACAGCACGGTGCCGTCGGCCCGCTCACCCGCGATCTGCAGCATCACCGGGCCGAGCGCGGCCACCAGCACCGGTAGCGGTTGCTCCGCGGCGAGAACCGTCGGATTGTGCACGGTGAACGAATCGTTCTCGACGTCGACGTCGCCGGGCCCGGACAGTGCGGCGTAGAGCACCTCGAGGTAGTCGCGCGTGTACGCGGCCGGCTTCTCGTACGGGATGCCGAGCATGTCGCGCACGATCCAGTGGTGCGACGGCCCGACCCCGAGTGCCAACCGGCCCTGCGCCATCGCGTGGACTGAAAGAGCCTGCCGGGCAAGGGCTATCGGATGCTGGGCCTGCAGCGGCACGACGGCGGTGCCCAGTTCGATCCGTGAGGTGTGCGCGGCCATCAGCGCGACCATGGTCAGGCAGTCGAAGTCATTGGGCACCTGCGGCATCCAGGCGGTGTCCAGCCCGGCTGATTCGGCCCATTCGATGTCGGAGACCAGCTTGTTGACCTTGCGCGCCATGTCGCCGCGCTCGGCTCCGATCATCACGCCCAGTTTCATATCCCACCCCCGCTTCGCCCGCCCGACCTCATTCCGCACCTTCCTTCAGCGAGAGTGCGCTCAGATCGCGCAGCCGGCCGGAATCGCGCGCTGTGCGCACTCTCGGTGGCCTCACGACTGCTCCACCTTCTCCGTCAGCGCACGCACGTCACGCACGAGATCCTCCAGCGAGGTGCCCGTCGGGAACACCGCGGCGGCACCGGCATCGAGCAGCTTCTGCACGTCGCCCTGCGGAATGGTCCCGCCGACGACGACGGCGATGTCCCCCGCGTCGGCGGCCCGCAGCGCATCCACCGTGCGCTGGGTCAGAGCGACGTGCGCGCCGGACAGGATCGACAGGCCGACCAGCGCGACGTCCTCCTGCAACGCGATCGACACGATGTCCTCGATACGCTGGCGGATCCCGGTGTAGATCACCTCGAACCCCGCGTCGCGCAGGGTGCGGGCGACGATCTTGGCTCCCCGGTCGTGGCCGTCCAGACCCGGCTTGGCCACCAGCACACGCGTTGACATCAGAACACTCTCCTATTAAAAGACGACAGGCTGCTGGAACTCGCCCCAGACGGACTTCAGCGTCGACACCATCTCTCCCACTGTGCAATACGCATTCGCGCAGTCGATCAGCTTGTGCATCAGGTTGTCATCACCCTCGGCCGCCCGCGCCAGCGCGGCCAGGCTGTCCTTGACCGCGGCGTCGTCCCGGTCGGCCTTGACCTTGGCCAGCCGCTTGAGTTGCTTGTCGCGGCCCTCGGCGTCGAGCTCGTAGGTGGCCAGATCCGGCGGCGGTTCGTCGACGACGAACTTGTTCACGCCGACCACCGGCCGCGCTCCCGATTCGACCTCCTGATGGATCTTGAACGCCTCGTCTGCGATCAGGCCCTGCAGATAGCCGTCCTCGATGCAGCGCACCATGCCACCGTGGTTCTCGAGATCGTGCATGATCTCGATGATCTTCTCCTCGGTGGCATCGGTGAGGGCCTCGACGAAGTAGGAGCCGCCCAACGGATCGGCCACCTTCGTCACGCCGGTCTCGTAGGCCAGAATCTGTTGGGTGCGCAGCGCCAGCGTCGCCGACTCCTCACTCGGCAGCGCGAACGGCTCGTCCCACGCCGCGGTGAACATCGACTGCACGCCGCCGAGCACCGCGGCCAGCGCCTCGTAGGCGACGCGAACCAGGTTGTTCTGCGCCTGCGGCGCATACAGCGACGCACCGCCTGCCACGCAGCCGAAGCGGAACATCGACGCCTTGTCGGTGGTGGCGCCGTAGCGCTCCCGCACGATGGTCGCCCAGCGCCGGCGGCCGGCCCGGTACTTCGCGATCTCCTCGAAGAAGTCGCCGTGGGTGTAGAAGAAGAACGAGATCTGCGGGGCGAACTTGTCGATCGTCATCCGGCCCCGCTCGACGACGGTGTCGCAGTAGGTGACGCCGTCGGCCAGCGTGAACGCCATCTCCTGCACCGCGTTCGCTCCGGCATCGCGGAAGTGCGCCCCCGCCACCGAGATCGCGTTGAACTTCGGCACCTCGGCCGCGCAGAACTCGATGGTGTCGGCGATCAGTCGCAGCGACGGTTCCGGCGGCCAGATCCACGTGCCGCGCGACGCGTACTCCTTGAGGATGTCGTTCTGGATGGTGCCGGTCAGCTTTTCCCGCGGCACGCCCTTCTTCTCCGCGGCCGCGACATAGAACGCCAGCAGGATCGCCGCGGTGCCGTTGATGGTGAAGCTGGTGCTGATCTTGTCCAGCGGGATGCCGTCGAACAGGATCTCGGCGTCGGCCAGCGTGTCCACCGCGACGCCGACGCGCCCGACCTCCTCGCCGTACTCCTCGTCGTCGGAGTCGTATCCGCATTGGGTGGGAAGGTCGAGCGCCACCGACAGGCCGGTGCCGCCCTGGTCGAGCAGATAGCGGTACCGGCTATTGGACTCCTCGGCGGTGCCGAAACCGGAATACTGCCGGAAGGTCCAGGTCTTGCCGCGGTAGCCGGACGCGAAGTTGCCCCGCGTGAACGGATACTCGCCGGGCGCGGGCGGATCGACCGCGCGATCATCCGGCCCGTACACCGGTTCCAGCGGGATGCCGGACGGGGTCTCCACCCGAGGGACGACTTGCTCGCTCATCGTTGGATAACGTACTTGCAAAAAATGAGAATGCCAATACCGTCTGAGGGAAAGCTGCACGCAGCAGTAGGTGCGACACCCGGGTCCGAAGGGTCGAAGCCCCGGTACACAGCGATTATGGGATTCGCCTAAAATGAGAACGGCACTATCTACCCAGAAGGGGGCCACCGTGGCGTCGGAGTCGCGTACGTCCAGCCAGACATCGTTCGCCGACCGCACCGTCGTGGTCTCGGGCGGCAGCCGCGGAATCGGCCTCGCCATCGCGCTCGGTGCGGCCCGGCACGGCGCCAATGTCGTGCTGCTGGCCAAGACCGCCGAACCGCATCCGAAACTCCCCGGCACCGTGCACACCGCGGTGGCCGAGGTGGAGGCGGCCGGCGGCAAGGGGGTCGCGGTCGTCGGAGACGTCCGTAAGGAAGAAGACGTCGCACGCGCGATCGACACCGCCGTCGAGCACTTCGGCGGCGTCGACGTCGTGGTCAACAACGCCAGCGCGATCGCGACAGAGCCGACCGAGCATCTGTCGGCGAAGAAGTTCGATCTGATGATGGACATCAATGTCCGCGGCACATTCCTGCTGACGAAGGCCGCGCTGCCCTACCTGCGCGAGTCTCCCGGGGCGCACGTGCTGACGTTGGCACCCCCTCTGAACATGAACCCGCACTGGCTGGGCGCGCACCCGTCCTACACGCTGTCCAAGTACGGGATGACCCTGCTGTCGCTGGGCTGGGCGCAGGAGTACGGCCGGGAAAACGGCGCCGCCGGAATCGGATTCAGCTGCCTGTGGCCCGAGACCTACATCGCGACGTCGGCGGTGACCAACCTCGCCGACGGGGACGACCTGGTGAAGGCGTCCCGCAGCCCCGAGATCATGGCCGATGCCGCGGTCCAGATCCTGAGCCGCCCACCGGGTGAGGTGAACGGGCGATGCTTCATCGACTCGGGGATTCTCGCCGAGTCCGGGGTCACCGACCTGTCGGGCTACGGCGGCGGCGACGAACCGATCCTGGACATCTTCGTCGACGAGCGCACCTCATGAGTATTTCGCTGTTGTTGGAGATGGCCGCCGAAACCGATCCCGACCGGACCGCGCTGGTCTGCGACGAGTTACGGCTGAGCACCGCCGAATTGAGCACGCTGGCCGACGGCGGCGCCGGCGTGATCACCGCCTCCGGGGCCCGCCACCTCGCCTACGTCGGCACCGGCGGGGCCATGCTGCCGCTGCTGTTGTTCGCCTCCGCACGCGCGGCGATCCCGGTGACCCCGCTGAACTACCGACTCTCCGCCGAAGGCCTGCGCGCGCTGCTGGACCGATTGCCCGACCCGCTGGTCGTCGTCGACGACGAATACCGCGACGCGGTCGGTGACAGCTACCGCACCATCGGTTCAGCCGAATTCCTCACCGCGGCACGCACCGCCGAACCCGCCGCCCAGTTCGCCGACCCAGACTCGGTCGGCGTCGTGCTGTTCACCTCCGGCACCACCTCCACACCCAAGGCCGTCGAGCTCAGCCACACCAACCTGACCAGCTACATCATGGGCACCGTCGAGTTCGCCTCCGCCGAACCCGACGACGCCGCACTGATCTGCGTCCCGCCGTATCACATCGCCGGAGTCAGCGCCGCACTGTCGAACCTCTACGCCGGCCGCAAGATGGTGTACCTGCGCCATTTCGACGCCCAGCGCTGGGTCGACCTCGTCGCCGCTGAACGCGTCACCTCCGCCACCGTGGTGCCCACCATGCTCGACCGCATCGTCACCGTGCTGGAGACCACCCACACCACGCTGCCCACCTTGCGCACCCTGGCCTACGGTGGCTCGAAAGTCCCGCTGCCGCTGGTCCGCAAAGCGCTCTCGCTACTGCCCGACGTCGGCTTCGTCAACGCCTACGGGCTGACCGAAACCAGCTCGACGATCGCGGTGCTGACCCCCGACGACCACCGCGCCGCCCTGACCGCCACCGACGACGCCGCGATGCGCCGCCTCGGTTCGGTCGGCCAACCCGTCCCCGGCATCGAAGTCCAGATCCGCGCCGACGACGGCACCGTACTCGGCCCCAACGAACCCGGCGAGCTGTACGTGCGCGGCGAGCAGGTATCGGGCAAATACACCGGCATCGGCTCCGTGCTCGACGCAAACGGCTGGTTCCCCACCAAGGACGTCGCCTACCTCGACGAGGCGGGCTACCTGTTCATCGGCGGCCGCTCCGACGACACCATCATCCGCGGCGGAGAGAACATCGCCCCCGCCGAAATCGAGGACGTCCTCGTCGAACACCCCCACGTCCGCGACTGCGCCGTCGTCGGCGCCGACGACCCGCAATGGGGCCAGATCATCGTCGCCGTCGTCGTCGCCCACCACGGCGCCCAGCCCGACCCCGAAGAGCTACGCGCCCACGTACGATCCCAGCTACGAGGGTCCCGCACCCCCGACCGGGTGATCTTCCGGGAGGAACTGCCCACCAACGCGACCGGCAAAGTGCTACGTCGCGAACTCATCAGCGAACTGAACCAGGATCCATCGCCGGCGCAGCCGGCCGTTTAACAATTGCCGGCCCAGCCGGTGTGACACAAGGAGCCCACCCATGATCAAGAACGGCACCCGACTGCAGAGCCAGGTCTGCGACACACAGGTGATCGTGGTTCGCAGCTCCGAGTCGCTCGACGACCTGCGGATCGGTGGAGCGCCCGCGATCCCCGTCGGCGACGCCGCGGATTCGAGCCTGTCACTGGATGATTCGCTGGCCGACGGCAACCTGATGGGTAAGCGCTACGTCGACGACGGCGGCGCCGAGGTTCTTGTCACGAAGGCGGGGAAGGGCACGATCAGCGTCGGCACCACCCCGTTGTCGCTCAAGGAGGCCAAGCCGCTGCCCGCCAGCGACTGAGTCCCGCGTGGCGGCCCGGGCGGAGCCGCGCGTCGCGGGCTGCTGATACCTTCGGCCGTGTGAGGCCACGCCGCCTGCTGACCAGGTACGCCGCAGGCCTGACGTCGGCCTATCTGCTCACCGTCGGTGAGGTCGTCGCGATCGTCGTCGCGCTGACCGGCCGCAGCGTCATCACCGTCGGCAATGTCGTCACCTCGGTGGCCGTCACGCTGATCGGCGCGACGACGGTGGCGGTGGGTGCGGTGCTGATCCTGCGGCCGTCGCTGCGGTGGCTCAAGGACGGGCGGCGCCCGTCACCGGCGGAGATACGGACCGCCGCCAAGACGATGCGCAGGCAGGCCGCGATCACGCTGGCTCCGTGGGTCCTGACCGCGGCGGTGCTGGTGCCGTTGAACCGTGACGCGGCCGCGTCGGTGTTCGTCGTGCTCACCACCGCACTGCTGTTCGGCGCGATCGCGACCGTGTGCACCGGATTTCTGTTCACGCTGCGCACCCTGCGCCCGATGCTGGCCGGGGTGCCCAGCGACGCGGGGCGTCTGCCCGCGCCGGGAGTACGGGCCCGCCTGCTCATCATGTGGATGGTCTGCACCGCGCTGCCCGGCTCGGCCATCGCGGTGCTGCTGATCCTGCGCTCACGGCAGTGGCTGCTCGACGAATCCACCCCGATCGAGCTCGCCCTGCTGGTGCTCGCACTGGTCGCCGTCGTACTCGGCCTGCGCGCGATGATCCTGGTGTCCATCTCGATATCCGACCCTCTCGACGAGGTCGTCGCGGCGATGGCCGACGTCGAGAAGGGCAAGATCGACCGCACCATCGAGGTCTACGAGTGGTCCGAGATCGGGCGGCTGCAAAGCGGTTTCAACCGGATGGTGGCGGGGCTGCGGGAGCGGGACCGGCTACAGGACCTGTTCGGCAGACACGTCGGCGAACAGGTCGCGCGCCGCGCCGTCGAACTCGCCGACGACCACGACGACCTGTCCGCCGGTGACGAACGCGACGTGGCGGTCCTGTTCATCGATCTCGTCGGCTCGACCCGGCTGGCCGTCGACCGCGAGCCCCACGAGGTGGCCGGGATCCTCAACGACTTCTTCCGCATCGTGGTCGCCGAGGTCGACCGGAACCATGGTCTGATCAACAAGTTCCAGGGTGACGCGGCGTTGGCGGTGTTCGGCGCACCGCTGCGCATCGACGACCCGGCGACCGCGGCGATGGGTACCGCACGCGCGCTGGCCACGGAACTACGCGCATTGCCGGTCGATTTCGGGATCGGTGTCTCGGCGGGGCCGGTGTTCGCGGGCAACATCGGCGCCGAGAACCGCTACGAGTACACGGTGGTCGGAGACGCGGTGAACGAAGCCGCCCGACTTGCCGACCATGCCAAGGAGTTCGACGCCAGGGCGCTGTGCGCGGGGCCCGCCCGCGACCGGGCCGGCGCCGACGAGCAGCAGCAGTGGGTCGCGGCCGGTCAGACCACGCTGCGCGGCCGGATCGCGCCCACCGACATCTTCAGCGCCCGCACACGTTAGTTCCGGGCGGCGACGGGGAATGCACGCGTATGCGTGCTGTGAAGGCACCGTCCGTCGACCGCGCGGCCACTGCCCGCGCGGCGATCCGCGCGGGCCGGCACACGGGCCCCACCAGCGGTCTGGCCACAGGGTTCGCTCAAGCCAACCTGGTCGTACTGCCGCACGATCATGCCCTGGATTTCCTGCGGTTCTGTGTGCGCAACCCGCAGCCCTGCCCGCTGTTGGAGGTGACCGACACCGGGTCCCCGCACCCGGCGTCGGTAGCGTCCGATGCTGATCTGCGTACCGATCTCCCCCGCTACCGCGTGCTGCGCGACGGTGTGTGCACCGACGAACCCGCCGACATCTCGCCGTACTGGGACGAGCACCTCGTCGGGTTCCTGCTCGGCTGCTCGTTCACCTTCGAATGGGCGCTCGCGGCGGCAGGTCTGCCGATCGCCCACCAGCAGCAGGGCGTGAACGTGCCGATGTATGTGACCGACCGGGAGTGTGTCCGCGCCGGGGCATTCCACGGACCGATGGTCGTCTCGATGCGTCCGCTGCCGGCCCATCAAGTCCCCCGCGCGGTGCAGATCACCGGTCGCTTCCCGGCGATGCACGGCGCTCCGGTGCATATCGGCGACCCCGCGGGGCTGGGCATCGATGATCTCGGCGCACCGGATTTCGGGGATCCGGTGCGCATCGCCGCCGACGAGGTGCCGGTGTTCTGGGCGTGCGGCGTGACACCGCAGATCGTCGCGCAGAACGCCGCCCCACCGCTGGCGATCTTCCATGCGCCGGGCCACATGTTCATCACCGACCGGCCGCACGAGCACTACGACAGTGCCGCGCGGGACCACATCACCGAGGCGCCGAACGGACACCCATGACCGTCGAGCAGGACAGCCGCTCCCCCGCGGCAGCCGATCCCAAAGCCGTTCGCCAGGCCGTGCGCGGCGCGGCGATCGGCAACACCGTCGAGTGGTTCGACTTCGCGATCTATGGCTTCCTGGCCACCTACATCGCGGACAAGTTCTTCCCCTCCGGCGACGAAACCGCAGCTCTGCTCAGCACTTTCGCCGTCTTCGCGGCGGCGTTCTTCATGCGTCCGCTTGGCGGGTTCTTCTTCGGCCCGCTGGGCGACCGGATCGGCCGCCAGCGTGTGCTGGCGATCGTGATCCTGGTGATGTCGGCGTCCACCCTGGCGATCGGGCTGGTCCCCAGCTACGACTCGATCGGCGTGCTGGCCCCGGTCCTGTTGCTGGTGCTGCGCTGTCTGCAGGGGTTCTCCGCAGGCGGTGAATACGGCAGCGGCGCATGCTTCCTCGCCGAGTATGCACCCGACCGGCACCGGGGATTCGTGGTCTCGTTCCTGGTCTGGTCCGTCGTCGTCGGCTTCCTGACGGGCGCTGTCACCGTGACAGCTCTGGAGACGTGGCTGTCCGAGGACGCGATGAACTCCTACGGCTGGCGCATCCCGTTCATGATCGCCGGCCTGCTCGGCGTCGTCGGCCTCTACATCCGCCTCAAACTCGGTGACACCCCGGAGTTCGAGTCCCTGCGCGAATCCGGCGAGGTCTCGCAGTCCCCGCTGAGGGAGGCGGTCACCACCTCGTGGCGCCCGATCCTGCAGATCATCGGACTCGTCGTGATCCACAACGTGGGCTTCTATGTCATCTACACCTTCCTGCCAAGCTATTTCACCGAGACACTGGAGTTCACCAAGACCGACGCGTTCTGGTCCATCACCGTCGCCAGCCTGGTCGGAATCGTTCTCATTCCACCGTTGGGCGCGCTCTCCGACCGGGTGGGACGCAAACCGTTGCTGATCGCCGGATCTCTCGCGTTCGCCGTGTTCGCCTACCCGCTGTTCCTGCTCCTCAACATCGGGTCGCTGTCGGCGGCGATCGCCGCCCACGCCGCGCTGGCCGCCATCGAGGCGGTGTTCGTGAGTACGTCGTTGGCCGCCGGTGCCGAACTGTTCGCGACCCGGGTCCGTTCGAGCGGATACTCGATCGGCTACAACGTCTCGGTGGCCGTCTTCGGCGGCACCGCACCGTATGTCGCGACCTGGCTGGTGTCACGCACCGGCAACGACCTCGCACCGGCGTACTACGTGATCGCCGCCGCGATCGTCAGCTTCCTGACCGTGCTGACCATGCGGGAGACCGCGAGACGGCCCCTGCAGAAATCGCTGCCCGGCTAGCTTTCCCGCGGGTCATCGCGGTACCGGCGCGCGTGCGCCGTGGGGAACAGCACAGACAGAACAGTTCGTCTGGTCGGTATGCTGGACAAAGACCGGAGCTGACGGGTCTGCGTCGATCACCGGATCGTCCACCCACTCCGAAAAAGGACGAACCACGTACATGCCATCGACGCCCCTCCCGGACCGCGCAGACCGATCGCTCGGCGAACGACTCTGCCGCACCGCACTGACCACCGTCGCCGACCACCTCGAACCGGTGATGAGCCTGTACAAGCCCTACGTGGAAGGGGTGGAGCACCTCCCCGCCGACGGACGATTCCTGATCGTGGGCAACCACACCCAGATGTCGGCCGCCGAGATCGTGCTGATCCCCTACTGCGTCCGGCAGGCCATCGGTTCACAGGTGCGCCCGTTGGCCGACCGACAGTTCGGGAAGATGCGGGGGCTGCAGGCCGATCTGATCGCGGCCTACGGCGCCGTCGTGGGCTCCCCGGAGTCCGCGACGACCCTCATGCAGCAGGACGCCACCATCCTGGTGTTCCCCGGCGGAGGACGCGAGATCGGCAAGTTCAAGGGCGAGGAGTACAAACTGCGCTGGGACAACCGTTATGGTTTCGCCCGGCTCGCCGCCGAGCACCACTACCCGATCGTCACCGCCGCCCTGGTCGGCGGCGACGACGTCTATACGAGCCTCACCACACGTGACAGCCTCTACGGCCGGGCGAGCGGCTGGCTCGGTGAGCGCCTCGGCGGCCGCCCCGACATGGCAATGCCCCTGGTGCGCGGCATCGGCCCCACCCTGATCCCGCAGCCGCGGCGCATGTATCTGCGATTCGGGGCCCCGATCTCCTCCATCGAGCCGGCCGGCACCCCGCCTGACACTTGGGTCACCGAACTCAAGGAGAAGGTCCAGGCGCAACTGGAATTCGATCTCCAGGATCTGCAGCGCGTGCGTCGAAACGATCCGTACCGCGCCCTCAATCCGCTGGCCCGGCACCTCGCCGCGACACCGCACGGGTGACCCGCTGATGCGAAAAGGAGCAGAGCTGCGCGACGAGATCCTTTCCGCCGCACGGGCGGAGTTCGCCCGGCACGGGCTCGCCGGCGCCCGGATCGACCGCGTCGTCAAGGAGTCCCGAGCGAGCCGGGAACGCCTCTACGCCCACTTCGGCGACAAGGAGACCCTGTTCCGCGAAGTCGTCGCCGCCGACGCCGCCCACTTCTTCACCGCTGTGGTACCGCGCCCAGAAGCGTTGGCGGAGTTCGTCGGCGACATCTACGACCTCGCCCTGGCACATCCAGAACATCTCCGGATGATCACCTGGGCACGCCTGGAGGGGCTCGAGCTCTTCGCGCCCGATGCCGACATGATCCCCACCTCTGGGGCGGCGGTGGTCGCCGCAGCGCAAGCTGGGGGTCATGCCGACGCCGCGTGGCAGCCCGACGAACTGATCGTCATGCTGTTCGCCATCGGATTGTCCTGGGCGACATCCCCCGACCCTCAGCTACAGACCGACGATCCCGCCACGATCGCCAGGCGGCGGGCCGCCGCCGTGGAGGCCGCGGCGCGCGTCATCGAACCACGCACCGGCCGGCGGCCGGGGTGATCGCCGCGATCACCCCGAGGTGACGGTCCGCACGACGACAGTCGTGAAGCGTCGCTTGGCGATCCGCCATCCCGCCTCGGTACGGACCAGCTCGTCGTCGTAGAAGCCGGCGGCGTTCACACCGGACGCGTTGCCCGGCGCCATGACCAGCGCATCGACATAGGCGTGCGCGGTCGCGGTGTCGCCGTGCACCGTCGCGGCCTGATTGGTGATGCGGTGCAGTGAGTGTCCGATCATGTCGTGTGTGGTGACCATGAAGTCGACGACCGCGTCCGCGCCCTTCCAGGTGCCGATCTCGCCGTAGTCGAGTTCGCAGTCCTCGGTGAACACGGTGCGGAACAGCGGCCAGTCGCGGCGGTCGATGCCGGTGGCGTAGCGCACCTGCACGTCGGCGATCTCCTGCCGGTCTGCCTCGGTCATCTTCCTGCTCCTCGCTCAGCGGTCCGCCGGGGTGTACCGCAGCATCGTCACGTCGTGTTCGGGGTAGTCGCAGAACACCGGTTTGACGCGCATGCCGATCTCGACGTCCTCGGGTTCGACGTCGACGAGTTCGGTCGAGAACCGCGGCCCCTCATCCCATTCCACGATCGCCAGCAGATGCGGGACAGCGTCGACGAAGTGCGGGCCGACGGGTCGCCGCGCGACGGTGTACGAGTACAGCGTTCCCATACCGGAGATCTCGCGCCATTCCAGATCGTCGGCGAACGTCCTGGGCGCGCGCACCCGCGGATAGAACACGTAGGACCGCAGCGACGGCGAGTACTGGATCACCACGCGGTGTTCGGCCAGCGCGTCCCAGAACGGCGCCGTTGTCGGCGTCTTCACCGGCATCGGCCGCTCGAAGGTCGGCATGTCCATCGTCAGTCCCCTTCCAGCACGAGGGTGGTCTGCTCGGACAGGATGCCACCGTTGCCCGAGACGAACGCACGATTGCAGCTGTCGACCTGCGCGGCGCCCGCCCGTCCCATGATCTGGCGGGTGGCGTCACAGACGTGATGCATACCGCCTGCATTGCCGGCCTGCCCGAAGCCGAGCTGGCCGCCCGCGGTGTTGAGCGGGAAATCGCCCCGGAAGGTCAGGTCGTGCTCGGCGACGAACTCCATGCCCTTGCCCTTCTCGCAGAAGCCGGCGTCCTCCAGGCTCAGCAGCACAGTGATGGTGTAGCAGTCGTAGATCGACACCATGTCCATCTGATCGCGGGTCAGGCCCGACATCGAGAACGCGGTGTCGGCCGCACGTTTGATCGGCGTCTGCAACAGATCCTCGGCGTAGGTGGGGGTTTTGAACGGCACCTGTTCGCCGAATCCCTTGATCCACACCGGCCGGTTCTTCGCCCTGGCCGCCATTTCGGCGTTGGCGACCACGACCGCGGCCCCGCCCAGGCACGGCATCACGATCTCCAGCATGTGCAGCGGGTCGGCGATGACGGGGCTGGCCAGCACGTCCTCGATGGTCAGCGGCTTGTCCTTCCACACCGCACCCTCGGTGTGGTTGGCGTTGAACCGGGTGTCGGTCACGATCTTGGCCATCGCCCGCTCGTCGTAGCCGTACACCGAGGCATAGCGTTGCGCGACCTGGCCGTACGGACCGTTCTGGCCGAGATTGCCGTAGGGAATCTCGAATTCGGCCTGCGGAGAACCGAACTGGTTGCTCGACGCGCCGAAGAAGACCGCGTCGATGAGAGGTTTGGGTTTCTTCTCCGATGTCGGGGTCAGATACCGCGCCGGGATGGCGCACAGCACCACATCGCAAATGCCCAGCTCGATCGCCGCGGCGGCGCGCCACACCATACCGACCGCGCTGGCGCCGCCGAGGTCGACCAGTTCCGCGAATCCCGCACGCACACCCAGGTATTCGGCCACGGTCGACGGGACGAAGATCTCCGACTCGCCGAGATGTGTGGTGACGATGCCGTCGACCGACTCTCCCGGCAGCCCGGCATCGGTCATCGCGGCGTCGGCCAGCTCCGCCCACTGCTCAAGGATGAACGGTGCGGGGGCTGCCTTGTTCAGCCGTTCCGGAGGCAGTTCGACGTAGCCGACGATCGCGGCCTCACCACGCAATCCCATGCGCATCTCCTTCACTTGCGGGGCAGCCCGAGGATCATCTGGGCGATGATGTTGAGCTGGATCTCCTTGGTGCCGCCACCGATCAGTTCGGCGGGCAGGTGGAAATAGGGCTCGACGATCGCCGGATCCGAATCCTCGACCAGCCCTGCCGGTGCCGCCAGTTCCAGGGTGTCCTTGAACGTACGGCGCAGCATCACGTTCATCGCGACCTTGGCGATGCTCGACGCGGGTCCGGCGGCCTGACCGTCGAGTAGCCGTAGGACTTCCCGTACCGCAAGCACTTTGATGGCGTTGGCGAACGCATCGGCCTCACCGAGCGCGGTCAGCACACGGCCGCGGTCCGGCCGGTCCTCATCGGCGAGACGGCGAAGGATGGCGGCACGGTCGAAATTCACATACCCGCTGATCGCGACGCGCTCCTGGGCCATGGTCGCGATGGCAAGGTTCCACCCGTCGGTCGGGCCGCCGAGGAGCAGTTCGTCGGGGACGAATACGTCCCGCAGGAACACCTCGTTGAAGTGCGCCTCGCCGGTGGCCTGCCGGATCGGCTGCAGCTCGATACCTTCGGAGCGCATGTCGACGATGAAGTAGCCGATCCCCCGGTGCTTGGCGGCGTCTGGGTCGGTGCGCGCCAGCAACGCGCCGAAGTCGGCGGTGTGCGCCGAGGACGTCCAGATCTTGTGTCCGTTGATCCGCCAGCCGCCCTCGACCTTGGTGGCGCGGGTGCTCAGTGCGGCCAGATCCGACCCGGCGCCGGGTTCGCTGAACAGCTGGCACCAGCCGAGTTCGCCACGCTGGGTGGCCGGGATGAACCGGTCCTGGATCTCGGGTGGCGCAGAGCTGATCAGGCTGGGCAGGATCCATTCCGAGATGCCCAGCGACGGCCGCACCAACTCCGGCCGCTTGGCGAACTCCTCGTCGATGATCAGCTGCTGCAGCTGGGTCGCCGCCACACCCCAGGGCTCGGGCCAGTGCGGAGCGATCAGTCCGGCCTCGGCGAGCAGGGTGCGTTGCGGACCGGTGGCGAGGTTCGGATAGTCACCCTGACGGCCCGGCGTGTCGTTGACCAGGGTGCACGCCTCGTCGAGCACGGCGGAGACCTTCGCGCGGAAGTCCGCGTCGAGGTCGCCGAGCTTGACCGACACGTCGCGGGTCTGGGTGCGGGTCAGCTCGCCGAGCGCCTCGGCGAAGGCTCCGGTGGGGCCGATCGACGCAGCCAGGCTGGTGGCCTTGCGCCAGTACAGGTGCAGGTCGTGTTCCCAGGTGTAGCCGATCGCGCCGAACATCATCAGCGCGTCGAGCGCGAATTCCGGAGCGGGCGCGATGGCCATCAGCGCCGCCCCCGAGGCCGCGATCCGGTGCTGCACGCGGTCCTCGGACAGGGACCGCACGGCGTCCCAGGCCGCCGACACCGCCAACTCGCTGTGCACCAGAAGCAGAGCGGCCTGGTGCTGCAACGCCTGGAAGGTGCCGATGGGCTTGCCGAACTGCTCGCGGGTGCGCAGATGGTCGGTGACCGCCTGCACACACCAGCGCATCGTCCCGGCGGCCGTCGCACCGGCGAGCGCCACCGCCACGTCCCGGGCGTCGCCGTCGTCGATGTCCGGCAGCACGGCATCGGCATCGCACCGGTACCCGGTCAACCGCACCACCCCGGCGTCCACGGTCTTGTCGGTGCCCTCGCGCCGTTCGACGGCACATTCGGGCCGGGACGGATCGAGGACGAACCAGGTGGTGCCGCCGTCGTTCGTCGTCGCGGCGGCGACGAGCACCCCGGCCGCGTTGACGCCGAGGGTGACGGGTGAGGCTCCGTCGATCGTCCAGCCGCCCTCGGCCGATGTGGCGTGAAAACCGCTGCCGGAGGGCAGGATCACCGCAGCGGCCGCACCGCCGCAGATCCGGCCCAGCACGTCGCGGACCGGTGCAACGTCGCCGGCCAGCGCCGCGATCGCACTCGCGGTCACGGTCTGCAGCACCGGGCCCGGCAGCAGCGCGAGCGCCGCCGCCTCCAGCACACACGCCACGTCGATCAGTGTGCCGCCCTGTCCGCCGATCTCCTCGGGCAGGTGTACCGCGTGAAACCCGTTGGCGACGAATTCCTCCCACCACAACGGGAGCTCACCGGAGGCCAACGCGTCGAAGGACTCGCGGGTCTTGTCGACCGGCGCGCGGCGCGCGGCGAACTGGGCGACCGCGTCGGCGAGTTGCTGTTGTTCGGGCATCAGTCCGATCGTCATCGCGCCGCTCCGGACACCTCGGGCCTACGCTCGCGGAAGAAACGAGCGGCAGCGACGATCGCGGCGGGTGTCGGCTGCGGATCCCAGCCGAGTTCACGGACCGCCTTGGAGTGGTCCAGCGGCGTCATGATGTGCATCAGCCGAATGTTGAGCGGGGTGAGCATGGTGTCCTTCTTGCGCAACCGCGCGACAGCGGCGCTGACCCGACTCGCGGCGGACAGCACCCGAATCGGAACACGGTACTTGGGTGGAGCGACACCGACTGCCGCACAGCCGATTTCATGGATCTCCCGAGTGCTCATGAACCGTTCGCTGACGATGTAGCGCTGCCCTGTCCTACCGCGCTCGCCGGCCAGGATCAGCGCTCGCGCCGCATCCTCGACACCGACCACCTCGGCCTCGTAACCGTCGATGGAGAACGGCAGCTTGCCGCGCACCGCGGCAGCCAGCATTCCGCCGTGCGGGGTGGGCAGGAAATCGCCGGGCCCGTAGGTGTTGGCGACGCACATGGCCACCCCGGGCAGCGCCTTCTCTGCGCAGTAGCGCATCAGCAGCTCCTCCGCCGCGACCCTGGACCGGATGTAGTCCCCGCCGGAAGCGGCCCAGTTGTGCTGGGTGCCCTCGTCGGCCAGCCCTCCGACACGCAACCCGATGGTGCCGATCGAACTGGTGAACACGAAGCGGTACAGGTCGGCGTCGGATGCGACCTCGAGCACGTTGCGCAAACCGTCGACGTTGGTGCGCCACAGTGGGCGCGGGTCACGCAGCCAGGGTCGCGCGTCGACCACGCAGTAGTAGACGACGTCGCAGCCGTCCATCGCGGCGCGCAACGCCTCGGTGTCGAAGATGTCGCCGTAGCGCACGTCGACCGGAAGCCCGTCGATGCCGCAGGTGGAACTCGTCGGCCGGATCAGCACCCGGACGTCGCGCTCGCCCCGGGCGATGAGCTGTTTGGTGACATGGGAGCCGAGGAAGCCGCTGGCACCGATCACCAGCTTCGTTCCGGCCATTGCGTTTTGCCCTCCGCCGCCCGATTAAACGAGACGAAACGTCTCGTCTTGTGGCACACTACGGGCGATGCGTCAGCGTGTAAAGACGACAGGCTCCCCTTCGGCGGTCCAGATGACCGCCGGCGTAGTGACGCCGCGCCGGCGCAGCGAGAAGTCCCGGGTCGCCATCGTCGGCGCCACCCGCAAACTGCTGATGGAGCGCGGTTTCGACAAGCTCACCATCGAGGCGGTCGCCGCCCGAGCCGGTGTCGGTAAACAGACCATCTACCGCTGGTGGCCCAGCAGACACGCCCTCGTCGCCGACGTGATCCTCGAAGACGCGGACAAGATCCTGCGGCCGATCGAGAACACCGCGGACCTGGAAGCCGATATGTGCGCGTGGGCCCTCGCGCTGGCCCGCGCGCTGACCACCGCGCGTGGCAACGCGATGCTGCGGATCCTGACCATCGCCGGCTTGGAGCATCCCGACACCGAGGCGCGTCTGCGTGCCGGCTTCAGCGCCCCGCTGCACGACAGCGTCCGGAACCGGCTGCGCGCCGCGGGATTCAGCGACGTCTCCGCCCAGGACGCGGCCGATGCGATCGTCGGCGGAATCGTGCACGCGATCCAGACGGAAGGACGGACGTTCCCGCCGCACCGCGCCGAATCGCTGACCCGCATGGTCCTCGCCGGCGCCTCGGCGCGGTGACCTGACAAACACGGCACGGACAGAGTTGGATGTACGCATGGCTGACGTCAGTCGCTCCCGGCGGATGGCCGCGGACCCCGAGTCGATCTGGGCGCTGCTGGCCGACTTCGGAGCGCTGAGCCGATGGGCCGACGGCGTCGATCATTCCTGTCTGCTCAACGCGGAGAAGGCCGGGCACGGGGTGGGGCTGGCCCGCCGGGTGCAGGCAGACCGCGACGCCATCGTCGAGACGATCACCGTGTTCGACGCGCCTCGACATCTCGCCTACGAGATCGCGGGCCTGCCCCGCGGGTTCGCCGTGACGAACCGATGGGATCTACGGCCGGACCGCGACGGCACCACCACGGTGACCCTGACGAGCACCGTGACGACGCACCGCCGCCTGCTGCGGTCCGTCGCCGAACGAACCCTCGCCGCACTGCTGGCGCGCCGCTCGGACGCGCTGCTGCATTCCCTCGACCGCGCACTCGGAGGACAGCCATGACCACCTTGCGACCCGACATCGTCATCGTGATGACCGACGAAGAACGCGCGACGCCGCCCTACGAGGACGACCGAGTACTGGCGTGGCGCCGGGAAAAACTGAGTGGCAGAAGATGGTTCGACGAGCACGGAGTCAGCTTTGCCCGCCATTACACCGGGTCGCTGGCCTGCGTGCCGAGCCGGCCGACCATCTTCACCGGCCAGTACCCCGATCTGCACGGGGTCACCCAGACCGACGGCATCGGTAAATCGCATGACGACTCGCGGCTGCGGTGGCTGCGGCCCGGCGAGGTGCCGACACTCGGGAACTGGTTCCGCGCCGCCGGATACGACACCCACTACGACGGCAAGTGGCACATCTCCCACGCCGACCTCATCGACCCGGCCACCGGGAAGGCACTGGCGACCAACGACGACGACGGAGTGGTGGACGAGGCGGCGGTGCGCCGCTACCTCGACGCCGATCCGCTGGCGCCGTACGGGTTCTCCGGGTGGGTCGGTCCCGAGCCGCACGGCGCCAGCCTGGCCAACGCAGGCGTCCGACGTGATCGGCTGATCGCCGACCGCGTCGTCGCGTGGCTGACCGCCCGCTACAACGCCCGCGCCGCAGGGGATCCCGCCGCGCTCCGGCCGTTCCTGCTGGTCGCCAGCTTCGTCAATCCCCATGACATCGTGCTGTTTCCGGCCTGGGCGCGTCGCAACCCGGTACCGCTGTCACCCCTCGACCCTCCCCCGGTGCCGCCGGCGCCCACCGCGGACGAGGACCTGTCCACCAAACCGGCCGCCCAGATCGCGTTCCGCGAGGCGTACTACTCCGGATACGGTCCCGCCCGCTCGATCGAGAACACCTACCGGCGCAACGCCCAGCGCTACCGCGACCTGTACTACCGGCTGCACGCCGAGGTCGACGGTCCGATCGACCGCGTGCGCCGCACGGTGACCGACGCGGCGGAGGCGGGTTCGCGCGACACCGTCCTCGTCCGGACCGCGGACCACGGCGACCTTCTCGGCGCCCACGGCGGGCTGCACCAGAAGTGGTTCAACCTCTACGACGAGGCCACCCGGGTTCCGTTCGTGATCGCCAGAGTCGGGCGCCAGCCGTCGGAGCCGCGCACCGTGACCGCACCGACCTCGCACGTCGACGTCGTCCCCACGCTGTTGTCGGCGGCGGGCATCGACGCCGGCGCGACCGCCGCGGAGCTGTCGCGGTCGTTCACCGAGGTGCATGCGTTGCCGGGGCGCGATCTGATGCCGATCGTCGACGGCGCCGAGCCGGACGAGGAACGCCCGGTGTACCTGATGACCCGGGACAACGTGCTCGAAGGAGACACCGGCGCTTCGGGCTTGGCACGCCGGCTCGGCCTGGTCTCCAGAGTGCCCGCACCGCTGCGGATTCGGGTCCCGGCACACACGGCCGCCAACTTCGAAGGCCTGGTGGTCCGCGTCGACGCGACCGCGACCGCCGGCGGCGCCGGCCATCTGTGGAAGCTGGTGCGCTCGTTCGACGACCCCGGCACATGGACCGAACCGGGTGTTCGCCACCTTGCCGCCGACGGCCTCGGCGGGCCGACCTACCGGCGCGATCCACTCGACGACCAGTGGGAGCTCTACGACCTGACCGAGGATCCGGCCGAGGCACACAACCGCTGGACCGACCCCGCACTGCACGAGTTACGCGCGCACCTGCGTGCGCAACTCAAACTCGTTCGTGCCGAATCGATCCCGGAGCGCAATCAGCCGTGGCCGTACACCCGACGCACGCCGCCGCAGCGCCCCGGCGGGCCGCTGCGGCGGCTACTCGGCCGCGCAGGCGCGGACTAGGCTTTCGCGAACTGCTTCTCGTTGTAGAGACGCGCCCACTCTGCCCGCGGACGGATCGATACGTCGACATCGGTCGCCTTGGCCCGTAGAGCGCCTGCCGTCGCTTGGTCCCGGGATGTCAGCTTGAACGGATCCCAGCTGAAGAACCGGCATGAGTTCTCCCAGGTGATCTTGTTGATGTCCGACACCGATGCCCCCGCCGCGTCGAGTTCGGCGAGTACCTGCTCGGGCGCATCTGGCCAGAAGCAGTCCGAGTGCGGGTAGTCGCACTCCCACGCGATGATGTCGATGCCGATCTCGTGCCGAAGCTTCAGAGACGTCTTGTCGGTGACGTAGCAGGCCAGTGAGTGCTCGCGGAACACGTCGGACGGCAGCTTGTCACCGAAGTCCCGGCGCAACCACTTCTGGTTGGTGTAGTGCCGGTCGCTACGATCCAAATAGAAAGGAATCCAACCGATTCCGCCCTCGGAGAAGGCGAACTTCAGATCCGGGTAATTGCGCATCGCGGGACCCCACAGCAGATCCTGAGCGCACATCGCCGACACCTGGGTGGCCAGGATGATGAGGTTGTCGATCGGCGCGTTGGGCGCCATGCTGATCGCGCCGAAACCGGTACCGATGTGCAGGCACATCACCACGTTCTCCTCCGAGAGCGTGCGGAACACCGGGCCCCAGTAGTCGTCGTCGTGATAGCTCGGCAGGCCCTCCAGATGCGGAAGCTCGGGCATGGTCACAGCCCGGCAGCCCTTGGCCGCCACCCGGCGGATCTCGTTGCACATCCCCTCGGGATTCCATGTCGGCAGGATCGCGATCGGGATGAACCGGTCCGGGTAGGAGCCGGCCCATTCGTCGATGTGCCAGTCGTTGTAGGCCGAGACCATCACCAGCGTCACGTCCTCGCGCGTCATGTTCAGGTGGCGCGCCGAGAAGCCGGTGAACGTCGGGAAGCACATCGAGGCCAGGATGCCGTTGCGATTCATGTCGCGGACTCGTTCGTGCACGTCGTAGACGCCCGGGCGCATCTCGGCGAAACCGGCCGGGTCACGGCCCCATTCCTCGGCCGGCCAGGACACCACGGCGTTGAGCCCGCTGACACCCTGCGGCCGGCCCTGGTACATCCACTGGTCGACGCCCTTGTCGTCGGTGACGACGATGGGTGCCTCGTCCTTGTACTTCTCGGGCACGTGACGCAGGAACATGTCCGGCGGCTCCACCACGTGGTCGTCGATGCTCACCAAGATCAGGTCATCAGGGCGCATGGTTTCGCTCATAACCAAGTAGTACCGTCTGCGGACATGACCGTCTCTGCGTCTTCGGACAGGAACTTGTCCGATTCGGCCAAGGTTCGCGCGGGCCGGGTGATCGACCTACGCCGGGGCGGACACGCGCTGGGCGGCAGCTATCTCTACGAGGGCGACGCGCTGATCACCGGCTGGCACTCGCACGACGTGCACCAGATCGAGTACGCGCTGCACGGCGTCGTCGAAGTGGAGACCCGGTCGGCCCACTACCTGCTGCCACCGCAGCAGGCGGCCTGGATACCGGCCGGCCTCGAACACCAGGCCGTGATGAACCCCGACGTCAAGACCGTGGCGGTGATGTTCGACCGCAGCCTGATCCCCGACGCCGGCGACCGGGCGCGGATCCTGGCGGTGTCGCCGCTGATCCGGGAGATGATGATCTACGCCCTGCGCTGGCACATCGAACGTGTGCGCGGCGACGAGACATCCGACGGGTTCTTCCGCACGTTGGCGGCCCTGGTGACCGAGGCGCTCGACCACGAGGCCCCGCTGAGCCTGCCGACCTCGGACAATCCGATCGTCGCGGCGGCGATGGACTACACCAAAAACCACCTCGGCACGGTGACCTGCGAGGAGGTCAGTCGCGCGGTGTCGGTGTCGGAGCGCACGCTGCGCCGGCTGTTCGCGAACTCTCTCGGATTGCCTTGGCGCACATATCTTCTGAATGCCCGGATGCTGCGCGCGATGGCGCTGCTCGCGGCCCCGTCGCAGTCGGTGCAGGAGACCGCCACGGCGGTCGGATTCGACAGCGTCAGCTCGTTCACCCGCGCGTTCGCCCAGTTCTGCGGCGAAACCCCGTCGAGCTATCGCAGGCGGGTCGCCGACGCCGCAGACTGACCCGCCGTCGGTCAGTCGTGGCGGAACAGTCCGTCGCGCAACAGGGTGTCCACCGCACGCTGCCAACGCTCGAGTTGCTGGGGGCTCATGAACGGTTGGGCGAGGTGCCGATCGAGGTGCGGCCGCAGGCTGATCGCGCCGAGCGCGAGCACGAGCCCGTTGATCGCGGCCCAGGTGACGTCGATATCCGGGCGCACCTCGCCGCGGTCGATGCGCTGCTGCCAGCGCGCGATGCCGCTCGCCAGCAGGGTGTCGAAGATTCTCGCCCCGATCGGACTGCCGTCAGCCAGTGCCCTACCCAGGTACGCCACGACGTCGGGTTCCTCGGAGAACATCGTGGTGATCCGGTTCCCGATCTCGGCGACCGAATCGACCGGCGGCTCCGACAGCGGCCGCGACATCATCGACACCACGAGTTTCATCACGTAGTCGTCAACGGCTTCGATCAGCCCCGCTTTGGTCGCGAAGTGATGCTGAACCAGCCCCAGGGAGACACCGGCCGCCGCGGCGACCCCGCGCATCGTGGTCGCCGCCGCACCGTGCTCGCCGAAGCTGTGTAAGGCCGCGGCGCGGATCCGCTCGAAGTTTCGCGGAACCGCGACCCCCACCCGGGCTGGCTCAGATATCACACCCGTCACCGTAGACAACTGCCTTCCCAAACCCTTCCCAACGCGCTCCGTCCCCGGTTCGACAATACAGCCGTATTGTCCCTACGATACAAACGTACCGTGGCCGAACGGAAGGGAATGGGGGTCCGATGTATCCACTATCGATCGAAGAGGACCCGTGGGCCGCGCCGTGCACCCGGGATCCGGACCGGTGGACCACCACCGCGGACGACGGCGCCAAAGCGCTGTGTCGCGCCTGCCCTCGACGCTGGCAGTGCGCACGCGAAGCGTGTGTGACACCGGGCGCAGTGGGCCTGTGGGCAGGAATCGTGCTGCCCGAGGGGGGCCGCAACCGTCAGTTCGCACTCAAGCAGCTGCGGTCGCTGGCCGAACGCAACGGGTTCTCGGTCAGAAGGCGGTGACGCCGGTCAACTGATCGGTGTCTCGGGCCGCCGCCGGCTCGGTTGTTCCGTGAGCGCGATGAAGTCGTCGAGAAGATCGACGACGACGTCGGGCTTCTCGACGTGCGGGAAATGTCCCACACCGTCGAGCACTTCGATTCGGCAACCGGGCCGGTGCTGATCGAGAGCGAAACCGTGGTCGACGGGGATGATGCGGTCCTGGTCACCCCAGATCACCATCAGGGGCAGTTCCGACGTGAGGTGCAGTTTGTTGAGCGCACTGACCGCCTGGCCGCGGTAGTCCACGACCGAGCGCAGTGTGCGCAGGAACGCCTGACGCGTCTGCGAATCGGCGAGCGACGAGTAGGCGCTCCACATCTCCGCCCCGCGCGGCGATCCGACGTTGACCGCCGAGAACCACGACCGAAGCTTTTCGCCTGCCCTGATCAGCGGCGGAAGCGTGATCGCGGGAAGTAGCAGCTCCGAGCCGGGCGCGGAGAGCAGTCGCAACGTCCATCCGACGTCCTGACCGAGCCCGCCGCTGCTGATCAGCACGAGTCTCCGGCAGTAATCGGGATGCTGGTAGACGAACTGCATCGCGACGCCGCCGCCCAGAGACTGGCCGACGAGGGTCACCGACGTGACACCCAGTTCGTCGAGCAGGTCTCGCAACCACGCCGCGAAGGCCCCCAACGAGTAATCGCCCCGCGGTTTCGCCGATTGCCCGTGCCCGAGCAGGTCCGGCGCGATCACCCGATACCGCTTGGACAACTGCGGCATCACCGCGCGCCAGGTGTCGGAGCTGCCTGCCATGCCGTGCAGCAGCAACAACGTCTCGTCACCGTCGCCGACGTCGCGATATGCGACGCGGTCACCGTGTAGATCGAGAAACCTCAGATCCGTCATGGGTACCGAGTCCCCCGCTTCCCCACCGACTACTCCCGTAAACGCCGAGAGGGTCGTCACCCGGACGACGCAATGAGACCGAGGCAATGAGATCGAGGTTTCGCGGATTTACCAAGGGGTAACTACGTCCCTGACCACAGCTTGCCCAGGAGGGAACCATGGCCGAGAGGGCCGACAACGCACTTAGCGCCGACGATCCGTTCAACGAGACCGTGGCGACGACGGGGCTGTTCCTGATCGTCACAGCGATCATCTCGCTGGCGTTCGCCCTGGCGAGCTGGGGGCTGGCCGAGACGTTGATCGCCGCGTTTGCCGGGGCTATCGCCTTGGTGAGCTTCACCGCGAGCATCTTGTGCTTCAAGACGCAGGCCAGCGATGTCGCGGCTACCGCTACCGAGGCCCCGGGCATTGCTGCTTCTTGATCCGCACGCGGTAACCACTGGACGCAACACCCGCTGACAGATCGACGCAGATTGCGGGATCGGCCCGCGACGGCGCAGAAGGCAACGTAGAGCGGCAAGAAACCGTCGGTCCTAGAACACCCTCCATGCCCGCATGTCTGCGTAGTATTACGCAGTCGTCAATTACATGCGAGTGCAAATATGAGGAGCGGGCCCACCGTGTTGGTCCAGTCAGAGCGGCGGATCGTCGCTGTGCGGTTCTCACAGGTCGAGTTCGCGTGAGCCGGGACCGCATGGATGTCGCAGGCCGGTACCTCGTCAACACCTCAGATCTCGACGAAGCCGCCGCGGCGCTGGCCTGTTCCTACAGCCCGATGCGCATCTTTGCGGACACACAGGCGACCGCGAATCCCTGGATCCGGATCTGGCGCACACGCGTCGGCCCGATGACCCTCGACGACGCAGAGATCAGCTCGGGCATTCGGTACGAGATGGCCGCCCCCCAGGGCGTGCTGCTATGCCGTGTCCGGGCGGGCACCGTCGACTTCAGCATCGGTGAGCACGTCGCATCCTTTGGCCGCGGCGACCTGGTCGCGGTGGTCGCGGACGGAATCGCTATGGCAGGCACCCTACGACAGGCCCGACTCGACCTGATCACCTTTCACCGAGCACTCTGGGGTGAGGTCACCGCACAGCACGGTGACCGTCGTTTCATCCATCCACTGAGCCGGTTCGCCGCACCGGTCAATCCATCGGCCGGTCAGCAGGTGGTCGACGTCATCGATCACATCCGCAAGTTCGTGGCCAACAACCCGCTGGTGGCCCGGGAACCCCTGGTGGCGGGAAGCGCCGCACGCTATCTCGCGGCGACGATGCTGACCGCGTTCCCCAGCGCCGGCTTTACGGTCTGAGACACTGAATCTGGTTGCATCGCAAGACTTCTTGAGTGCGGGCGGTGGGACTCGAACCCACATGTTCTTTCGAACACGGGCACCTAAAGCCCGCGCGTAAACCAATTTCGCCACGCCCGCAGTGGGTGCGATCGTACCAACCTGCCGTGTCGGAGTCCTTTCGTAGCCTCAGGGCGATAGATCGGGGCCGCCACGACGAGCTCGCCACCGGGCGCAACGACTGCGCCACCGCCCGTCTGGACGAATTCATCGACCGAAGGATCGCGCGGTACCGTTGAACTGTGTCCACTACACGGCGTAGGAGGCCGGCGCTCATCCTGTTGGTGATCGCCGCCGCTGCGGGCTGCCTCGCGCTCGCCTGGTGGCAGTGGAGTCGTTACGAGTCGACGACAGGCAGCTTCCAGAACCTCGGCTATGCGATGCAGTGGCCGCTGTTCGCCGGTTTCTGCGTGTACGCGTACTTCAAGTTCGTGCGCTACGAGGAAGCCCCGCCCGAACTGCATCCGCCCGACGCCGTCACCGAGATCCCCGCCGAACTGCTCCCCCAGCGACCGACAAGTCCTTCTCCGGATGCCGGCGCCGACGACGACGTCGATCCCGCGCTGCGTGAGTACAACGCCTACCTGGCCGAGTTGGCCCGAGCCGACGACGAAGACACCACCCAGCAGACAAGAGGAACCGGCAAGTGACCGCACCCGAATCCCCCGCTCCGCTCACCCCTGTCGAATCGATCCGCAAAGCGCTCACCGGATATCGCGTACTGGCCTGGGCGACGGGCCTGTGGCTGATCGCGCTCTGCTACGAGATGGTGATGAAGTACGGGTTCAACGACGATTCGCTGGGCTGGATCGCAGTCGTGCACGGCTGGGTGTACTTCGTCTATCTGCTCTTCACTGCCAACCTCGCGGTGAAAGTGCGCTGGCCGATCGCCAAGACGGTCGGGGTGCTGCTCGCCGGCACCATCCCGCTGGTCGGCGTCATCGTCGAGCATTTCCAGACTCAGCGCATCAAGGAGCAGTTCGGCATCTAGCCCGTCGCCGAGACGGCCTGCACCCCGCCGACGCTGACTACACTCGGTGCCGATGTCAGCCAGCCCCGGCGTGCGCTGCCGCGCCGCGCTGGCGGGGCTGCCGAGCGACGCATCCCCCCGCGATCCGGCGCTCGCCGGGCTCCGCGCGATCGCGGCGCTCTTCGTCGTCGCCACCCACGCCGCGTTCGCGACGGGTTACCTCAACCACGGCTACCTCGGCGCGATGTATTCGCGGCTCGAGATCGGTGTGGCGATCTTCTTCGTCCTCAGCGGTTTTCTACTGTTCCGCCCCTGGGTTCGTGCCGCCGCGGGCGGTACCGCGCCGCCGTCCGTGCGCCGGTACGGCCGGCGCAGACTCCGCCGTATCCTGCCCGCCTACCTGGTGGTGGTGATTGCGGTATTCGAGATCTACACGGTGTTCACGCCGGGACCCAACCCCGGTCAGACGTGGTCGGGACTGCTGCGCCACCTCACGTTCACCCAGATCTACGCCGAGGACCACCTGGCCACGACGCTGCACCTCGGCTTGTCGCAGATGTGGAGTCTGGCCGTGGAGGTGTCCTTCTACATCGCGCTGCCCGTGCTCGCGTTCGCCATCCTGCGCGTGCTGTGCCTGGGTCGGTGGCAGCCGCGCCGCGCGCTGACCGGGATCGCGCTGCTGGCCGCGGTGTCACCCGCATGGCTGTTCGTGGTGGTTGGTACCGAGGTGTTGCCGAACTCCGCCGGGATGTGGCTGCCGGCGCACCTGGTGTGGTTCGCCGGCGGCATGGCGCTCGCGGTGCTGGAGGCGATGGGCAAACGCTGCGCCGCCATCGTCGCGATCCCGGTCGCGTGCGCGTTGTATCTCGTGGTGTCCACCGCGGTGGGCGGCACCCTCACCGGCCCGGACCTGATGTGGGCGCCGGTGGCGAAGTCGCTGCTCTATGGAGTGATCGCAACACTGGCCGTGGCGCCGGCGGCGCTGGCCAACCGCGACTCCTACACCCGGGTGCTGGGCAGCAGGCCGATGGTGTGGCTCGGTGAGATCTCCTACGAGATCTTCCTGGTGCACGTCGTGGTGATGGCCGTGACGATGGATGTTGTGCTGCGCTGGCCGCTGTTCACCGGTTCCATGCCCGGGCTGATCGCCGCGACGTTGGCGCTGACCGTCCCGGCGGCATGGCTGCTCAACCGGGTGAGCGCACCTCAGACCAGTGCGCGCAAAGCCGGCAGCAGCGCCGCGAGCGCCCGCCCGCGATGCGACGCGGCATCCTTCTCGGCCGGGGTGAGCTCGGCGGCTGTCCGCTCCGAACCGGCGGGCAGGAACACCGGGTCGTAACCGAACCCACCGTCACCGCGGGGTTCACGCACGATGGCACCTCGCCACTCACCCCGCACGACGGTCGCGTCGGCATCGCCGGGACCGCGCACCAGCGCACACGCCGACACGAACGCCGCGCCGCGCCGGTCATCGGGTACGTCGCGCAGCTGACCCAGCAGCAGCGCGGTGTTCGCCGGGTCGTCGCCGTGCCTGCCGGACCATCGCGCACTGAGCACGCCCGGCATCCCGTTGAGGGCGTCGACTTCGAGGCCGGAATCGTCGGCAACCGCGGGCAACCCGGTTGCGGTGAACGCGTCCCGCGCCTTGGCCAGCGCGTTGTCCTCGAAGGTCGCACCGGTCTCGGGGGCTTCGTCGAATGCGGGCACGTCGTCGAGGGACAGCAGCGTCAGTCCCGACAATCCCGCCGCGTCGAGCACGCGACGCAGCTCGGCGAGCTTCTTCACATTGCGGGACGCGACGAGGAGCCGGCTCAGCTTCCGAACGCTTTCTTCGGGGGCTCGCCGGACTCGGGCAGCGTCCCGGGATACGGCAGTTCCAGCGCCTTGCGCTGGATCTCGAAGAGCTCGTCGCACGCCGCCATCGCGGCATCGAGCATCTTGTCCAGGGTCGAGCGTGGGAACGTCGCTCCCTCGCCGGTGCCCTGGATCTCGACAAGCGTCCCGGTATCGGTGGCGACGACGTTCATGTCGACCTCGGCGCGCGAATCCTCGCTGTAGGGCAGGTCGACGCGCACCCGTCCGTCGACCACACCGACGCTGACCGCGGCGATCGCACACGACAGGGGCCGCGGATCCGACAGCTTGCCCGCCGCACCGAGGTAGGTCACCGCGTCCGACAGCGCGACGAACGCGCCCGTGATGGCGGCGGTCCGGGTGCCGCCGTCGGCCTGCAGCACGTCGCAGTCGATCGCGATGGTGTTCTCCCCCAGCGCTGCCAGGTCGATGCAGGCCCGCAGCGAGCGGCCGACCAGCCTGCTGATCTCCTGGGTCCGGCCACCGACACGGCCCTTGACCGATTCCCGGTCGGACCGGTCATGGGTGGCTGCCGGCAGCATCGCGTACTCCGCGGTGAGCCAGCCCTGCCCTGAGCCCTTACGCCAGCGGGGCACGCCCTCGGTCACGCTGGCGGTGCACATCACCCGGGTCTGGCCGAATTCCACCAGCACCGACCCCGCCGGATGGGTGGTGAAACCGCGGGTGATGCTGACAGGGCGCAATTCGTCGTCGAGCCGGCCGTCTTCTCGTCTGGACACGTGGCCAACCCTAACCGGTCGCTCGGACACCGCGACCCCGTGGCGGAAACCTCAGGCGCGGGAGACGTCGAACGACTCGTTGCACACCACGGCGTGCACCGGGCCGTCGAATTCCGCCTTGGCCTCGCTGATGACGTCCTCGCGTGAGGTCCACGGCGGGATGTGCGTCAGCAGCAGTTCGCCGACCCCGGCCCGGGCGGCCGCGCGGCCTGCCTCGGTGCCGGACAGATGCAGCCGGGGCGGGCGCTCCGGCGAATGCGTCCACGATGCCTCGCACAGGAACACGTCGGCGCCGCGGGCCAACTCGATGAGCTGGTCGCAATACCCGGTGTCCCCGCTGTAGACCAGCGTCGCGCCCGACGGGTCCGTGATGCGCATGCCGTAGGACTCGGTGGGGTGGCACACCACGCGCGGAAGCACGGTCAGCGCGCCGATCTGGACCGGTTGCGCGTCGACCCAGTGGCGGATGTCGAAGATGTCGGTGAAGTCGTCGATCTCGCCGCCCTCCGGCGACGACGCGGCACCCAGCCGAGCCCAGGTGTTCGCCGGCCCGTACACGATCCCGCGTTCGGGCGCCGGGGTCGGGTGATAGCGGCGCCACACGAAAAGGCCGGGAAGATCGAGGCAGTGGTCGGCGTGCAGATGCGACAGCAGCACGTGCACCGAGTTCGGATCGGCGTGGCGTTGCAGCGCGCCGAGCACACCTCCGCCGAAGTCGAGCACCAACGGCGGCGTGTCGGGCGCGGTGACGAGGTATCCGGACGCAGGCGAATCTGGACCGACAACACTGCCGGAACAACCGAGTACGGTGATTCGCACGCCCATTAGCTTGCCATGCCCTCCAGTGGCTTGGCGAAAACATCGCCGCTTTCGGCGAGGAACATCATGTCCGGCTACCCGCGTGACGCTGCACCGGGCGCACCCCGTCCAGTGAGGGCCCCAGGAACCGCGCGGCCAGCGCCGTGAACGCGTCCGGGTCCCCGGTCGCCTCGAACACCCGCTGCGCCGGCGCCCCGGCATCGCGGTGCGGTGCCAGCAGGTCACGCTCGGTCAGCACCCGCAGCAGATCCTTGGCCGTCTCCTCGGCGCTGGACACCAGCGTCACGTGATCGCCCATGGCGAGCTGGATCAGGCCCGAGAGCATCGGGTAATGCGTGCAGCCCAGCACCAGGGTGTCCACCCCGGCGCGCTGCAGCGGCTCCAGATAACCCTCGGCCAGCCCGAGTACCTGCCGCCCGCTGGTGACCCCGCGTTCGACGAAGTCGACGAAGCGCGGGCACGCCACCCCGAACAGCTCGATGTCACGCGCGGCGGCGAACGCGTCCTGGTAGGCGCCCGAGGCGATGGTCGCCGCGGTACCGATCACCCCGATGCGGCCGTTGCGGGTCGTCGCGACGGCGCGACGCACCGCGGGCAGGATCACCTCGACCACCGGGATCGGCGCATAGCGTTCCCGGGCATCCCGCAGGCACGCCGACGACGCCGAGTTACACGCGATGACAAGCGCCTTGACGCCGCGCTCGGCGAGGTCGTCCCCGATGGCCAGCGCGTGCGCGCGGATCTCGGGGATGGTCAGCGGGCCGTACGGGCCGTTGCCGGTGTCACCGACGTAGATGATGTCCTCGTCGGGCAGCTGGTCGATCACCGCGCGGGCCACCGTGAGCCCGCCGACCCCGGAGTCGAAGATCCCGACCGGGCGCATCGCGTCCGGCGTCATGAGTTCAGCTGCGGCGGACGAACCGGGCGCCGCAGCGCGCGTGCCTTGCGCTCCGGCCCGGACAGCAGATAGGCGGCCAGCACGCCGGCGGCGGCGCCGCACAGATGGCCCTGCCAGGAGACGCCGAACGTTCCCGGCAGGACGCCCAGCAGGATGCTGCCGTAGATGAAGAGCACCACGACGCCGACGACGATCTCCCACACCTTCCTGGTGAAAAAGCCGAACACGATCAGGAAGGTCAGCCAGCCGAAGATCAGCCCGGAGGCCCCGATGTGATTGGTCTCGACGACGACCCCGTTGTAGGTCGGCGCACCGATGTTGCCGATCAGCCAGGTGCCGAAGCCGCCGACGATCCAGATGATCGCCGTCGCGAAGATGAAGCGGGACAGCCCGGCCAGCGTCATCAGGAACCCGAGCACCAACGCCGGGCCGGTGTTGGCCACCAGGTGTTCCCAATTGGAGTGCAGCAGTGGGGCGAACAGGATGCCGCTGAGGCCGTCGGTCTCCAGCGGGCGAATCCCGTTGCGGTCCAGCTGGTGTCCGGTCACCGAGTCGTAGGCCTCGATGACGTAGAGCAGGGCGACGAACGACACGACGGTGAGGCCACCGACCAACCACGCGGGCCGCTTGTTCGGCTGCGCGGGAAGCGCCGAGTGACCACCGGTGCCCGTCATGCCCAAAGTTGCCCTTCCAGCGCGTCCTCCGCGTCATCCAGGCTACCGGCGTACGCACCGGTCGACAGATACTTCCAGCCGGCGTCGCAGACGGTGAATGCGATGTCAGCGCGCTCACCCGCCTTGAGCGCCTTGGCCGCCATCCCGAGCGCCGCGTGCAGGATCGCCCCGGTCGAGATGCCGGCGAAGATGCCCTCGACCTGCACCAGTTCCCGGGTGCGCCGCACCGCGTCATAGGAGCCGACCGCGAACCGGGTGGTCAGCACGTCGGGGTCGTAGAGCTCGGGGATGAACCCCTCGTCGATGTTGCGCAGTGCGTAGACGCCCTCGCCGTAGCGCGGTTCGGCGGCCACGATCTGCACTCCGGGCACGTGCTCACGCAGGAACCGTCCGGTGCCCATCAGCGTGCCCGTGGTGCCGAGGCCGGCGACGAAATGGGTGATCTCGGGGAGGTCGGCGAGCAGTTCCGGGCCGGTGCCGTCGTAGTGGGCGGCTGCGTTCGACGGGTTGCCGTACTGGTAGAGCATCACCCACGACGGGTTCTGCTGCGCGAGTTCCTTGGCCTGTGCGACGGCGGTGTTGGACCCGCCCTCGGCCGGGGAGTAGATGATGCGGGCGCCGTAGAGCTCGAGGAGCTGCCTGCGTTCGATCGACGTGTTCTCCGGCATCACGCAGATCATCTGGTAGCCCTTGAGCAGCGCGGCCATCGCCAGCGAGATCCCGGTGTTGCCGCTCGTCGGCTCCAGGATGGTGTCGCCGGGCTTGAGGCGACCCTCGCGTTCGGCGTCCTCGATCATCCGCAGTGCGGGGCGGTCCTTGATCGAGCCCGTCGGGTTGCGATCTTCGAGCTTGGCCCACAGCCGCACGTGCGGCCCGTCGTCGGTGTCCTCCCAGCGCGGGGACAACCTCTGCAGTCCGACGAGCGGCGTGTCGCCCAGGGCTTCGAGCAGGGAGTTGTAGCGGGTCACGAGAGCCGCTCAGCCCCCCCGGCCACGGCGGGCAGGATCGTCACCGAGTCGCCGTCGGCGATCGCGGTGTCCAGGCCGCCGGAGAACCGGACGTCCTCGTCGTTGACGTAGATGTTGACGAATCGGTGCAGTTTGCCTGCGTTGTCGGAGTCGATGAGGCGCTCCGAGATCCCCGAGTAGTTGGCCTCGAGGTCGGCGATGACCGCTGCGAGCGTGTCCCCGGAGGCGGTGACGCGCTTCTCGCCGCCGGTGTGGGTGCGCAGGATGGTCGGGATGGACACGGAAACAGCCATGTCAGGGCTCCTTGCTTCTAGTACTGCTCGACGATGGTGACGGGCTCTTCGGTGACGACGCCGTCCACGATGCGGTAGCTACGCACCTCGTGCTCGTCGGGGTCACGCGTCGACACCAGAACGTAGTGGGCGTCCGGCTCGGATGCGTAACTGATGTCCGTCCGGCTCGGGTAGGCCTCGGTTGCGGTGTGCGAGTGGTAGATCACCACCGGCACCTCGTCGGCGTCGTCCATCGCCCGCCACACCTTGAGCTGCTCACCCGAGTCGAAGCGGTAGAACGTCGGCGACCGCTCGGCGTTCACCATCGGGATGAACCGCTCCGGCCGGTCAGACCCTTCGGGCCCGGCGATGATGCCGCAGGCCTCGTCCGGGTGGTCGGCCCGGGCATGCTCGACCATGGCCTCGACCAGGTCGGCACGAATCGTCAGCAAGGTCCGGCTCCCCTCTCCCGGTGATTCACTCAAACGCTCCGGGCAACAGTTCACGGTATGTCGGTATTCCGGCGACGCTCTCGGCGGCCAGCACTCCGATCAGGACCGCGCGTGCCAACACCTCCGCCGCGGCCGCGCCGACAGCGGTCATCAGCGGCAGTTCCGGGGTCATCGACGCCGGGGTGGTGGGGTCCGGGTTCACCTCGACGGCCCCGGTCGACAGCGCGAACACCGTGTCGCCGTCCAGCGGCGTATGGCACGGATTGATGGTGCGGGCCAGACCGTCCTGGGCGGCGACGGCCACCCTCCGGCAGGCGGCCTTGCTGAGTGCGGCGTCGGTGGCGACCACCGCGATCGTGGTGTTCAGCGGGCTGAGCTCGCGGTGCCGGTCGGCGTACGCGCCGCGTTCGTCCGCGGGCGGGGCCACCAGCCCGAACTCCTCGACGTGCGACGCCAGCCACGGCAGCCCCGTCTCCGGGTCGATGACGTCGCCCGCAGAGTTGACGACCACGAGCGCCCCGACGGTCACCCCGGAGTCCAGCGTCACCGACGCCGTGCCGACACCACCTTTGAGCACGCCGGCGCGCGCCCCCGCCCCGGCGCCGACTGTGCCGATGCCCACATCGGTGCTCGCCGACTGCGCGGCCCGGTAGCCGTAGTCGGCGTCCGGGCGACACTGCCAGCCACCGACCGGCAGATCGAAGATGACCGCGGCGGGCACGATCGGCACCACGCCATTCTCGATCGCGACGCCGCGCCCCTGTTCTTCGAGGAACGCCATCACGCCGTCGGCGGCCGCCAGCCCGAAGGCACTGCCGCCGGTGAGGACGACGCCGTCGACATGGCGCACGGAGTTCGCCGGATCCAGCAGGTCGGTCTCGCGGGTGCCGGGGGCACCGCCGCGGCCGTCGACCGCGCCGACGGTTCCCGGGGGTGTCAGCACGACGGTGGTCCCGGTGGCCCAGCCCGAGCCGAGCGTCGCGTCGGCGTCGATCGCGTGATGATGGCCGACGAGGATGCCACCCACGTCGCTGATCGATCCGCTCATCGGGACCCTCTGCTCTTCGCGCAAGCGCTCATCGGGACCCTCTGCTCATCGGGACCCCATCAGCGACACCACCAGGTACTCCTGCAACACCGTCAACCACTGGTAGACGTCCAGGTGGCCGGCCAGCGGATGCTCGCTCGGCAGCCGGTCGGGGCCGTCCGGCCCGATCTGCAGCATCGTGCCCAACGCCAGCCGGACGTCGTTGACGGCGGCGACCCAGGCCTGGGCCTCGTCCTCGGAAAGCTCGAACCGCCCGCCGCCGGCGGGAACGGTGTCCAGCACACGTTGCGCCGCTTCCCGTTTCGCGTCCAGGATCTCGGGCTCGTGCAGGCTGCGCAGCGCGCTGTTCAGGCTTTCGGCGGCAGCCGAACCGGCCGGGTGCTGGGTCGCGGGCCGATAGAAGTCCGGAAGCAGGCGCTTCATCGTATCGTCTTGCGGCGGAACAGAATTGCCGGTCCGCATGCCGGTGATCTCGGCGAGTTCGTCGAGCGGTGCGGACGCTTCCCGGTCGTCGAGCATCCCGAGTATCGAGGTGACCAGGCTGCTCAGCAGCTCGGCCTCGTGAGGGGCCAGCGCCGACCGAAACCGGGGCCCGCCGGGACCATCGACCCGCTTCCATTTACGCACAGCGTCTTCAACGGTCCTGTTGCAGCGTCGCCCACAGCCCTGCGGCGTGGAGCCTGGATACATCTCTTTCCATGGATTCCCGGCTGCCCGCCGAGACCACCGCCTTGCCCTCGTTGTGCACCTGCAACATCAACTTCGTCGCATGCGGCTCGGAGTAACCGAAGAGCTTCTGCAGCACGTAGGTCACGTAGGTCATCAGGTTGACCGGGTCGTCCCAGACGATGGTCACCCATGGTGCGTCGCTGGCGGCGTCCTCACTGACATCACGGTCTTCGCGAGTCCCCGGTTGGGCCTTCGCCGGCGTCACCATGCGGCCAGGATACCGGGAGCGTAGTGCCGCTCTGAAGGTGCTCCGAACCCGATACGGTTGGGTCGTGACCACCTCGCCTCCGGGCAGACCGACGCGGCAGGACCGCGCGGCGTCGACGGCGTTGCTGACCGACAAGTACGAGCTCACCATGCTTGCCGCCGCGCTGCGGGACGGCACCGCGCACCGGCGGTGTTCGTTCGAGGTGTTCGCCCGCCGGCTTCCCGAGGGCAGGCGCTACGGCGTCACCGCGGGTACGGCCCGCTTCGTGGAAGCGTTGCAGGCGTTCAGATTCGACGACACCGAGCTCTCCGTGCTGGAGAGCTTCCTCGAGCCGGCCGCCCTGGAGTACCTGGCCGGCTACCGGTTCGCCGGCGACATCGACGGCTATCCCGAAGGCGAACTGTATTTCCCGGGTTCACCGGTGCTGTCGGTGCACGGGACGTTCGCCGAATGCGTGGTGCTGGAGACCATGGCGCTGTCGATCTTCAACTACGACGCCGCGGTCGCCTCCGCCGCGGCGCGGATGGTCAGCGTCGCCGCAGGCCGCCCGCTGATCGAGATGGGGTCGCGGCGCGCCCACGAGCAGGCCGCGGTCGCCGCCGCGCGGGCCGCCTATCTCGCCGGGTTCGCCGGGTCGTCGAACCTGGAGGCCGAGCGCCGTCACGGCGTACCGGCGCTGGGCACCAGCGCGCACGCGTTCACGCTGCTGCACACCACCGGGGCAGGCACCACGCCGTCGGATTGGGAGAAGGCGGCGTTCCGCGCGCAGGTCGAGGCCCTCGGCGTGGACACCACACTGCTCGTCGACACCTACGACATCACCGCCGGTGTCGCCAACGCGGTCGAGGTGGCCGGCCCCCGGCTCGGGGCGGTCCGGATCGACTCCGGCGATCTCGGCGTGCTGGCCCGCCAGGTCCGCGAGCAGCTGGACGCACTGGGCGCCACCGGGACCAAGATCGTGGTGTCCGGCGATCTCGACGAGTTCGCGATCGCCGCGCTGCGCGCCGAACCGGTCGACCTCTACGGCGTCGGGACCTCGGTGGTCACCGGATCGGGCGCCCCCACGGCGGGCATGGTGTACAAGCTCGTCGAGGTCGACGGCATCCCGGTGGAGAAGCGCAGCAGCCACAAGGAATCCCACGGCGGCCGCAAGCGGGCCGTCCGATGGGCGAAGGCCTCGGGCACCATCATCGAGGAGATCGTGCATCCGGCCGACCGTCCGGCTCCGGACGTCCCCGTCGATCTGGCCGCACGTCCGCTGACCGTGCCACTGGTGCGTCACGGGGAGCCGGTCGCCGAACTCGACCTGCACAGCGCTCGCGCCCGGGTCCGCGACGGGCTGCTCAGCCTGCCGTGGGACGGGCTGAAGCTGTCCAGAGGCGACGCCGCGATCCCGACCCGGATCATCGCCCCCACCCCAGGCCGGAGCTGAGCGGTGGAGGTGACCGATCTGCTGGCCACCGCGGTCGCGGCGCTGGGCGGCGCGACCCGCGACGGTCAGATTGAGATGGCCGAGGCCGTCGCACGCGCGTTCACCACCGGCGAGCACCTCGCGGTCCAGGCAGGGACGGGCACCGGCAAGTCGCTGGCCTATCTGGTGCCCGCCGTCGCGCGGTCGCTCAGCGACAACCGGCCGGTGATCGTGTCGACGGCGACGATCGCGCTGCAGCGGCAGCTGGTCGACCGGGACCTGCCCCGGCTGGCCGACGCGCTGGCCGGGACACTCCCCCGGCGACCTGCCTTCGCACTGCTCAAGGGGCGCGGAAACTACCTGTGCCTGAACAAGATCCACAACGGATCCGCCGCTGCCGAACCCGACGACGTGCCGCAGGAGGAGTTGTTCTCCCCGGTCGCGGCCAGCGCGATGGGACGCGACGTGCAGCGACTGACCCAGTGGTCGGACACCACCGACACCGGCGACCGCGACGAACTCAAACCCGGTGTGCCCGACCGGTCCTGGGCGCAGGTCAGCGTTTCGTCGAGGGAGTGCATCGGGGTGTCGCGCTGCCCGTTCGGCACCGACTGCTTCTCGGAGCGGGCCCGCGAACGCGCCGGGCAGGCCGATGTCGTCGTGACCAACCACGCGCTGCTGGCGATCGACGCGATCGGCGACCTCAACGTGCTGCCCGAACACGACCTGCTGGTCGTCGACGAAGCACACGAACTCGTCGACCGCGTCACCGGTGTGGCCACCGGGGAACTGTCACCCACCGCCCTGGGCGTCGCGCACCGCCGCGCCGCCCGCGTCGTACCGCCCGAATTGGCCCAGCGGCTGGAGGCGGCGATCGCGACGTTCACCTCGGCGCTGTTCGACGCGCGCCCCGGCCGCATCGACGTTCTCGACGAAGAACTCGCCAATTACTTGACAGTGCTTCGCGATTCGGCCCACGCCGCGCGTTCCGCGGTCGACACCTCACGCAACGACCCGAAGACGGCGACCGCGCGCAGCGAGGCCGCCACCGCGCTTTCGGATGTCGCCGACACGGCGGCGCGGATCCTGGACTCGTTCGTTCCCGCGATCCCCGACCGGACCGACGTGGTGTGGCTCGAGCAGTACGAGGACGGACGGTCCGGCGGGCGCACCATTCTGCGCGTCGCACCGTTGTCGGTGTCGGGCCTGCTGCGGACCCGGTTGTTCGGGCATGCCACCGCGGTGCTGACGTCGGCCACCTTGACCATCGGTGGCAGTTTCGACGCGATGGCCGCCGCGTGGGGTCTGTCCGGCGGGGCTGACTCCCCGGAGGAGCCCAAATTCCCGCGGTGGCGCGGCCTCGACGTCGGGTCTCCGTTCGACCATGCGAAGTCCGGGATCCTGTACGTCGCCGCGCATCTGCCGCCGCCAGGACGCGACGGCACCGGGTCCGCCGAGCAGCTCGACGAGATCACGGCCTTGATCGAGGCGGCCGATGGCCGCACGCTGGGCCTTTTCTCGTCGATGCGAGCGGCCAAGGCGGCCGCGGAGGTCATGCGCGAGCGTCTCGACACCCCTGTGCTGTGCCAGGGTGACGACACCACCTCCGCGCTGGTCGCGCAGTTCGCCGAGGACGAGCAGACCTCGCTGTTCGGAACGCTGTCGCTGTGGCAGGGCGTCGATGTGCCCGGCCCGTCGCTGTCCCTCGTCCTGATCGACCGTATCCCGTTCCCGCGGCCCGACGACCCGCTGCTGACCGCCCGCCAGCGCCGGATCGCGGCGCGCGGCGGCAACGGGTTCATGGCCGTGGCGGCCAGCCACGCCGCCCTGCTGCTGGCCCAGGGCGCCGGCCGGCTGTTGCGTCGCGTCGAGGACCGCGGCGTCGTGGCGGTGCTCGACTCCCGGATGGCCACCGCACGCTACAGCGGTTACCTGCGCGCATCACTGCCACCGTTCTGGGCGACCACCGACAGCACCAGGGTGCTCGCCGCGCTGCGCAGGCTCCGCGGCGCCGAAGACACCGCGGCAGCGCGATAGGCGGCGATAGGCGGCGATATTCCGAGCCGACGGCGCGAACTCACTATTCTGACAGGAGTACGGCCGACGGCCTCGGGGCCGCTGCGCCACGAGCGAAAGGCGCCGGCGATGAGCCCCACCAGGAGTTTCAGACAGAGATCCCTACTGGGGCTGTCCGTGGCCGTCGGCGCCGCGCTGGTCGTGACCGCGTGTACGACGACGATGCCGGGCCGGGCCGTATCGGTGTTCGACGATCCGTTCAAGGTGGCCGGGATGCCAGCGACAGACGGCCCGTCGGGGCTGCGCCCCAACGCCGAAGGGCCGGCCCGCGACGTGGAGGGCACCGACGGCGGAGCGATCGACGAGCTCGGCGCCAGCGCTATCAGCGATATCGAGGACTACTGGGCAACGGCCTATCCCGAGACCTTCGACGAGCGGTTCAAGCCCGTCGCCGAGCTGATCTCGTGGGACGCCAACGGCTTTGACGGGGAGTTCTGCGGAGACAGCACCTACGGTCTCGTGAACGCCGGCTTCTGCTACGCCGACCGCACCATCGGCTGGGACCGGGGCGAACTGCTGCCCGCCCTGCAACGCGCGCACGGCGACATCGGCGTGCTGATGGTGCTGGCCCACGAGTACGGCCACGCCATCTCCCGGCTGGGCGGATTGACCGGTAAGGACACCCCGACGCTGGTCGCCGAGCAACAGGCCGACTGCTTCTCCGGCGCATACATGCGATGGGTCGCCGAGGACTCCTCACAGCGTTTCTCCTTGAGCACCGGCGAGGGCCTGAACAACGTGCTCGCCGGCGTCATCTCGGTGCGCGACCCACTGCTGAACGAAGGCGACCCGGACGTCGGATTCGACGAGCACGGTTCGGCTTTCGAACGCCTGTCGGCGTTCCAGTTCGGTTTCACCGACGGCCCGTCGGCGTGTGCGGGCATCGACCTTGAGGAGATCGCACAGCGGCGCGGCGATCTTCCGGTGCTGCTTCCCGAGGATCAGACCGGCGAACTGCCCGTCAGCGAGGAGTCCGTCCGCTCCATCATCGAGGCGATGGAGGTTCTGTTCGAACCGAAGAACCCGCCGGCGCTGAGCTTCGAACCCGGCGACGCCGACTCGTGCGCCGACGCCCGCCCCAGCCCGCCGGCGTCATACTGCCCGGCGACCAACACGATCGTCGTCGACCTCGACGGCCTGGAGGATCTGAGCGCGCAACCCGATCCGGACCAAGTCGGCTCCCTGGCCGTCGGCGACAACGTCGCCTACTCGGTGCTGGTCTCGCGCTACATGCTGGCGATCCAGCAGGAGCGCGGTGGTCTCGCACTCGACAACGCCGCGGCCGCACTGCGGACGGCGTGCCTGACCGGCGTGGCCACCGCCAAGATGACGAAGGAGATCCAGACGCCGGACGGCGACACGATCGCGCTGACGGCAGGCGATGTCGACGAGGCTGTCTCGGGCATCCTGATGAACGGACTGGCCGCCAGTGACGTCAACGGCGATTCGGTGCCGTCGGGCTTCTCCCGCATCGACGCGTTCCGCCTCGGCGTACTCGGCGACACCCCGCGCTGCTTCAAACGTTTTCCGTGAACCTCAGGCGAGGGTGACCAATCCCAGTTCGCTGGTTCCGGCCAGCAGCCGGTGACGCGGCAGCACGCGAACCGTGTAGCCGACAGAACCGGCGAACGGCAACGGCGTGGTCGCCGTGAAGACCTCGTTGCCGTTGTCGGCGGTGCCGGTGTGGATCATCGGCACGGTCGCCGGATCCACCAGCACGTCTCCACCGTCCACCCGGCCGAGCACCGCCTGCACCACCACCTCGTCGGGCCGCAGCCCGGCGAGGTCCACCTGCGCGGTCAGGGTCAACTCCGAGCCCAGCAGCGGCACATCGGGCAGCCCGTAGCTGTCGACGTCGGCGATCGCGATCCGCGGCCACGCATGCTCGGCACGGCGACGGTAGTCGGCGAGCTCGCGGGCCGAACCGAACGGCATCGAGTACTCGCCGGCGTCGGGCAGCCCGGGCTCGATCACCGCGCGCAGCGCCGAGGCGGCGGGCAGGTAGTACTTCTGCGTGTAGTCGCGAACCATCCTGGACGCCAACACCTTCGGGCCGAGCGACTGCAGGGTGTGCCGCACCATCTCGACCCAGCGGGTAGGTACCCCGTGTTCGTCCCGGTCGTAGAACTTGGGCGTGACGGCGCGCTCCAACAAGTCGTAGAGCGCCGCCGCCTCCAGGTCGTCGCGACGGTTCTCATCGGCCAGACCGTCGGCGGTCGGGATCTCCCAGCCGTTCTCGCCGTCGTACCACTCGTCCCACCAGCCGTCGCGGATCGACAGATTCAGGCCGCCGTTGAGCGCGCTCTTCATCCCGGAGGTGCCACAGGCCTCGAGCGGCCGCAGCGGGTTGTTCAACCACACGTCGCACCCGTAATAGAGCTTGCGCGCCATCGACATGTCGTAATCGGGCAGGAACGCGATGCGGTGGCGAAGGTCTTCGCGGTCGGCGAAGCGCACGATCTGCTGGATGAGCGCCTTTCCGCCCTCGTCGGCGGGATGCGATTTACCGGCGACGATGAGCTGGATCGGCCTGTTGTCGTCGAGCAGCAGGTTGGCCAGCCGCTCCGGATCCCGCAGCATCAGCGTCAGCCGCTTGTACGTGGGAACCCGGCGAGCGAAGCCGATGGTCAGCACGTTCGGATCGAAAGCCGTTGGGATCCAGCCCAACTCGGCGTCGGAGGCACCGCGCTGCAGGCAGGAACGGCGCAGCCGGGCCCGCACGTCCTCGATCAGCTCCGCTCTCAGCTGGTTTCGGATCCACCACAGATGACCCGGGTCGACCTTCTGCAGCCTCGACCAGGACTCCATCTCGCGCAGCTGGGTCAGGTCCTCGCTGCCGAGCAGTTCGCGGCCGAGCTCGATCCACTGCGGGGCCGCCCAGGTCGGCGCGTGCACCCCGTTGGTGATCGATCCGATCGGCACCTCGGCCGGGTCGAACCCCGGCCACAGTTCGTTGAACATCTCGCGGCTCACGCGGCCGTGCAGCAGCGAGACGCCGTTGGCGCGCTGCGCGAGCCGCAGGCCCATGTGCGCCATGTTGAACTTCGACGGGTCGTCTTCGGCGCCGAAGGCGAGGATGCGCTCAAGCGGCACGCCCGGCAGCAGCCGGGAACCGCCGACCGATGCCTCCTCGGATCCGGCCCCGAAGTAGCGCTCCACCATCTCGGCCGGGAAACGGTCGATGCCCGCGGCCACCGGTGTGTGGGTGGTGAACACCGTCGACGCCCGCACCACGGCCAGCGCGGTGTCGAAGTCGAGGCCCGCCTCGATGAGCTCACGGATCCGCTCGGCGCCGAGGAAGCCGGCGTGGCCCTCGTTCATATGGAACACCTCGGGTGCGGGAAGCCCCTCGATCTCGGTGAACGCCCGGATCGCCCGAACCCCGCCGATCCCGGCCAGGATCTCCTGCTTGATCCGGTGTTCCTGGTCGCCACCGTAGAGCCGGTCGGTGACGGTGCGCAGGTCGTGCTCGTTCTCCGGGATGTCGGAATCCAACAGCAGCAACGGGATTCGGCCGACCTGCGCGACCCATACCTGAGCGTTGAGCTGTGCGTCGTCGGGCAGGGCGAGCTTGATCAGCACCGGGGCGCCGGCCTGGTCGGTAAGCAGTCGCAGCGGCAGACCCTGCGGATCGAGCGCGGGATAGCTCTCGTGCTGCCAGCCGTCGGCCGACAGCGACTGGCGGAAGTACCCGGAGCGGTAGTACAGCCCGACGGCGATCAGCGGCAGCCCGAGATCGGAGGCCGACTTCAGGTGGTCGCCGGCGAGGATCCCGAGGCCGCCGGAATAGTTCGGCAACACCTCGGCCACGCCGAATTCCATCGAGAAGTACGCGATGCCTTTCGGCGGTTCGACGCCCTGCTCACCGGCCAGCCCCTGGTACCACAACGGCCTGGTCAGGTAGTTATCGAGATCCGCGGCCAGCAGCCCGAGCCTCTGGACGAACGATTCGTCACCGGCGAGTTCCTCCAGCCGGGCGGGGGCCACCTGCCCGAGCAGCGCCACCGGGTCCCCGTCCACCTGATCCCACACCTGTGGGTCGATCGCCTCGAACAGATCCTGGGTCGGCTTGTCCCATGACCAGCGCAGATTGACCGACAGCGGTTCCAGCGCCGTCAGTCGGTCGGGAAGATGGGCGCGGACGGTGAACCTGCGGAGTGCCTTCACGCGTCTTCACGTTACTGTGGCCGGCCGCCCGCGTCCGCCGCCTCGGATGACCGACAGAAGGTTGAGCCGGACACTACGGTGGGTATAGGCGCGACAGGGCACATCGAGGCCGAAGACGAGACCAGAAACGACGCGCGCGGTGGACGCCGGGCAGCATGTTCGAGTGGTAGGGAGAGTCGCAAGTGACCGCCGGTCGTATCGAGATCGATGACGTCCAGCCCGTGGTTTCCCTCGGGCGTTTCCCCGCCAAGGCCGTGGTCGGCGAGATTCTGCCGGTCAGTGCGACGGTCTGGCGCGAGGGCCATGACGCGGTGGCGGCCACGCTGGTGGTGCGCTACCACGGCACCGACTATCCGGCGTTGGCCGACGATCCCCCGGGGCTGGCACGCTCACCCGAAGCTGTCCCGATCCAGGAGGTCGTCACCCCGCGCGACCGGGGCAGACCCACCGCGTTGCCGATGGCGCAGGGCCGCACACCAGACGTGTTCCACGGCCAGTTCACCCCCGACGCGGTCGGGCTGTGGACCTTCCGCGTCGACGGCTGGAGCGACCCGATCGCCACCTGGCGCAAGAACGTCACCGCCAAGCTGGACGCCGGGCAGAGCGAAGCCGAACTCGACAACGACCTGCTGATCGGGGCGCGACTGCTGGAACGCGCTGCCACCGGGGTCCCCCGCCAGGACCGGTACCCGCTCGCCGAGGCCGTCGCGCGGCTGCGCGAACCCGGCGACCCGTTCTACCGCGCAGGCGCCGCACTGGCGCCCGAGCTGACCGCGCTGTTGGACCGGTTCCCGCTGCGTGAGCTGGTCACCCGCGGGACGCAGTACGGCGTGTGGGTGGACCGGCCGCTGGCCCGGTTCAGCTCCTGGTACGAGATCTTCCCGCGGTCCACGGGCGGCTGGGACCATGCGGGCAACCCGGTGCACGGCACGTTTGAAACCGCCACCAAGGCGCTGCCGCGCATCGCGCGGATGAACTTCGACATCGTCTACCTGCCGCCGATCCATCCGATCGGCAAGGTGCACCGCAAGGGCCGCAACAACAGCGTCACCGCCGCCCCCGGTGACGTCGGGTCGCCGTGGGCGATCGGTAGCGACGAGGGCGGCCACGATGCGGTGCACCCCGATCTCGGCACCATCGAGGACTTCGACGACTTCGTCAGTGCCGCGCGCGACGAGGGCCTGGAGATCGCCCTCGACCTCGCGCTGCAGTGTGCCCCGGACCATCCGTGGGCGCGCGAGCATCCCGAGTGGTTCACGGTCCTGCCCGACGGCACCATCGCGTACGCGGAGAACCCGCCGAAGAAGTACCAGGACATCTACCCGCTGAACTTCGACAACGACCCAGCGGGCTTGTACGAGGAAGTGCTTCGCGTCGTCAAGTTCTGGGTGTCCCACGGCGTCAAGGTCTTTCGTGTCGACAACCCGCACACCAAGCCGCCGAACTTCTGGGCCTGGCTGATCGCCGAGGTCAAGAACATCGATCCCGACGTGCTGTTCCTGGCCGAGGCGTTCACCCGGCCCGCCCGGCTGTTCGGGCTGGCCAAGCTCGGGTACACGCAGTCGTACACGTACTTCACCTGGCGCACCGCCAAGTGGGAACTCGTCGAGTTCGGTCGATCCATCGCCGAGCACGCCGATTACTGCAGGCAGAGCCTGTGGGTGAACACCCCCGACATCCTGCACGAGAGCCTGCAGCACGGCGGGCCGGGAATGTTCGCGATCCGGGCGGTGCTGGCGTCGACGATGAGCCCCACGTGGGGGATGTACTCGGGGTACGAGTTGTTCGAGCACCGCGCGGTGCGCGAGGGCAGCGAGGAGTACCTGAACTCGGAGAAGTACGAGCTGCGACCCCGCGATTTCGAGGCCGCACTCGCCGACGGCGAGTCGCTGGAGCCGTTCATCACAAGGCTGAACGAGATCCGTCGGGTCCACCCAGCGCTGCAACAGATGCGCACCATCACGTTCCACCACATCGACAACGACGCTCTGCTGGCCTACAGCAAGTTCGACCCGGCGTCCGGCGATCAGGTCCTGGTGGTGGTGACGATCAATCCGTTCGGCGCCGAAGAGGGCATCCTGTGGCTGGACATGGGCGCGCTGGGTATGGAACCCCAGGACCGCTTCTGGGTGCGCGACGAGATCACCGGTGAGGAATACCAGTGGGGGCAAAGCAATTACGTGCGCCTGGACCCCGCCCGAGCGGTGGCGCATGTGCTGAACATGCCGCAAGTTCCGGCCGACCAACGAACCAACCTGTTGCGTAGGGAGTGACGACATGACCAACGCGTCCAACCTGGAGAATCAGATCGACAGCCCGCATCTGCGGCCGCACACCTCCGACTTGAACCGGCTGCTGGCCGGCGAACACCATGACCCGCACTCGGTGCTCGGCGCGCACGAGTACGGCGACCACACCGTCATCCGGGCCTACCGGCCGCACGCCGTATCGGTCGTCGCGGTCATCGGCGCCAACCGGTACGCGCTGCGCCACGTCGAGGCCGGGTTGTTCGCGGTCGCCGTGCCGTTCACCAACCTGATCGACTACCGGTTCGAGATCCGCTACTCCGACGACGAGTCCGCGTTCGTGCACACCGTGGCCGACGCCTACCGATTCTTGCCGACCCTGGGTGAGGTCGATCTGCACCTGTTCTCCGAGGGCCGGCACGAGCGGCTCTGGGAGGTGCTGGGCGCGCACCGGCGCACGTTCACCACCGCCGACGGTGAGGTGACCGGGGTGTCGTTCGCCGTATGGGCGCCGAATGCCAAGGGCGTCAGCGTCACCGGCGATTTCAACCACTGGGGCAACGAAGCGCAGATGCGGGTGCTCGGGTCCACCGGCGTCTGGGAGTTGTTCTGGCCCGGCTTTCCCGAGCACGGCCTCTACAAGTTCCGGGTGCACGGCGCCGACGGCGCGGTCACCGATCGCGCCGATCCGATGGCCTTCGCCACCGAGATCCCGCCGCAGACCGCCTCGCGGGTGTTCGAGAGCAGCTACACCTGGGACGACGCCGAGTGGATGAGCGGGCGCGCACTGCGCAACCCCGTGTTCGAGCCGATGAGCACCTACGAGGTGCACCTGGGTTCGTGGCGGCCCGGGCTCAGCTACACCGAGCTCGCCGAGCAACTCACCGAATACCTCGTCGAACACGGCTTCACCCACGTCGAGATGCTGCCGGTGGCCGAGCATCCGTTCGGCGGCTCGTGGGGCTACCAGGTCACGTCGTACTACGCGCCGTCGGCGCGGTTCGGCTCCCCCGACGAGTTCCGGTACCTGGTCGACGCGCTGCACCGTGCCGGGATCGGCGTCATCGTCGACTGGGTGCCCGCGCACTTCCCGAAGGACTCGTGGGCGCTGGGCCGGTTCGACGGCACCGCGCTCTATGAGCACGGCGACCCCCGACGGGGTGAGCAGCTGGACTGGGGCACCTATGTCTTCGACTTCGGCCGGGCCGAGGTCCGGAACTTCCTGGTCGCCAACGCGCTGTACTGGCTGCAGGAGTACCACGTCGACGGCCTGCGGGTGGACGCCGTGGCGTCCATGCTCTATCTCGACTACTCACGCCCGGAGGGCGGCTGGACCCCGAACATCTACGGCGGTCGCGAGAACCTGGAGGCGGTGCAGTTCCTTCAGGAGATGAACGCCACCGTGCACAAGATCAACCCCGGCGTGGTCACGATCGCCGAGGAGTCCACCTCCTGGCCCGGCGTCACCCGCCCGACAAACCTTGGCGGCCTTGGCTTCTCGATGAAGTGGAACATGGGCTGGATGAACGACACGCTGGAGTTCATCAAGCGCGACCCCATCCACCGCAGCTACCACCACCACGAGATGACGTTCTCGCTGCTGTACGCGTTCAGCGAGAACTTCGTGCTGCCCATCAGTCACGACGAGGTGGTGCACGGCAAGGGCACGCTGTGGGGCCGGATGCCGGGCAACGACCACATGAAGGCCGCGGGCATCCGCAGCCTGTTGGCCTATCAGTGGGCCCATCCCGGTAAGCAGCTGCTGTTCATGGGCCAGGAGTTCGGACAACGCGCCGAATGGTCCGAGGAGCGCGGCGTCGACTGGTACCAGCTCGACGAGCAGGGCTTCTCCGACGGAATCCTGCGCATGCTGACCGACGCGAACGCCATCTACCGCAGCCGCCGGGCGCTGTGGTCGCGGGACACCCAACCCGAGGGTTACTCGTGGATCGACGCCAACGACTCGGCCAACAACGTGCTGAGCTTCCTCCGGTTCGGCGACGACGGCTCGATGCTGGCGTGCGTGCTCAACTTCTCGGGATCCGAACACAGCAGCTACCGGCTGGGATTGCCGCACGCCGGGACCTGGCGCGAGGTTCTCAACACCGACTCCGACACCTATCACGGGTCGGGTATCGGCAACTACGGCGCGGTCGAGGCGACCGACGAGCCGTGGCACGGCAGGCCCGCCTCGGCGGTGATGGTCTTGCCGCCGCTGTCGGCGCTGTGGTTCGAGCCCGAGATCCCCGAGCCGCCCCAGGCGCGCTGACCGGTCGCGCCGACGTCAGTACAGCGCGTTGGCGAGGTTGCGCCGCCCCGCGATCACCTCGGGGTCGGCAGGATCGAACAACTCGAAGAGCTCGATCAGCCGGGTACGCACCCTGGTGCGGTCGTCTCCGGCGGTGCGCTTCACCAACGCCGTGAGCCGTGCGAACGCGGGTGCGATCTGCTGCTGCAAAACCTCGACGTCGGCGGCGGCGAATGCGGCGTCGATGTCGTCGGGTGCGGCGTCGGCGAGCGCGACCGCGTTCTGCGGATGGGTCGTCGCACGCTGCAGGAACGCGATCTGGCGCACCGCCCCCTTGGCTTCGTCGTGGTTCGGCTCGGCGTCGAGGATCGCCTGGTAGGCCGCGAGGGCGCCGTCGAAGTCGCCCGAGTCGAGCAGCGACCTGGCCTGTTCGACACGCGGGTCGACCTCGTCCTCCGGCGCGTCGCCGCCCGGGCCGCCGAGTTTGCCGGCGACGGCGTTCAACAGCGAGTCGATCCAGCGGCGAAGCTGGTCCGGCGGCTGCATGCCCTCGAAGCTGGAGATCGGCCGGCCCGCGGCGAGCGCCACCACGGTCGGCACGGCCTGCACACCGAACATCTGCGCAACCCGCGGGGTGGTGTCGACGTTGATCGTCGCGAAGGCCCATGTGGATCCGTCGGCGGCGGCCAGCGCTCCCAGTGCTTCACCGAGCTGGATGCTGGCGTCGCTGCGCGGCGACCAGAGCAGCACGACGACGGGCACCTCGGTGGACCGGACCAGCACCTCGGCTTCGAGGTTGGCTTCGGTGACCTCCACTCCGCCGGGCGTCGCGCCGGATGCGCCTTCGCCGGACGGGGCGGGCCGCTGTTTGAGGGCCGACAGGTCGACCGCACCGGCCAGAGCGGGTGAGATTCGTGGTCCTGGACGTGTCACAAGGACAAGTCTGTCACGTCGTTTCCGGTACCGGAGTGCCCGTCCCGCCGATGCGCTCCGGCGCCGGCCGCGAGCCCATCCGACCGGTCCGATCAGCCCATATGAGGAACATCACACTACCGAGTGGCACGATGCTCGCCAGCAACGCCAGCAACCATGTCAGCGCGCCCCATCGGACGGTGTAGCCGACGGCGAGTGCGGCGGCGACGAACGCGACGAAGACGGCGCCGTGCAGCGGGCCGAAGATCTTCACACCGATCTCGGTCTGCGGGGAACCCAGGTACTTGAAGTACATGCCCAGCAGCAGACCGACCCAGCTCACCGCCTCGGCGAACGCGATCAACCGGAACCATCCCGCCGCGGTGCGGAGGTCATAAGCGCTAGTCATGGCCGCCATTGTGCCCGAAGCGGACCTCAGCTACTACATTGCGTCGTTGACGAACCGGGCGCTCAGGGCCTGCGGAGCACCAGCGCGTCGCCCTGGCCGCCGGCGCCGCACAGCGCGGCGACCGCGTAGCCCGAACCCTTGCGCGCCAGCTCCAGCGCGGCGTGCAGGGTGATGCGGGCTCCGGACATCCCGATCGGGTGCCCGATGGCGATGGCCCCGCCGTTGACGTTGACCTTCGCCGGATCCACGCCCAGCTCCTTCGTCGACGCCAGCGACACCGCCGCAAACGCCTCGTTGATCTCGATGACGTCGAGCTGGTCGACGCTGATGCCTTCCTTGGCGATGGCCTTCTTGATCGCGTTGGCGGGCTGGCTCTGCAGTGTCGAGTCCGGACCGGCCACCACGCCGTGGGCGCCGATCTCACACAGCCAGGTCAGGCCCAGCTCCTCGGCCTTGGCCTTGTTCATCACGACGACGGCGCACGCGCCGTCGGAGATCTGCGACGCGGACCCGGCGGTGATGGTGCCGTCCTTGCGGAACGCGGGCCGCAGGCCGGCCAGCGACTCGACGGTGGTGTCGGCGCGGATGCCCTCGTCCTCGGTGAACTCGATCGGATCACCCTTGCGCTGCGGGATCTTCACCGGCACGACCTCGTCGGCGAACACCCCGTCCTTCCAGGCGCGCGCGGCCTTCTGGTGCGACTCGGCGGCCAACGCGTCCTGCTCCTCGCGGGTGAACTGGTCGACGTCGTTGCGCTGCTCGGTGAGCGCGCCCATCGGCTGGTCGGTGAACACGTCGTGCAGGCCGTCGTAGGCCAGATGGTCGAGCGCGGTGACGTCGCCGTACTTGTAGCCCGCGCGGCTGTTCATCAGCAGGTGCGGCGCCTGGGTCATCGACTCCTGGCCGCCGGCGACGATCACGTCGAATTCCCCGGCCCGGATCAGCTGATCGGCCAGCGCGATCGCGTCGATGCCGGACAGGCACATCTTGTTGATGGTCAGCGACGCCACGTCCCACGGGATCCCGGCGGCGACCGCGGCCTGGCGTGCGGGCATCTGCCCGGCCCCGGCCGAGAGCACCTGGCCCATGATCACGTACTCGACGGCGGAGGCGGGAACGTTCGCCTTCTCCAGCGCGCCCTTGATCGCCACGGCACCGAGGTCACTGCCCTTGAAACCCTTCAGCGAACCCGACAACTTGCCAACGGGCGTACGGGCTCCAGCAACGATCACTGATGTCGTCATGGCGACCTCCAGACTTGTTTCGAACGGCTGAACAGAGGCTATACGTGGACCCCGAGCTATTCGAAACCGATGTCGTTAGGTTACGTTTTCTTCATGACCGCCGAGCAGACTGACGCCCGTCCGGTACTGGCCACCGCGCTTGTGACCGGCATCGACCATGTCGGCATCGCCGTCCCGGATCTGGACGCGGCGATCAAGTGGTATCACGACCACCTCGGCATGATCGTGCTGCACGAAGAGATCAACGAAGAGCAGGGTGTCCGCGAGGCCATGCTGTCGGTGCGCGGCGCCCCGGTCGGCAGCGCACAGATCCAGCTGATGTCCCCGCTGGACGAGACCTCCACGATCGCGAAGTTCATCGACAAGCGTGGCCCCGGTCTTCAGCAGCTCGCGTACCGCACCAGCGACCTCGACACCCTCAGCGAGCGCCTGCGCGAGCAGGGTGTGCGGCTGCTCTACGAAGCCCCCAAGCGCGGCACCGCCAACTCGCGGATCAACTTCATCCATCCCAAGGACGGCGGCGGCGTGCTGATCGAGCTCGTCGAGCCTGCCCAGGATTCGGACCACTAACTCACGACCAGCGACGCGTCGGACCCCGGGTGTCCCGGTGCGTCCAGCACGGCGTGTGCCAGTGCCTGCGGTCCTCGACGTCGCCGACGCCGTCGGCCGGCCACACCACCACATGCGCGGTCGCCGGTCTGATCTCGTGGTCGCATCCCGGACACCGGTAGGTCTTGGTAGCCCTGGCCGCCGCGACGGGCCGCACCTCGTAGTCGTAGCCGTCAGACCCGATCTCGATACGCCGCGGCGCAGGCAGCGGAGCCGCGATCGGCGTCCGCTTGCTCCCCGCACGCCGCTTCTTCATCAGAACAGGCGGAACTCGTCGTTGTCCATACCGCGCATCTTGTCGTAATCGAGTGTGACGCACCGGATTCCGCGATCGGTTGCGAGAGTGCGGGCCTGCGGCTTGATCTGCTGGGCGGCGAATACGCCCGCAACCGGGGCCAGCAGCGAGTCACGGTTGAGCAGTTCCAGGTAGCGGGTCAGCTGCTCCACACCGTCGATCTCGCCGCGCCGCTTGATCTCGACGGCGACCGAACGCCCCTGCTCGTCGCGGCACAGCAGGTCCACCGGACCGATCGGCGTCATGTACTCGCGGCGCACCAACGTGTAGCCGGCGCCGAGCAGTTCGACGTGTTCGGCCAGCAGCGCCTGCAAATGGGCCTCCACGCCGTCCTTCACCAGCCCGGGATCCACCCCCAGCTCGTGGGACGAATCGTGTTCGATCGACTCCACGGTGATGCGCAGCTGCTCCCCCGCCTTGTTCTCCACCACCCAGATCGGGTGGTCGCCGTCGGGCTGCTCGACCACCCAGCACGGCGGGGACATCCAGTTCAGGGGTTTGTAGGCACGGTCGTCGGCGTGCACGCTGACCGAGCCGTCGGCCTTGAACAGCAACAGCCGTCGAGCCGAGGGCAGGTGAGCGGTGAGTCTTCCGACGTAGTCGACAGTGCACTGGGCGATGACAAGGCGCACCGAACCACCATAGATGGCCGGGCACGTGTCACTAGGCTGGCGTGACGATGACCGCCACCAAGAGCGTGCCGCACCGGCTGGGCCGGGTGCTTGAGAGAGTGACTCGCCAGAGCGGGCGGTTGGAGACGCCGGGCTACGGCTCCTGGCTGCTGGGCAGGCCGGAGGAGAGCCAGGCCCGGCGGCGCATCCGGATCCAGATCATCCTGACGTTCTTCATCCTGTTCACCAACATGCTCGGCATCGCGGTCTCCCTGCTGCTGAACACGGTCGCGATCCCGGTCCCCAGCGTGTTCTCCGACGCCCCGGCCTGGCTGACCTTCGGTGTCACGCCCGCCTACATGCTGGTCGCGCTGTTCTTCGGTACGGCCTGGATCACGTCGCGGACCGTGCGCTCTCTGCGATGGGCCATCGAAGAACGTCAGCCGACGAGCACCGACCAGCGCAACGTGTTCCTCGCTCCGGCCCGCGTCGCGCAGAAGTTGTTGCTGCTGTGGGGCGTCGGCGCGGTGCTCTTGACCGTGCTCTACGGCCTGCACGACTCCGCGTTCATCCCCCGGTTCCTCTTCGCGGTCGGTTTCCCCGGCATCGTCGTCGCCACCGCGTGCTACATGATCACCGAGTTCGCGCTGCGTCCCATCGCCGCCCAGGCACTCGAGGCCGGCAGACCGCCCCGCCGGCTGGCGCACGGCGTCATGGGCCGGACGATGACCGTCTGGCTGCTCAGCTCCGGGGTGCCCGTTCTCGGGATCCTCCTGCTGGCGGTGTTCTCGCTGTCGTTGAAGAACCTCAGCGCCACCCAGTTCGCGGTGGCCGTGATGATCATCGCGTCGTTCGCGCTGCTGTTCGGCCTGACCCTGATGTGGCTGCTGTCCTGGCTCATCGCGACCCCGGTTCGCGTGGTCCGGTCGGCGCTCAAACAGGTCGAGGAAGGACAACTCGACTGCAACCTGGTGGTGTTCGACGGCACCGAACTCGGCGAGCTGCAGCGCGGGTTCAACTCGATGGTGCACGGGCTGCGCGAACGTGAGCGGGTCCGCGACCTGTTCGGCCGCCACGTCGGGCGTGATGTCGCGCTGCTCGCCGAGCAGCAGCAGGTCGAGCTCGGCGGGGAGGAACGCCACGCCGCGGTCATCTTCATCGACATCATCGGCTCCACGAAGCTGGTGACCAGCAGGCCCGCGGTGGAGGTCGTCGAGCTGCTCAACCGGTTCTTCGACGTCGTGGTCGACGAGGTCGACAACCACCACGGGCTGGTGAACAAGTTCGAGGGCGACGCGGTACTCGCCGTGTTCGGCGCCCCGGTGGCGCTCGACAACCCCGAAGCCGAGGCGCTGGCCGCCGCCCGCGCGATGGCGCGCCGGCTGCGCGCCGAGGTGCCCGAATGCGATGCGGGAATCGGGGTCGCCGCCGGACAGGTGGTCGCAGGCAACGTCGGGGCCAAGGAACGCTTCGAGTACACGGTGATCGGCGAACCGGTCAACGAGGCGGCGCGGCTGTGCGAACTGGCCAAGAAGATCGACGGGCACCTGGTCGCCTCTTCCGACACCGTGAACCGCGCCACCGACGACGAACGACAGCGGTGGACGCTCGGTGAGATGGTGACGCTGCGCGGGCACACCGAGCCGACCCGCCTGGCAACGCCGACCGCGCTGGACTGACGGGCGGGATGTCGCAACCGGAAACCCGTGGGTGTGCCGATTCGTGATTTACAGCCGGCCGTCCCCAGCCAACGATGGGTGCGTTAAGCCAGAGGAGGCATGTCGACAATGACGATCAGTGTGGCCGAGCGGGCGGAACTGCGCACCGCGGTCGGCGAGTTGCTCGCCGACAAGTGCACCGAAGCCGACGTGCGGCGGGTGATGGAGTCCGACGAGGGTTTCGACCGGCAGCTGTGGCGGCAGCTGGCCGAGCAGGGCGTGCTGGGCATGCTCGTCGACGACGAACACGGCGGACTGGGCTTCGACGCCCAGGAACTCGAGGCGGTCGCGGAGGAGACCGGCGCCGCGCTGCTGCCCGCACCGTTCATCTCCAGCGCCGTGCTGACCGTCGCACTGATCAACGCCGCGGGCACGGCAGAGGACAAGCAGCGGCTGCTGCCTTCGCTGGCCGACGGCACCGCGATCGGCACGGTGGCGCTGACCGGCAAGTCCGGCACCTGGACGGCCGACGGTGTCGACGTGGGGGCCGCTGAGGACGGCACGCTCACCGGCTCCGCGCACTATGTCACCTGGGGTCAGGTGGCTGACGTCGTGCTCGTCGTCGCCCGCACCGGTGACGGCATCGGGGTATTCGAAGTGGCCACGGACGGAGCGGGTTTCGAACGCGCGGCGGTCACCGTCTTCGACCCGACGGTGCGGCTGTCGACGTACACGTTCACGAACACACCGGCACGCCGCCTCGGCACCGCGGGCTGGGACGCCGTTGCGCGGGCCTTGGACTACGCGCTGATCGCGCTGGCAGGTGAGCAGGCCGGCGGCACCCGGCGCATCTTCGACATCACGGTCGACTACCTCAAGACGCGCTTCCAGTTCGGCCGGGCGATCGGCAGCTTCCAGGCGCTCAAGCACATGGCCGCCGACCTGCTGCTGGAAGTCGAATCGGCCACTTCCGCGGCGCAGAACGCCGCGGCGCGCTTCGCCGACGCGGACACCGACGCCGAGGTCCGCGACGGTGCCGTGGCGCTGGCCGGCTTCGCCTGCGCCGAGGCCTACGTCAAGACCACCCTGGCTGCCGTGCAGATGCACGGCGGCATCGGATTCACCTGGGAACACCCCTGCCACCTGTACGTCCGCCGGGCGCGCTCCGGCCTGCAACTGTTCGGTGACTCCGGGCTGCACCGCGAGCGCTACCTGACCTCGAAAGGCGCATGAGCATGACTGAGAACAGGACGAGCGACCTGCCCTTGCCCAGCGCCGAGGAGCTGCGCGCCGAGGTCCGTGGCTGGCTGGCCCAGAACTGGTCCGGTGTCACCCTGCCCAAGTCCGACGACCCCTGGGTCAGCTCCCCCGAGCGGATCGCGTGGCTGGACAAGGTGGTCGAGGCCGGTTACGGCGCGCCGACCTTCCCGAGGCAGTGGTACGGCCGGGCCTACCCGAACAAGCTGGCCAAGGTGATCGCCGAGGAGTTCCGCGCGGCCGGCGCACCGGGTGCGTGCCAGGACAGGTTCAGCATCCCCGCCAACACCGCCCTCGCGTTCGGCACCGAACAGCTCAAGGCCGATCTGCTGCACGAGTTCCTGACCGAGAAGTCCCGGACCTGCCTGCTCTACAGCGAGCCGGGCGCGGGATCGGATCTGGCCGGTGTGCGCACCACCGCGGTCCGCGACGGCGACCAGTGGATCATCAACGGCCAGAAGGTATGGACCTCCGGCGCACTCACCTCGCAGTACGCGCTGCTGATCGCCCGCACCGACTGGGATGTGCCCAAGCACAAGGGCATCACCTTCTTCATCGTGCCGATGAAGCAGCCGGGCATCGAAGTCCGCCCGCTGGTGCAGATCACCGGCGACTCACACTTCAACGAGGTGTTCATCACCGATGCCAAGGTGCCCGACGCGTACGTGGTCGGCGGCGTCGGCAACGGCTGGCGGGTGCTGCAGACCGCCCTGGCCTACGAGCGCTCGATCATGGGTACCGGAACCAGCCTGCACCGCAAGCAGTCCCGCGGGAACAGCCTCATCGAGATGGCCCGTGCACACGGAAAGCTGAACGATTCCGCGATCCGCAGATCATTGGCCGAGGTGCTCGCGCTGCGGGAACTCAACAGCCTCAACAACGCCCGCGCCAAGGCCGAGGCCAAGCAGGGCACCGCCAGCCCGGTCATGTCACTGGGCAAGCTCGCGACATCGGGCATCCTGCACGCCGAGGCCCGGCTGAAGACCGACATCATCGGCGCCGACGCGCTGCTGGCCGGGCCGGACCACGCCGAGGCCGACGAGGTGAACTTCCTGACGCTCAACGCGTTCTTCACCTCGATCGGCGGTGGCACCGATCAGATCCAGCGCAACATCATCGGCGAGCGCGTCCTCGGCCTGCCCAAGGAACCCGAGGTAGACCGTGACATCCCGTTCCGCGAGATCAGGAAGAACTGACCAGATGAGTTACGACCCACCGCTTTCCGGTGTCCGCATCCTGGATCTGAGCACCGGTCCGATGACGGCGGTCAGCCGCCTGTTCGCCGATCTGGGCGCCGACGTCACGGTCGCGCGCTTGCGCGGCGTGACCGACGACGCGACGGTCGGCCCGTACGTCGGCGGCGTCGCGATCGGGACCGCGATCAACCGCAACGGCATGCCCGCCGTGGAGGTGGATCCGTCCACGCCGGAGGGCAGGGAGGCGTTCTCCGGGCTGCTCGACGGTGCGGACATCCTGATCGAGAGCAGCCGCCCCGGCTCGGAAGCCGAGGCAGCGCTTGCGGTTCGCACCATCCATGCCGAGCGCCCGGAACTGGTGATCCTGTCGCTCAGCGACTTCGGGCGGGATACCGAGTACCGCACCTGGCAGGCCACCAGCCCTGTGCTGCATGCCCTTTCGAGCGAACTGTCACGGTCGGGCATCCCCGGGCGCGAGCCGCTGATCCCGCCCGCGGACCTGCCGTACCAGGTGGCGGCCGCCCAGGCCGCGGTGATGACGTTGAGCGTCTTCCTGGACCGGTTGCGTACCGGCGAGGGTGATCTGATCGATTTCGCCGTTCTCGACGGTGCGATGCAGGCTCTCGATCCGCCATTCGGTTCGGCGGGCAGCGCATCTGCCGGTGTCGCGGTCAGCGCTCAGCCGCGGAACTGGGATGCCGAGAAGCAGCGCTATCCGATCATCGCCTGCAAGGACGGCTACGTCCGCATCTGCATCCTGTCGAAGCGGCAGTGGCAGGGCATGTTCACGTTGATGGGCTGCCCGGAGGAGTTCGCGGATCCGTCCTACGACAAGCTCGGGAAGCGGTTCCGGTCCCCCCATCTGCTCGAAGCGATCGAGGCGTTCTGCGCCGACAAGACGCGGGCGGAACTGGAGGCCCGGTGCCAGGCCCACGGCGTTCCCGCCGCGGCGGTGCTCACGCTCTCGGAGGCGCTCAACGCCGAACACTTCACCGCCCGCGGGTTCTTCCACGATGCGGAGTTGGCCCCGGGTGTGGTGGCCCCGATCCCGGTGGGCGTCAGCGAGATCGACGGCCACCGCGCCAGTTCACTGAACACGCCGCAGACCGTGTCGGCCCGTCCGTCGGGGGCACCGCTGCTCGCGGGCAGGCCGCGGCAGGGACAGGGGCTGCCGCTGGAGGGCATCCGCGTCCTGGACCTCGGCGTGATCGTCGTCGGCGCCGACACCGCAAGGCTTTTCGGTGATCTCGGCGCCGACGTGGTCAAGATCGAGCATTCCGCGCACATGGACGGTCTGCGGATCGGGCGTCCGACCGCGATGACGCAGCCGTTCGCCGCGGGCCACCGCAACAAGCGCTCCATCGGCATCGATCTGCGCCTGGAGGAGGGACGCGAACTCGCGCACCGCCTGGTGGCGCAGTCGGATGTGGTGCTGACCAACTACAAACCGGGCGTCGCCGAATCGCTCGGGATGGACTACGCGACGCTGCGCCGCATCAACCCGAACATCGTGGTGATCGACAGCTCCGCGTTCGGCCCGACCGGTCCATGGGCGAAGCGGCTCGGCTACGGCCCTCTGGTGCGCGCCGCGGTGGGCTTCACGAACCTGTGGACCTATCCGGGTGAACCAGACACGTTCTGCGACACCGTCACCGTCTACCCCGACCATGTGGCCGCACGGATCGGGACGCTGTCGGCGCTGGCGCTGCTGTTGCGCCGCGAACGCACCGGCGAGGGCGGCGCGGCGAGCATCTCCCAGGCCGAGGTCATGCTCAGCCATCTGGCCGCCGACATCGCCGCCGACGCACTGCAGCGCGCCGGCAATGCCGGCGCCGGCGCGGCGGTCGCGGACACACCGTGGGGTCTCTACCGGGCCGCCGGCGAGGACTGCTGGGTCGCGATCACCGCACGTGACGATGCCGATCGGCGCGCCCTCGCCGAGGTGGTGGGTCACTCCGCCGACGAAGTGGGCTCGCTCGACGACGCGGTGCACGCCTGGACCGCCCAGCGCTCGCATCTGGATGCGATGGCCGAACTGCAGGCCGCCGGCGTGCCCGCCGGTGCGGTGCTGCACGCCCACGAGATCCCGCGGTGGGGCTACTACGAGCAGCGCCGCGCGTTCCGGGAGGAGCTGCATCCGCACGGCACCGAGCCGTTCATGATGGAGAACGTGCAGATCCACTGCGATCACGTGCCCGACCCACCGCTGGGACAGGCGCCGCTGCTCGGTGAACAGACCGCCGAGATCGCCGCCGAGCTGCTCGGGCTCGGTGACGCGGAGGTCGCCCAGCTGCTTGAGCGCGGGGTGCTGGAGAACCCGTCCCTGCAGGCGCCCGCGCCGACGTGATCGGGGCACAGGACCCGATCTCGTAGCATCGGGGTGGCAGAGGCCACCCGATGCGGATGCGGCAGGAATGGACATCGACTTCACCAGGCTCAAGTACTTCGTCGCTGTCGCAGACGAGCTGCACTTCAAACGCGCCGCCGACAAGTTGATGATCACGCCGCCGCCGCTGAGCAAGCAGATCAAACTGCTGGAGAAGGAGCTCGGCGGGCCGCTGTTCGAACGCGGCTACCACGAGGTTCGGCTCAGCCCGCTGGGTCAGCAGTTGGTCGGCCCGGCACGGGAGATCCTGCGTCAGGTCGAGGACTTCAAGGCCGCCGCGGCGCGCGGGGTGAGTGGGCTGGTCCCGATCCGGGTCAGCGCGACCGCCTACGCGCCGTCGGATCTGCTGGCCGAACTGGAGACCGCGATCTCCGGCCTGCCGGTGCCGACGGAGTTCTCGGTGCCGGGTTCGGCAGCCGAGGTCACCGCGAAACTCATCGCCGGACAGGCCGAGATCGGCTTGATCCATCTGCCGTCCGGGGACAAGCGACTGCGCCACCGGGTGGTCGCCAGCTATCAGGGCGGGATCGCGGTGCGCTTCGACGACCCACTGGCCTCCCGCGATCTGGTGAGCATCGAGGAGCTGCGCGACCGCGACGTGGCCATCGACTTCGCTCGGCCGAACCCGGTGGTGCTGGCCGGGCTGACCCGTATGCTCAACCGCCGCGGCATCCATCGCATCGTCCGCACCACCAACCAGCGCGGCGGCGAGGTCGAGATGGCGACCCAGGTGTTCAACCGCCACCTGGTCGCCGTCGTCAGCTATGCGCCGGACTCGTTCATCGGCAAGATCTTCTCCCCGCCTGAGTTCAAGCTGATCCCGATCGACGAGACCACCTGGGCGCCGGCCGAGATCGCGCTGGCGTGGGCCCCCGAGCGGGTGCAGACCCGACTCGGGGAGGTCGAGGACATGGTGGAGCGGATCGCCGAACGGCTCGGGCCGGTGCGTCGGGGCGCATGACTCAGCGCTCCCCGCAGCGCTGCGCGAGCCACTGCCGGGCGGCGATAGCGCCGCGTCGACCTCGGTGAAGCGGATCCTTGTTACGCTCCGACGCCTCGTGCAGCTGGGTCACGCAGTGATACCGGAATCCGGATCCCGCGACCAGTCCGTCTCGTCGAACGCACGCCGTGCCGCCCCCACCGCGCGGGCGCCATGTCCTCCACCGGGCCATCAGTGGCCACCCCGCCCACCTGTCACCGGCCGGATGCACCCTCGAAAGCCGCACCACTGCCGGTCAACTGCAACTCCCCGTCGATGAGCATCCGCTCATCACCAGCCAACACCCCGGTCTCGGTCTCCGTCGTCGTCATACCTCGATATCGCTTTCTTCCGTGACCCGTTCGGGAAGAACGGCGCTGCCCGCGGGCGGGGCAAGCCGCCACGTGTCGAACGCCATCGCCAACATCGCGTAGGTGCCGACGACGAAGATGAGCTCCATCGCCTGGTGGGTGCCGAGCTCCTCGCTCAGCCGCTCCCACGTCGTTGCTCCGGCGTGCCCGTCCGCGAGCAGTTCGTCGGTCGCCTCCAGCACCAATCGATCAGCACCGGGGAAACCCTCGTTACCCCCGGCGATGAGCGCGATGTCAGCCTCGGGCACACCGCCTTCGGCGGCGACCTTGGTGTGCTCGCCCCAGAAGAACGCGGATCGCCGGGTGTGAGCGACCCGCAGGATCGCCAATTCCCTCAGCCGCAATGGCAATTCGCCACGCTGCAGTAGCCAGCCGTTGAACGCCAGGAATTTGCGGGCCATCTTCGGATGGCGGGCCAGCAGACCGATGATGTCGAACTTGAGCGGGTCTGCGGCGTGCCCCGAACCGGCCCGCGGGACCTTCTCCCCCGGCAGGCCCATCAGTGCACCGAACGCGGCGTACTCGTCATCGCCCCACTCATCGGCAGTCAGCGGCGCGAGCAGTGGCTCGGTGCTCTCGGGTGTGCTCATGTCCGACGCCCTCCGTTGACGGGGATGACCTGCCCGGTGATGTATGAGGATTCGTCCTGACACAGGAAGATCGCCGCGTTGGCGATGTCCTCCGGTCGGCCGGCTCGGCGGACCGGTGTGATCTTGGCGAAATGCTCCAGCGCTGCGGTGAATCGGCCTTCCTCGATGGCCTTTTCGAGCATCGGAGTGACCACCATGCCGGGTGGAATCGTGTTGACCGTGATGCCTTTGGGGCCGAGTTCCAGCGCGAGGCTCTTCGTCAGGCCGATCACGCCGGCCTTGGAGCTGACGTAGGCGGCCATCCTGGACTGCCCGCCCTGGGCGCTCGACGACGAGATGTTCACGATGCGGCCCCACTGCGCCTCGCGCATGTCGGGCAACACCGCCTGGGTACAGATGAACGGTCCCCGCAGATTGACCGCCATCACGCGGGCCCACAGCTCGTCGGTGATCTCGGAGAACTTGCCGAACTGCTCGATACCGGCGTTGTTGATCAGCATCAGCACCGGACCGAGATCGGCACGGACGTCGGCGACGGCCTGCTCGACCGCCTCCCGGCTTGAGACGTCGACGACATAGCCCGCGACCTTTGCGCCGTCGGCGCGCAACCGATCGACCTGCGCGGTGATCTCGTCTACGGCGATGTCGAAGATCGCGACTTTGGCGCCGCGTGCGGCGAGTGCCTCGGTGATGGCCAGGCCCAGCCCGGCGGCGCCTCCGGTGACGATGGCGGTGGTGTCTTCGAACGGCATCGTGTCGGACGCCTAAGAGAATTCGATGTGCAGGCGGGTCAGCCCGCGCAGGATGAACGTCGGCAGGTACTTGTAGCGGCGGTCATCGGCGGGCCCGTGCTTGTCCTCGTCGATGCGGATATCGGAGGTCCGGTCCAGGAGCCGGTTGATGCTGACCTTCGCCTCCGCCCGGGCAAGTGGAGCACCGGGACAGCTGTGCGGTCCGCGGCCGAAGGCGATGTGCTGGCGGGCATTCGACCGGTGCAGGTCGAAGGTGTCGGGATCGGTGAACCGGCGCGGATCCCGGTTGGCCGCCGCATTGTTCAGCATCACCGTTGTCCCTGCCGGCAGCTCTACGCCGCCGACGCTGACAGGAACCTTGGACAACCGGAAGTCGCCGCGGATCGGACTTTCGAACCGCAGGGCCTCCTCGACGAACCCGGGGATGAGGCTGCGGTCGGCGCGTAGCTTCGCCTGCAGCGCAGGATCTTCCGCGATCATCATCACCGCGGTGCTGAGCAGCCGGACGGTGGTCTCCTGACCTGCCGCGAACAGGTTGGCGGCCACGCAGACGACATCGAGCACCGGTGGGGTCCGGCCGTCGGGAAACAGCGCCGTCGCCAGACCGGTCAGCACGTCGTCGCGAGGGTGCTCCCGACGATCGGTGATGTAGTCGGTGAACTTCCCGTACAGATACTCCAGTGGCGAGTGGTGCATGGTGTCGCCGCCACTGCTGCCGATGGTGCCCGTGGAGTTCAGGAGCCGGTCTTTGAAGTCGGCGTGGTCGGATTCGGGAACCCCCAGCAGGTCGGCGATGACGAGCATGGCGAACGGGTTACCGAAGTCGCCGACGAACTCGCACCGCCCCTCGGCAAGTGCCTCGTCGAACTGGCGGTCGGCCAACCGCCACATGAACTCCTCGTTCTCCTTGAGGCGCTTGGGCGTGATCATTCGCGACAACAGTGCGCGGTGATCGGTGTGCAGCGGCGGGTCCAGGGTCGGCAGCTGGTCGTTGAACGGGAGCTTGTCCCGGTGCTGCGCAATGATCTCCGAAACATCGTCGCCCTCAAGGGGAACGGGGAAGCCCGGAAACGGTCCGGTGACCGCGGTGCACGACGAGAACCGCTCGTTGTCGTTGTAGACCGCGACAGCTTCCTCGTAGCCGGTGATCATCACGACGTCGTGGTGTGTCTCCCGGCGTACGGGGCACTCGTTGCGCAGCGCCGCGAGGTAGTCATACGGGTCGTGCAGCAACTCGTCGTCGGTGAAGAAATCAACGGTGTCGAGGTCAGCCGGCGTCAACTGCTCGGTCACTCCGCCTGCCCCGCGCCGTCGAAGCTGGGGATCGGCGCCGAGTCCGGTAGCTGCATCTGCAGGTACACCGCGACGTAGGTGATCTTGCCGGACGCGTCGAAGTCGTAGACCGACGCGCTGTTGACCACACTGCTGAAATCACCGATCTGGCTTCGCTCTTCGAGTTCGAGGAAGACGGTGTCGCCTGCCTCACTGATCCGTTTGAACGAGCAGTCCCAGTCCGAGGATTTCGCCCAGTTGGTCAGGAACTCGACGTACTCGGCCCAGTTCATCACCTCCTTGAACGGGCCGACGCGGACGAAGTCCTCCACGGCGATCAGCTCGGCCAGCGGGGCCCAACTCTCGGCCGAGAAGCCGGGCTGCTTGGCCTCTTTGACCAACCGGTGCATCGTCTGGCTGTATTCCAGAACCGCTCGGGCGCGGCCCGTCTTCTCACCGATGACGTCGTCGATCGCGGTCATGCCTTGACCCCCGTCGCGGCCATGTACCGGTCGACCACCGAGTGGTAGTGCGCAATCACGACTTCCTCCTTGACCAGCGACATGTGGTCGAGGCGATCGTTACGCAGACCCTTCTGCTGGCGCGGCATCTGTTCGTAGTCCTGTTGCAGCGCTTCGAAGTATTTGTGACTGCCCGGAGTATCGACCACGATCGCCTCGGCGCGCACGGCATCGCGGAACTCTTCGGGCACGTACATGTAGCTGGCCACGTGCCAGATGCAGCGGTTGGGGTCTCCACTCGGATGCGGCCGCGACATGATGACGTGACATTCACCGGCACGCACGGTCATGAAGTAGTTGGGGAACAACACCCAGCCCTGGTTGTCGACCATCTGGCTGTCGGTCAGACCGCTGACGTCGAGTCCCATGCCTGTCAGCACTTCCCGCGTCGCCTGCTGAAGCAGGAAGCGGGCCGTCATCCCCTCTGGGAAGTCTACTTTGCCATCCGCATCCTGGTACCGCGCGATCAACTCCTGGAAGCGCGGGATCACCGCGACGGTACCGGGGAAGGTCTCTGGCAGCGCGAGAATACCGGCCACTTCATCCTGCACGTCGGCGCCCACGACCTCGAACGGAGCCATTGCCACACTGTGACTTTCGAAGAACCGGTACCGCGCGGTCTTCGGGTTGATGTGCAGCACCTGCAGCAGCTGCGGGTGGATGCCGTTGATGTGATAGCCCTCTTCGAAGGCATCCATCACGACCTTCCAGTTGCACTCGATGGCCTCGGTGACGTCCATGACGGTGGTGAACTGCTCGACGTTGTACGGCTCGAGCAGACTGACGACCTCCTCGCCGAGGTAGTCGCGCAACGGCACTGCATCCGGATCGGGATTGAGGAAGATGAAACCGGCGAACGTGTCGACCGATACCGGCAGCAACGAGTTGTCGGCCTTGTCGATCGGGCCGGCAAGATTCTCGCGCAGCAGCCCCTTGAGCTTGCCCTCCAGGTCGTAGGACCACAGATGGTACTGACACAGGAAGCCACGCTTGGCATTCCCGGTTTCGGTGATGCACAGCGCATTTCCGCGATGCCGGCACGCATTGACGAAGCCACGCAGCACTTCGTCCTTGCCGCGCACGACGAGGAAGGACTGATCCAGGATGTCGTACTTCTTCCAGTCGCCGGGCTTCGGCAGGTCCTCGACTCTCCCGACGATCTGCCAGGTACGCGACCAGATCGCCTCGCGCTCCCGCGCCGCGTACTCCGGACAGGTGTACCGGTCCGTCGGAATCGTCATGTTGAACGTCCCCGGCGGGACGTCGTCAAGGCTGAGGCCGAGGCCCGAATCGGGGTCCAGCCAATCTCCTGGGCGAGTTAAAGGCATCAAGGGAAGTCCTCCTCTGTCAACGTCGACCACCGGCGACGACCCACGTCGCAGTGATGTCGCGTACCAGGTGCCGCGGATGTGACAGGACTCACTATATGCACTGATGTATCGCAGATACAACAATGTATAAAGTGGTGGGCGTCACATTGGCGGTCATCTCGCAGAGGAGGGGAACATGGGCTATCACCTCGACGTGATCACCGACGATGTCGGGGAGGCGATCCGGTACGCGGGCGGCCTGATGTTCGATTGCTGTCGCGCTGGCTGGCAAGTCGTCGTCACCACCGACGACGTCGCTCACACCGAAGCGTTGGCGATCCTCGGCGTGCGCGCCCAGTCGCCGGGGTCGTCGGAGTCCGCAGCGCCCAGGCGCGGCGATTTCCGCGCGGTGGTGTCGCGATTCGACCACGCCCCCACGACCAGCCCGCAGACCGAGGACACCCGGCTCCACTGGGCTGATGACCACCCGGAGGACTCCGACGCGGCGATAGAACCGGTCAGGTACCGGCTCAGTGCCGCCGCTCGGGCATTCAAGGCGCGGGCGCTGATCCGCGCCGGCCTCCCGCAGTCCGCGCTCGACGAGCAATTCTGGACGGCCGACGGCACGCCGCTGTCGACCGCCGCGGACGGCGGGGCGTCACGATTACCGACCCGGGTGGGAGAATATGTCCGTGGCTGAACGCTGGACCAAGGAACGCCGCTCCGAGCACACCCGGCAGGTCCTGTTGGACGCCGCCGAGGAGGTCTTTGCCCGTAAGGGGTTGACCGGTGCCGCTCTCGAGGAGATCGCCGACGCCGCGGGATTCACGCGGGGGGCCATCTACTCCCAGTTCGGCGCCAAGGAGAAGTTGTTCCTCGCCGTCGTGGACCGTCAGCGGCAGCGTTTTCTCGACGGGTTCGCCGAGGTCATGATGTCCTTCCACCGCCTCAGCGACGTCGATGTCGACGAGCTCGCGCAACGGTGGCGCCAGCTGAGCAGCGGAGCCGACCGGGCCGCGCTGGGGTACGAACTCACGCTGTATCTGTTGCGCAATCCGGAGGCGCGAGAAAGCGTTGCCGCCCAGCGACGCGAAACCGTACGCGCCCTCGGGGAATTCATCAGCAAGAACGTGGCCCGCATCGGGGGAACGCTCAGCATGGAGCCGGAGATGCTGGCACGCATCGTGCTGGCCGCCAACGACGGTGTCACGCTGGACAGTCACATCGACGGCGAAGACCTCTACCGCCCTTATCTGCAGCTGGTGATCTCCAGTGTGCAGACACCGTCGTAGCCGAGCCGGCCGCCGCGATGACGATGTCGCTTTTCCGCTAGTCCTGCCGTAACCGACATGCCAGGGTCGAAGGGTGCACACCGATTTCGACCGCTGCTACCGCGCCGTCCAGTCCAAGGACGCCCGGTTCGACGGCTGGTTCGTCACCGCGGTGCTCACCACGAAGATCTACTGCCGTCCGAGCTGCCCGGTACGGCCACCGTTTGCGCGCAACATGCGCTTCTACCCGACCGCGGCCGCGGCCCAGCGGGCCGGCTTCCGCGCGTGCAAACGCTGCCGTCCTGACGCGTCGCCGGGCTCGCCGGAATGGAATGTGCGCGGCGACGTCGTCGCGCGTGCGATGCGCCTGATCGCCGACGGCACCGTGGACCGCGACGGAGTCAGCGGGCTCGCGTCCCGCGTCGGTTACACGGTGCGGCAGCTGGAACGGTTGATGCACGCAGAAGTCGGTGCCGCGCCCCTCGCACTCGCACGCGCTCAACGCGCCCAGATGGCGCGGGTCCTGATCGAGACCACCGAGATGCCGTTCAGCGATGTGGCTTTCGCAGCGGGGTTCTCCAGCATTCGGCAGTTCAACGACACCGTGCGCACGGTCTGCGATCTGACCCCGACGATGCTCCGCAGCCGGGCGCGAACGCGGTTCGGCAGCGACGACACCCCCGGCACAGGGGTGATGTCGTTACGTCTGCCGGTGCGCACACCGTTCGCCTTCGAGGGACTGTTCGGGCATCTGGCGGCCAGCGCCGTTCCCGGCGTCGAGGAGGTCCGCGACGGCGCCTTCCGCCGGACCCTGAGGTTGCCGCACGGAACCGGCATCGTCAGCCTGACGCCCCACCCCGACCATGTGGGTTGCCGGCTCATCGTCGACGACTTCCGCGACCTGTCGGCGGCCATCGCGCGGTGCAGGCGGCTACTTGACCTAGACGCCGATCCGGAAGCGGTGGTCGACACCCTCAGCGCCGATCCCCATCTCGCACCTGTCGTGACCAAGGCGCCGGGACAACGGATTCCCCGCACCGTCGACGAGCACGAACTCGCCGTGCGCGTAGTCCTCGGACAGCAGGTTTCCCTGGCCGCGGCGCGTACCCATGTGGGGCGCCTGGCCGGTGCGTACGGGACACCTGTCGACGATCCCGAGGGGCGGCTCACCCACGTGTTCCCGTCGGTGGAGGCACTCTCCGAGATTGATCCGCAGTACTTGGCATTCCCGAAGTCGCGGCAACGCACGCTGCGGGCGCTCGTCACGGCACTGTCGGACGGCACTCTCGTGCTGGATCCGGGATGTGACTGGGACGCCGCACGCGAGACCCTTCTGGGGATCCCCGGCATCGGGCCGTGGACGGCCGAAATGATCGCGATGCGCGGGCTGGGCGACCCTGATGCGTTCCCGGGCACCGATCTCGGCGTGGCCGCCGCCGCGAAGCACGTCGGTCTACCGTCGGATCCGCGACCACTGACCGCCCATAGCAGCGCGTGGCGACCGTGGCGATCCTATGCGACACAACATCTTTGGACAGTGCTCGACCACAGTGTGAATCAGTGGCCACCGAAGGAGAAGTGATGGAGACCGTGCGATACCGGACGATGGACAGTCCCGTAGGGCTGCTCACCCTGGCCGGCAGGGCGGGCCGACTGCAACATCTGCGCATGGTCGACCAGACCTATGAGCCCGACCGGGCTCACTGGCAGCGCGACGATGCCGCCTTCGACGACGCGGTATGCCAGCTCGACGAATATTTCAGTGGCCGACGCCGTGAGTTCGACCTCGATCTGGATCTGGTCGGTACGCCGTTCCAGCGGAAGGTCTGGGACGCATTACGCAGCATTCCGTACGGACAGACGCGCTCCTACGGTGCGATCGCCACGCTGATCGGTACACCAGGCGCGTTCAGGGCGGTCGGCTTGGCCAACGGCCACAATCCCATCGGGATCATCGTGCCGTGTCACCGCGTCATCGGCGCAAATGGGAGTTTGACGGGATACGGCGGCGGATTGGACCGCAAGAGAATGCTGCTGGGAATGGAGAAGAGTAATTCGCCGGCATATCCGACGCTATTCGATTGAAGGTACGTTCCCCACAAATGCCTGTGCCCCCCAACAGAATTGGGGGGCACAGGGCTTAAAATGTGTTCGGCGGTGTCCTACTTTTCCACCCGTGTGGGCAGTATCATCGGCGCTGGTAGGCTTAGCTTCCGGGTTCGGGATGGGACCGGGCGTTTCCCTGCCGCTATGGCCGCCGTAACTTTATTCACTTTTCAGTGATCCCCCGTTGGGGGAAGTTTTGTAGCCCCTGTTTTTGGTGGTGGGGTGCAGTCTGTGTGACTGTGGATGTGGTTGCGAGGTTTTGTTGTGTTTGTTGTAAGTTTTCGGCCGGTTAGTGCCAGTTCCCTGCGACCATTGCTGGTCTTCTAGGTCTGGTCTATCGATCCCGTGGTCTGCGGGGGGCCTTATCCCACTTAAATGGGTGAGAAGCCTGGTCTTGGAGGGGGTTTCCCGCTTAGATGCTTTCAGCGGTTATCCTGTCCGAACGTGGCTATCCAGCAATGCTCCTGGTGGAACAACTGGTGGACCAGAGGTTCGTCCGTCCCGGTCCTCTCGTACTAGGGACAGATTTCCTCAAGCTTCTGACGCGCGCGGCGGATAGAGACCGAACTGTCTCACGACGTTCTAAACCCAGCTCGCGTGCCGCTTTAATGGGCGAACAGCCCAACCCTTGGGACCTGCTCCAGCCCCAGGATGCGACGAGCCGACATCGAGGTGCCAAACCATCCCGTCGATATGGACTCTTGGGGAAGATCAGCCTGTTATCCCCGGGGTACCTTTTATCCGTTGAGCGACACCCCTTCCACTCAGAGGTGCCGGATCACTAGTCCCGACTTTCGTCCCTGCTTGACATGTCCGTCTCGCAGTCAAGCTCCCTTGTGCACTTACACTCAACACCTGATTGCCGTCCAGGTTGAGGGAACCTTTGGGCGCCTCCGTTACATTTTAGGAGGCAACCGCCCCAGTTAAACTACCCACCAGGCACTGTCCCTGGACCGGATAGACGGTCCGAGGTTAGAGGCCCAATACGATCAGAGTGGTATTTCAACAACGACTCCACCAAAACTGGCGTTTCAGCTTCACAGTCTCCCACCTATCCTACACAAACCGTATCGAGCACCAATACCAAGTTGTAGTGAAGGTCCCGGGGTCTTTTCGTCCTGCCGCGCGTAACGAGCATCTTTACTCGTAATGCAATTTCGCCGAGTCTATGGTTGAGACAGTTGAGAAGTCGTTACGCCATTCGTGCAGGTCGGAACTTACCCGACAAGGAATTTCGCTACCTTAGGATGGTTATAGTTACCACCGCCGTTTACTGGGGCTTAAATTCTCCGCTTCACCCAAGGGTTAACGGGTCCTCTTAACCTTCCAGCACCGGGCAGGCGTCAGTCCGTATACATCGTCTTGCGACTTCGCACGGACCTGTGTTTTTAGTAAACAGTCGCTTCTCACTGGTTTGTGCCACCCACTCCCGCTGCCCACCGCGAAGGTGTTGACGGTATGTGGGTCCCCCTTCTCCCGAAGTTACGGGGGCATTTTGCCGAGTTCCTTAACCATAGTTCACTCGTACGCCTCGGTATTCTCTACCTGACCACCTGTGTTGGTTTGGGGTACGGGCCGTGTGCGCTCGCTAGAGGCTTTTCTCGACAGCATAGGATCACCGAATTCGCCTCAATCGGCTATGCATCACCTCTCAGGATCTATGAAACCCGGATTTGCCTAGGTTTCTCCCTACAGGTTTACCCCGGTATTACCACTGACCGGTACGGCTACCTTCCTGCGTCACCCCATCGCTTGACTACTACCCACCTGGGTCCCGCGCAGCCCCAGAACCCGTCACCCCGAAGGGATCAGTGGCCCTGGTTTTGGGCGGTTAGCAAGATGGATTCATCAGGGACGCTCACACACGGGTACGGGAATATCAACCCGTTGTCCATCGACTACGCCTGTCGGCCTCGCCTTAGGTCCCGACTCACCCTGGGCGGACTGGCCTGGCCCAGGAACCCTTGGTCTTCCGGCGGGCAAGGTTCTCACTTGCCTTATCGCTACTCATGCCTGCATTCTCACTCCCACACCCTCCACAACTCGATTACTCGGCTGCTTCACCGGATGCAGGACGCTCCCCTACCCAGCCAACAAAAGTCAGCTGCCGCGGCTTCGGCGGTGTGCTTGAGCCCCGCTACATTATCGGCGCACAATCACTTGACCAGTGAGCTATTACGCACTCTTTCAAGGGTGGCTGCTTCTAAGCCAACCTCCTGGTTGTCTTCGCGACTGCACATCCTTTTCCACTTAGCACACGCTTAGGGGCCTTAGCCGGCGATCTGGGCTGTTTCCCTCTCGACGCACGGAGCTTATCCCCCGCCGTCTCACTGCCGCATTACACCGTGTCGGCATTCGGAGTTTGGCTGACGTCAGTAACCCTGTGGGGCCCATCGGCCATCCAGTAGCTCTACCTCCAACACGAACACTGCGACGCTGCACCTAAATGCATTTCGGGGAGAACCAGCTATCACGGAGTTTGATTGGCCTTTCACCCCTACCCACAACTCATCCCCTCAGTCTTCAACCTAAGTGGGTTCGGGCCTCCACGCGGTCTTACCCGCGCTTCACCCTGGCCATGGGTAGATCACTCCGCTTCGGGTCCAGAACACACCACTACACCACACACTCCTGTGTGGATACGCCCTATTCAGACTCGCTTTCGCTACGGCTACCCCACCCGGGTTAACCTCGCGACATGTCCCTGACTCGCAGGCTCATTCTTCAAAAGGCACGCCATCACCCCACCACGAAGGAGGGCTCTGACGGATTGTAAGCGCACGGTTTCAGGTACTATTTCACTCCCCTCCCGGGGTACTTTTCACCATTCCCTCACGGTACTAATCCGCTATCGGTCACTAGGAAGTATTCAGGCTTACCGGGTGGTCCCGGCAGATTCACAGCAGATTCCACGGGCCCGCTGCTACTCGGGGAAACATTCCACGAAAGCCATTGAGTTTTCATCTACGGGGCTCTCACCCACTACGGCAGGCCATCCCAGGCCACTTCAACTAACCCAACGGTTTATCACTCTCGCTCCTCTCGGCGGAGAGAAGAAGGAACGCCCCACAACACCGCACACACAACCCCCGCCGGGTATCACATGCACACGGTTTAGCCATCCTCCGCTTTCGCTCGCCACTACTCACGGAATCACTGTTGTTTTCTCTTCCTACGGGTACTGAGATGTTTCACTTCCCCGCGTTCCCCCCCAACGCCTATATATTCAGCGCTGGGTGACACGACATCACTCGTGCCGGGTTTCCCCATTCGGACATCCTCGGATCAACGCTCGGTTGGCAGCTCCCCGAGGCATATCGCAGCCTCCCACGTCCTTCATCGGCTCCTAGTGCCAAGGCATCCACCATGCGCCCTTAAACACTTACAACACAAAACCAAAAAATGAGTCACCCAACCCCGAAAGGCTGGGATCAATCAGAAATTTGCATTACATGAAAGACACACCAACCCGAAAGCCGGCGCATCCTTCGATGCTCGCAACCACTATCCACGAATCAAACACCACACCCCACCACCAAAGCAGGGCAACAACACGCTCCACCACCCCAACGGGCGATGGCCGACCCCAACGGGTCGCAGGGCCTGTTGTCTCAAAGCCCAATAGTGTGTCCGGCAATTTCCTTCACCGACGGTTTTCCCCGCCGGCTCAACGTTTGTTGTTGCACCAGACCCCACCCACTACAGGTGCGAGGCCATCCAACGAATCGATCAGATCACCGAACCCCACACGATGTGGGCGGGCCTGATTCTCGTGGTGCTCCTTAGAAAGGTGATCCAGCCGCACCTTCCGGTACGGCTACCTTGTTACGACTTCGTCCCAATCGCCGATCCCACCTTCGACGGCTCCCTCCACAAGGGTTAGGCCACCGGCTTCGGGTGTTACCGACTTTCATGACGTGACGGGCGGTGTGTACAAGGCCCGGGAACGTATTCACCGCAGCGTTGCTGATCTGCGATTACTAGCGACTCCGACTTCACGGGGTCGAGTTGCAGACCCGATCCGAACTGAGACCGGCTTTGAAAGGATTCGCTCCACCTCACGGCATCGCAGCCCTTTGTACCGGCCATTGTAGCATGTGTGAAGCCCTGGACATAGGGGCATGATGACTTGACGTCATCCCCACCTTCCTCCGAGTTGACCCCGGCAGTCTCTCACGAGTCCCCACCATTACGTGCTGGCAACATGAGACAAGGGTTGCGCTCGTTGCGGGACTTAACCCAACATCTCACGACACGAGCTGACGACAGCCATGCACCACCTGCACACAGGCCACAAGGGAACCGACATCTCTGCCGGCGTCCTGTGCATGTCAAACCCAGGTAAGGTTCTTCGCGTTGCATCGAATTAATCCACATGCTCCGCCGCTTGTGCGGGCCCCCGTCAATTCCTTTGAGTTTTAGCCTTGCGGCCGTACTCCCCAGGCGGGGTACTTAATGCGTTAGCTACGGCACGGATCCCAAGGAAGGAAACCCACACCTAGTACCCACCGTTTACGGCGTGGACTACCAGGGTATCTAATCCTGTTCGCTCCCCACGCTTTCGCTCCTCAGCGTCAGTTACTGCCCAGAGACCCGCCTTCGCCACCGGTGTTCCTCCTGATATCTGCGCATTCCACCGCTACACCAGGAATTCCAGTCTCCCCTGCAGTACTCTAGTCTGCCCGTATCGCCCGCACGCCCACAGTTAAGCTGTGAGTTTTCACGAACAACGCGACAAACCACCTACGAGCTCTTTACGCCCAGTAATTCCGGACAACGCTCGGACCCTACGTATTACCGCGGCTGCTGGCACGTAGTTGGCCGGTCCTTCTTCTCCAGGTACCGTCACTTGCGCTTCGTCCCTGGCGAAAGAGGTTTACAACCCGAAGGCCGTCATCCCTCACGCGGCGTCGCTGCATCAGGCTTGCGCCCATTGTGCAATATTCCCCACTGCTGCCTCCCGTAGGAGTCTGGGCCGTATCTCAGTCCCAGTGTGGCCGGTCACCCTCTCAGGCCGGCTACCCGTCGTCGCCTTGGTAGGCCATTACCCCACCAACAAGCTGATAGGCCGCGGGCCCATCCCACACCGCAAAAGCTTTCCACCACCGACCATGAAGCCAGTGATCCTATTCGGTATTAGACCCAGTTTCCCAGGCTTATCCCAAAGTGCAGGGCAGATCACCCACGTGTTACTCACCCGTTCGCCACTCGAGTACCCCGAAGGGCCTTTCCGTTCGACTTGCATGTGTTAAGCACGCCGCCAGCGTTCGTCCTGAGCCAGGATCAAACTCTCCAAACAAAAACTTCCCAACCAAAAAGGCCAGGCAGAATTCGAATCAGAAAAATCCGATCACAAACAAAAGACACCAAACAAACTGGCATCAAAAAACAACCCACCCCTAAACGGGAAAAAGAGGTGAGTCAAAAAACAACAAACAAAAACCACCAAACACACTATTGAGTTCTCAAACAACAGAGCCTGTTTTAAGGCAACCTCACCAGTCTACATAAGCCCTGGCGGGCGGTCAAGCCGCTGCCCCGGATTTCCTTCCGGACCCCCGGGGGCTCGCTGCTGATGATGGAAATACTACGCAGAGTTCGCGTCAGGTTCCAAATCGCCAGCGTAGAAGGCCTTTTCGGCCCGCCAAGTCTAGCTGACCCGCTCGACCTCCGCACCCAAAGCGACGAGATTCTCCACGAACTTCGGGTAGCCGCGATCGATGTGGAACACGTCGTGCACTTCGGTGTCGCCGTCGGCGACCAGACCCGCGAGCACCAGCCCGGCGCCGGCGCGGATATCCGAGGACCACACAGGAGCACTCGACAACTGCGGGATCCCGCGGACGACCGCGTGATGACCGTCGGTTCGGGCGTCGGCGCCGAGCCTGATCATCTCCTCGACGAATCGGAAGCGCGCCTCGAAAACGTTCTCGGTGATCATCGACGTCCCGTCGGCGACGGCCGCCAGGCCGATCGCCATTGGTTGCAGGTCGGTCGGGAACCCGGGGAACGGAAGCGTGGCGACATTCACCGCTTTCGGACGTTCGTACTGCACCACGCGGAAGCCGTCATCGGATTGCGTCACCGTGGCGCCGGCATCGTGCAGCTTGTGCAACACCAACTGCAGATGTGACGGGTCCACTCCGGTCACCGAGATGTCGCCTCGGGTCATCGCCGCGGCTATCCCCCACGTCGCGGCGACGATCCGGTCGCCGATCACCTTGTGCTCGGTCGGGTGAAGCTTGTCCACCCCGGTGATCGTCATCGTCGACGAGCCGGCGCCGGAGATCTGCGCCCCCATCTGGTTGAGCATCGTGCACAGGTCGATGACGTCCGGTTCGCGCGCGGCGTTGTGGATCGTCGTGACACCTTCGGCCAACACCGCGGCCATCAAGATGTTCTCGGTCGCGCCGACGGACGGGAACTCCAACTGGATCTCGGCTCCGCGCAGGTGATCGGCCTCGGCGACCACACATCCGTGCTCGATGTTGCATCGGGCCCCGAGTTGCCGAAGCCCGGCCTGGTGCATGTCCAACGGTCGCGAACCGATCGCGTCGCCGCCGGGCAACGCCACCCTGGCCTTCTTGCAGCGGCCCACCAACGGTCCGAGCACACACACCGACGCGCGGAACTGCCGAACCGCGGCGAAGTCGGCGTCGTACTTGGGTTCGTCGGGTGAGGTGATGCGCACGACGTCACCCTCGAGTTCGACGGTGGCGCCCAACCCGCGCAACACCTCGGCCATCAACGGCACGTCCAGAATGTCCGGGCAATTGGTGATGGTGCTGGTTCCCTCGGCGAGCAGTGCCGCGGCCATCAACTTGAGCACGCTGTTCTTGGCGCCCCCGACGGCTACTTCGCCTGATAACCGGCAACCACCGGTCACCACGAATCGCTCGCTCACGCGGTTAGTGTAGACAGCCAGTTGGGCCATGTCAGGCTGCCGAGCCGTAGCCCTCGGGGGTGTCCCGGTACCGTTTGACCATGGCAGTTCACCTGACGCGGATCTATACCCGGACCGGCGACGACGGCACCACCGGGCTCAGCGATTTCAGCCGGGTTTCGAAGAACGACGCCCGCCTGGCGGCGTATGCCGACTGTGACGAAGCCAACGCGGCGATCGGTGTCGCGGTGGCTCTGGGCTCCCCCGAGGAACGAATCCGGAAAGTCCTGCGCCAGATCCAGAACGACCTGTTCGACGCCGGCGCCGACCTGTCCACGCCGGTCGTGGAGAACCCCGAATACCCGCCCCTGCGCATCAAGCAGGAGTACATCGACCGGCTGGAGACGTGGTGCGACGAGTTCAACGAACCGCTGCCGGCGCTGAACTCCTTCATTCTCCCCGGGGGGACGCCACTGTCGGCATTGCTGCACGTCGCGCGCACGGTCGCCCGCCGGGCGGAGCGGTCGGCCTGGCACGCCGTCGAGACCCACGGCGATTCCGTCAGTGTGCTGCCCGCCAAATACCTGAACCGGTTGTCGGACCTGCTGTTCATCCTGTCCAGGGCCGCCAACCCGGACGGTGACGTGCTCTGGCAGCCCGGCGGTCAGCGTCAGTAGCCGCGCCGGCGCGCCCGCGGTGACGGCCGGGACTCCAACCACGAGGTGAACGCCGTCAGCGCGCCGCGATCCAGTGCGATCTCATAGCCGCGGCCGCGTTCCGGACCGGTATCCCGAAGTTCGAGGATCACGATCTGATCGGTCATGATGTCGAACTCGTCGCCCCGGGGCGCACGCCGCGAGACGATCTCCAGACCTCGCCTGGTCAGCGTCCTGTCGGGCCACCATCGGAAACTCGACAGCCGGTAGAAACCGGCCTCTCCCCCGCGGTAGCGCATCACTCCGTGGCGCCATCCGTGGCCGCCCACCGCGGGGACATCACGCAGGATCGCCGCCGTTCCACCGACCTGGCGTAGTTTCCACAGCCGGTAGAACAGCGCGATGACGACCAGAAGGAGCACACCGACGAGCGCGACCATGAACAGCATGGACGCGCTCATCGGCGGTCAGTCCAGTTGGCCCAGAGCGCGCAGACGCGCCCGACCCCATGCCGCGGTCCGCTCGTCGTCCGATTCCGAGTCCTGCTTGGCGGAATCGGCGTCGATCTCGGACTCGAACTGTGCGTTCTCGACGAGGATGCGGACGGCTTCCTCGGTCACCGACAGGAACCCGCCATCGACCGCGATGCGCAGGTCGTCTTCACCCTCGCGCTCGACGCGCACCATGGCATCGTCGACCAGCTGGGCGACCAGCGGGATGTGCCGCGGCAGGATGCCGATCTCGCCTGCGGTGGTGCGGGTGAAGACGAAAGTCGCGTCACCCGACCACAGCTCGCGCTCCACGGCGACGATCTCGACGTGCAGATCAGCCATCATGCACCACCTTTCGCGTCGCGCAAGCGCTCATCAGTGCCCGACGGTTCTTCGCGCAAGCGCTCATCAGTGCCCGACGGTTCTTCGCGCAAGCGCTCATCAGTGCCCGACGGTTCTTCGCGCAAGCGCTCATCACAGCTTGGCGCCGAGGCTCTCGGCCTTCTTCGCCAGGTCGTCGAGACCACCGATGAGGAAGAACGCCTGCTCGGGCAGGTGGTCGAACTCGCCCTTGGTGAGCTTGTCGAAGGCCTCGATGGTCTCCTTCAGCGGCACCGTGGAACCGGGCTGACCGGTGAACTGCTCTGCCGCCATCATGTTCTGGCTCAGGAAGCGCTCCAGACGACGCGCACGCTGCACCAGCTGCTTGTCCTCTTCGGCGAGCTCGTCGATACCGAGGATCGCGATGATGTCCTGAAGATCCTTGTAGCGCTGCAGGATACGGATGACTTCCTGCGCGACACGGTAGTGCTCGTCGCCGACCACGGCCGGGTCGAGGATCGTCGAGGACGATGCCAGCGGATCCACCGCCGGGAAGATGCCCTTCGAGAACACCGTACGAGAAAGCTCGGTGGTTGCGTCGAGGTGGGCGAACGTGGTTGCCGGGGCCGGGTCGGTGTAGTCGTCGGCGGGCACGTACACGGCCTGCATCGACGTGATGGACCGGCCACGGGTCGAGGTGATGCGCTCCTGGAGCTCACCCATCTCGTCGGCCAGGGTCGGCTGGTAACCCACCGCGGACGGCATACGGCCGAGCAGGGTGGACACCTCGGAACCGGCCTGGGTGAAGCGGAAGATGTTGTCGATGAACAGCAGCACGTCCTGCTGCTGCTCGTCACGGAAGAACTCCGCCATCGTCAGCGCCGACAGGGCGACACGCATACGCGTGCCCGGCGGCTCGTCCATCTGGCCGAACACCAGGGCGGTGTCCTTGAGCACGTTGGCGTCCGCGAGCTCGACCCAGAGGTCGTTGCCCTCACGGGTGCGCTCGCCGACGCCGGCGAACACCGAGGTACCGCCGAAGTTACGGGCGATACGGTTGATCATCTCCTGGATGAGCACCGTCTTGCCCACGCCGGCGCCGCCGAACAGGGCGATCTTGCCGCCGCGGACGTACGGGGTCAGCAGGTCGACGACCTTGAGACCGGTCTCCAGCATCTCCGTGCGGGGCTCCAGCTCGGAGAAGGCCGGCGGCTTGCGGTGGATCGACCAGTGCTCGAAGTCCTTGCCGTAGCCGGGCTCGTCGAGGCAGTCGCCCAGGGCGTTGAACACGTGGCCCTTGACGCCGTCGCCGACGGGAACCGAGATCGAGTTGCCGGTGTCGGTGACCTCGACGCCACGGACCAGGCCGTCGGTGGGCTGCATCGAGATGGTGCGCACCAGGTTGTCACCGAGGTGCTGCGCGACCTCCAGCGTCAGCGTCTTCGACAGCTCCTTGTAGGTGATGTCGGCATGCAGCGCGTTGAACAGTTCAGGGACGGAGCCACGCGGGAACTCCACGTCGACCACGGGGCCGGTGATGCGAACAACGCGACCCGTCGTCTTCTCTGCGGTAGCAGTCATTTTCTCTTCGCTTCCTGGGAGGGGCTTGTGTAGTTGGTCGGCTAGCGCGAGTCGGCGAGCGCGTTGGCGCCACCGACGATCTCGCTGATTTCCTGGGTGATCTGCGCCTGACGTTCCCGGTTCGCCGCCAGGGTCAGCGCCTTGATCAGATCGTCGGCGTTGTCGGTCGCCGACTTCATGGCGCGCCGACGCGAGGCCGACTCCGAGGCCGCGGCCTCAAGAAGTGCGGCGTACACGCGGGTGGCGACGTAGCGCGGCAGTAGTGCGTCGAACAGCGTCTCGGCGTCCGGCTCGAACGAGAACAGCGTCTGCGGACCATCTTCGGGCTGCTCGTCACCGACGTACTCGACGACCATCGGCGCGATCCGCCGCGCCACCGAGGACTGCGACAGCATCGACCGGAACTCGGTGAAGACGATGTGCAGTTCGTCGACACCGAGGATGCCGTCGGCACCGGCGTCGTCGCCCTCGTCGTCGGCGCCGGACATAAAGGCCGCCACCAGGGTGTCGGCGATCTCCTTCGCGTTCTCGTAGGTGGGCCGCTCGGAGAAGCCCGACCACGCCTCGGTGATCTCGCGCTGGCGGAAGCTGAAGTAGCCCTGCGCCTTTCGCCCGACCGTGTAGACGACGGGTTCCTTGCCCTCTTCCCGCAGCAACGCGAACAGCTCTTCGGACTGGCGGAGCACGTTGGCGTTGTACGCACCGCACAACCCCCGGTCCGAGGACACCACCAGCACCGCGGCCCGCCGCGGGTTCTCCCGCGCGACGAGCAGCGGGTGATCAAGCGCGCTGGCGCTGGCAAGCTCGGTGAGCATGTTGGTGATCTCGGTGCTGTAGGGCCGAGCCGCCTCGACTCGGGCCTGCGCCTTGGCGATTCGCGACGTGGCGATCAGTTCCTGCGCCTTGGTGATCTTCTTGATCGACCCGGCGGAACGGATGCGCCCACGTAGCTCGCGCAGTGTTGCAGCCATCTAGCTCTCCAGACCCCTCTCGGTCCTACTTCTTCGGGGCCGGCTTGCGGACCTTGACGGATTCCTTCTCGACGTCCGCTTCGTCCATGGCCTCGGCCTCGGCCTCGTTGACCACGACGGAGCTGCCGTCAGAGGCGGAGAAGCCCTTCTTGAACTCGTTGATGATGTTCGTCAGCTTCTCCTCGGCCTCTTCGGAGAGCTTCTTGGTCTCGCGGATCTCCTTGAGGACATCGTCGTGCGAAGCCTTCACGTGCTCGAGAACTTCCTGCTCGAACCGCGCGACGTCCTCGACCGGCACCGAGTCCAGGTGGCCCTTGGTACCGAGGAAGATCGCGACGACCTGATCCTCGACCGGGTACGGCGTGTACTGCGGCTGCTTGAGCAGCTCGACGAGGCGGGCACCGCGGTCCAGCTGCGCCTTGGAGGCCGCGTCCAGATCCGAGGCGAAGGCGGCGAACGACTCCAGCTCGCGGTACTGCGAGAGCTCCAGACGCAGCGAGCCGGCCACCTCCTTCATCGCCTTGATCTGCGCGGCGCCACCGACGCGGGACACCGACACACCGACGTTGATGGCCGGACGCACACCCTGGTTGAACAGGTCGGACTCCAGGAAGCACTGGCCGTCGGTGATCGAGATGACGTTGGTCGGGATGAACGCCGAGATGTCGTTGGCCTTGGTCTCGATGATCGGCAGACCCGTCATCGAACCGCCGCCGAGCTCGTCGGACAGCTTCGCGCAACGCTCCAGCAGGCGGGAGTGCAGATAGAACACATCGCCGGGGAACGCCTCGCGGCCCGGCGGGCGGCGCAGCAGCAGCGAGATGGCGCGGTAGGCATCGGCCTGCTTGGACAGATCGTCGAACACGATCAGCACGTGCTTGCCGTCATACATCCAGTGCTGGCCGATGGCCGACCCGGTGTAGGGCGCCAGCCACTTGAAGCCGGCGGCGTCGGAGGCCGGGGCCGCGACGATGGTGGTGTACTCCATCGCGCCGCCCTCTTCGAGAGCGCGCTTGACCGACGCGATCGTGGTGCCCTTCTGGCCGATCGCGACGTACACGCAGCGCACCTGCTGCTTCGGGTCGCCGGTCTCCCAGGCCTCACGCTGGTTGAGGATGGTGTCGACCGCGACGGCCGTCTTGCCGGTCTTGCGGTCGCCGATGATCAGCTGACGCTGGCCACGGCCGATCGGGGTCTGGCTGTCGATGGCCTTGATGCCGGTCTGCAGCGGCTCGCCGACGCCCTGGCGCTGAACCACCGACGGCGCCTGCAGCTCGAGTGCGCGGCGGCCGTCGGCCTTGATCTCACCCTGGCCGTCGATCGGCTGGCCCAGCGGGTTGATCACGCGGCCGAGGAAGGCGTCGCCGACCGGCACCGAGAGCACCTCGCCGGTCCGCTTGACCTGCTGGCCTTCTTCGATCTTCTCGAATTCACCGAGGATGACCGCGCCGACGCTGTGCTCGTCGAGGTTCAGCGCGACACCGAGAACACCGCCCGGGAACTCGAGGAGCTCCTGGGTCATCACCGAGGGCAGGCCCTCGACGTGGGCGATACCGTCACCGGCGTCGATCACGGTGCCGATTTCTTCCCGGTCCGAGTCGGCGGTGAAGGAGGAGACGTAGTCCTCGATCGCCCCTTCGATGTCAGAAGCGGAGATTGTCAACTCTGCCATGGCTTTTCGTCTTCCTGCCTTAGTGGTTGTTACTGCTCGAGTTCTGGGGCGGTCAGTCCGGCAGCCCGGTGCGGGCCGCATCCAACCGCGATGAGATGGAGCCGTCGATGACCTCGTCGCCGACGGTGATCAGGAGTCCGCCGAGGACCTCGGGATCGATGTCGAGCTGGACCGACACCGGGGTGCCGTAGATCCGGCTCAGGATCTCCTTCAGGCGGGTGCGCTGCTGCTCCGAGAGGTCGGCCGCGGCCTTGACCTCGGCGACCGCCTCGCCGCGCCGGGTGACGGCGAGCTCGGCGAGGTCGCTGACCACTGAGTCGGCGGGCTCACCGCGCAGCAGTTCGACGGTCTGCGTCAACAGTGCCGAAACCGTGGGGTTGACGCCGCCGGCGCCTTCGAGCACCTTGTTGAGCAGTTCGACCCGTTTGTCGGCGGGCACCGTGGTGTCGGCGAGCAGCCGGCTCAGCCGAGACTGTTCGTCGAGGACCCGTCCCACTCGGAACAGCTGGTCCTCGACCTCTTCGCTCTGTCCGTCGCGCTCCGCACGCGTCAGCAGGGCCAGTCGGGCGACGTGCTCGAGTCCGTCGATCAGGTTGCTCTCGACCGACCACCGCTGTGCGGCGGCGGTCTTGACGATCTCCAGCGCGTTGCCGTCGACTTTGCCGTCGAACAGCCGCTCGGCCAAGCGGACCTTGGGCGCCGAATCGTCGGTGGCCTGGGCGAGGTGCTTGGTGAGCGTCGGTTCTGCCAGCAGGAGCTTGGCCACGGCCGCCAGGTTGTCGGCGAGCGTGGTCAGGGTGCCGGAGTCGGCGCCGTCGGCGACCGACTCGAACTTCTTGACCAGCTCGGCCAGGGCCTCACGGCTGGCCGCGCGCAGGTTCAGCGTCGCCCCGGCCTCAAGCACCACAGAAGACGGTGCCATCGCGTCGAGTTCATCGAGGAACCGGTCGACGGTCGAGGACTGCGCGGCCGGATCGGACACGTAGTTGCGCACGATCTCTTCGGCCTTCTGCACCGACTCGCTGCCGAGACCGGATCGCAGCTGACGGATCAACTGCTGACGCATCAGCTGAACCTGCTGAGCGCCCTGGGCCTTGATCCGCTCGGCCTCAGCATCGGCCTGCTCGGCGAGTTGCGCCGCGATCCGCTCGGAATCCTGGCGCGCCTCGTCGGTGACCTTCTGACCTTCGTTCTTCGCGTCCTCGACGGCCTTGGTGTGCATCGCGTCGGCGTCGGCGAGCTTCTTGCTCGCCTCGGCACTCTCGGCGAGCGCGACCCGGATCGCCTCCTGCTGGCGCTGCATCAGCCCCTTCACAGGCGGCACGACCCACTTGACGATGACGAACACGATGACGGCGAAGCCGATCAGCTGTCCGATGAAGATCGACATCTAACGACTCCCACCTGAATTCACGTCGACGCCCAGGATCCGGCTGGCCAGCGCCGCGGACAGGCCGTCGACGGAGGACTCCAGATCCGACCGAGCGGCCGAACCTTGTTGCGACAACTGCTGGTCGGCCGCGCTCAGCGTCTCGGCGACCTCACCGCTGGCCGCCGCGCGCTTCTCCTCGACGACCTGACGGCCGGCGACGCGTGCTTCGTCGCGGATGGCGGATGCCTCGCCACGGGCCTCGGCCAAGGTCTTGTCGTAGTCCGCCTTCGCCGCGGCGACCTGTTCGGCCGACTTACGGTTGTCGGCGGCGGTCTTGGCCAGCATCGCCTCCCGCTCGGCCAGCACCTTGCTGATCGGTGGCACAACCCATTTCCAGATCACGCCGAGCACGATCAGGAAGATGAGCAGCACGGCGAAGAAGGTGCCGTTGGGGATCAGGAAGTTACTGGTCCCTCCGCCTTCTTCGGCGGCGACGATAGATGTGGTGAGTTCACCCATGCCGGTGGATTACTGCAGGCCCGGAGTGGCGAAGACGAACAGCGCCATGAAGGCCAGGTTGATGAAGTAGGCCGCCTCGACCAGACCAACCGTGATGAAGAACGGCGTGAACAGCCGGCCCTGGGCCTCAGGCTGACGGGCGATGCCGGAGATCAGGGCGTTACCGGCGATACCGTCACCGATACCCGCACCGATCGCGCCGCCGCCCATGATCAGACCGCCGCCGATCAACGCACCAGCAGTGATGATGGCGTTGGGGTCGATTTCCATTCTCTTATCCTCCTTGATAACTGGGGCGGTGCCGCCAGAGTTCGTGATCGTTGGTCGTAGGGACTTAGCGGTTACTGCGTCAGTGCTCTATGGGTCGTCGCTCTATGTGTCGTCGCGCTCAGTGGTCTTCGTGATCCAGCTCCATCGACTGGCTGAAGTACAGGATCGTCAGCAGGGAGAAGATGAAGGCCTGGATCAAGCCGACAAACAGGTCGAAGGTCTTCCACACCGCGTTCGGGAACCACTGGATGTACCAGGGGAACATCGCGATGAGCGCGACCAGGATGCCGCCGGCGAAGATGTTGCCGAAAAGTCGCAGTGCCAGCGAGATGGGCTTGGCGAGTTCCTCGACGATGTTGATCGGCGCGAGGAACGCGACGTGTCCCTTGACGACCTTGATCGGGTGCCCGATCACACCGCGCCGCCAGATGCCTGCGGCGTGGTAGCAGATGAACACGAAGAGGGCCAGCGCGAGCACGAAGTTGATGTCGGAGGCCGGCGGCTTGTACAGCTCGCCCGCGGCGCCGTCCGAACCGCCGTACTGCCACGGCAGCACCGCCAGCCAGTTGGAGATCAGGATGAACACGAAGATCGCGACCGACAGCGGCAGCACAAACGGTGCCACCTTCATGCCGATCGAGCCTTCGATCTGCTGACGCATCTGGATGGTCAGCGCTTCCCAGAACAGCTGCACGCCGCCGGGGACGCCGGTCGAAGTGACCTTGGACTTCAGGTAGAAGGCCAGCGCGATGACGATCACGGCCGTGATCGCGGTGGCCAGAATCGTGTCGCCGTTGAACGTCATGCCGAACAGCTCGAACACCATCGTGTGATGGCCGACGTGGATGGCGGAGCCACCTTCCTCTGCGGCGAGGATGGATTCGGTCATCGTCCCTGTCTTCTCTCCATTGAGTCCAGCCGGTTCATGTAGCTCAGATCAATCCTTCGAATCCGTGTCGAGCACGTTGAGTCCGTCGCGGCGGATCTTCTTCATCACAGGGATGCTCGTGCTCATCACGAGCAGCGCCTGGAAGATCGCCAGCCCGAAGAGTACGGCGAGGCCGCCGTGCTGCCGGAAGACGAACGCGATGGTCAGCGCGATGGCGGTGATGACCAGCAGCCGGGTGGCCGAGTTCACCGCCATCTTCTTCTTCAGTGGGTGTTCCTCGGCGGTGATCGACTCGACGGCCCGGCGCACCAGCAGTGCGTTGACCAGGCCCAGACCGAGGCCGACACCGAAGAACGCGCCGAAAAGGATGTTGCCGGTGAAGCCCGAAGCCAGCAGCGCCACTGCGGTCAGCGCGAGGCACACGATGAGCAGACGGACAGGCCGGAAAGCAACGGACGGGAACACCAACGGCGCGTCTTGCGCGGGCGTCGTCACTGCTTCACCTCAATCCGGCGGTCGTCAAGCATCGATGGGGTCTTCCCGTGGTTCCTGTGCGTGGCGCCCGTAGCGTATCGGAGGGCGTCGGGCGCGCTGGAATCACCCAAGGGGTTGCTCCCTGTTGTGGTCGAAATGTGGTCTGAATATCGGTCGTCATGCCAGCCGGGGCGATGCTCTGATCGATGCCATCGAACCGCCCGGAGGCCGGCAACCCGCGAGGTCTTTTCGGGTTCTGAGAAAACCTTAACACATGGTAAGAGCCACAAAAGAGCTACTACTACTTTTTGTCGTATACCTCGTCGGACTCGTTGTTCCCACGCCTGAGCAGCGGTATCAACGTGACGACGATCGCGACCACGAGAGCGCCCGCCATCACCGCGGCGGTGTAGCGCGGGTCGAAGAAGATGGTGCTGGCCGCACCGAGCGCCACGATGCCGACCCACAAATAGATGAGCAGCACCACCCGGCGGTGGGAATGGCCGATCTCGAGCAGTCGGTGGTGCAGATGCATCTTGTCCGGGCTGAACGGGCTGAGCCCCTTGCGGGTACGCCGGATGATTGCCAGCAGCATGTCGAGCGCCGGGACGAAGACCACGGCGACGACCAGCAGGAACGGCGACAGCAGAGCGAACACGTCGCGGGCCCCGTACGCGGTCTGCGAGATCGGCCCTGCCGCGGTGGTCGCCGCGGCGGCGAGCATCAGACCGATCAGCATCGACCCCGAGTCGCCCATGAAGATGCGGGCTTTGTGGAAGTTGTGCGGCAGAAAGCCCAGGCACGCACCGGCCAGCACCACGGAGATGACCGCCGGCGGATAGAACAACACGTCGCCGCCGTGGTCGCGCAGCAGTCCGACCGAGAAGATGCAGATCGCCGATGCGGTGATCAGGCCCAGTCCCGCGGCCAGGCCGTCGAGTCCGTCGACGAAGTTCATCGAGTTCACCAGCGCAACGGTGAACGCCAGCGTCAGCAGGATGGAGGCGACCTGGTCCAGCACGATGGTGCCGACGCCACCGATCGGGATGTAGAGCACGCTCCATGCGACGCCCATCGTGACGAGCACGCTCGCCGCGGTGATCTGGCCGGCGAACTTGGTCAGCGCGTCCAGTCCCCACCGGTCGTCGATCAGACCGACGACCATGATCAGGCCGCCCGCCACCACGACCGCGGGCAGACCCGTCGAGTACACGAACCCGCGGGTCAGCGCGGGCAGCTGGGAGGCGAGCAGGACGGCGGCCACCACCCCGACGTACATCGCCAGGCCACCCATGCGCGGGATCGGTTGCAGGTGCACATCCCGCTCACGCGGATACGCCACCGCGCCCCAGCGCGTCGCGAGCACCCGGACAAAGCCGGTGGCCAGGTAGGTGATGATGGCCGCGGTCAGCCCGACGAGCGCGAGTTCCCGCAGCGGGACGCCCGCGCCGCGGTCCGACAGCGCCAACACGCTCTCCCCCGCCCGCGTGGCGGTCATCGTCACCGCAGCCAGATCCACAGAGCCCGGATTCACTCGTCGTCTGCGGTCAGCGTCTGCGCCTCGACACCGAGCACTTCGGCGATGGCGTCCAGCGTCACCGGCCCCTCCCGCAGCACCCTCGGGTGCGCACCGGTCAGGTCGACGATCGTGGACGCGGCCTGTTGTTCGGCCGGGCCGCCGTCGAGGTAGACCTCCACCCGGTCGCCGAGCTGCGCCCGGGCCTGTTCGGCGGTGACCGCCGGCGGATTTCCGGAGATGTTCGCACTGGATACGGCCATCGGGCCGACTTCGCGCAGCAGCTCGATCGCGACCGGATGCAGCGGCATGCGCAGCATCACGGTGCCGTTGGCGTCGCCGAGATCCCAGTGCAGCGACGGCGCCTGCTGCACGACCAGGCTCAGCGCTCCCGGCCAGAACGCGCGGATGAGCTCTTTGGCACTGTCGGGCACCGAGTACACGAGGCCCTGGATGGTGTGCCACGACCCGACCAGCACCGGGACGGGCATATTGCGGCCGCGGCCCTTGGCCTCCAGCAGTGACGCGACCGCCTCGCCGTCGAAGGCGTCGGCGCCGAGCCCGTAGACGGTGTCTGTCGGCATCACCACGAGCCTGCCACCCTTGAGCGCGCTGATCGCCGACGCGATGCCGGTCGCCCGCTGCTGCGGATCGGAGCAGTCGAACATCTCGGTCACGATATTCAGCCTCTCACCCGGCCCGCACCGCGGTCACGAAGCGTGGTCGCCCGGCCAGGTCGTGTCGTGGGGTCACGTCGGTGAAGGCCCCGGTGCGGACGAAGCTGTCCACGGTGCGCTGCGAGGTGGTGTCGTCATGTTCCACCGCGCATACCCCGCCGGGCCGCAAGAGCCGCGCCGCGACCGCGACGATCGGGTCGATGACGGCCATCCCGTCGGGCCCGCCGAACAACGCGTGCGCCGGGTCGTGGTCTGCCACCTCGGGATCGAGTGCCGCCCCGTCCGGGATGTAGGGCGGGTTGGACACCACGACGTCCACGGCACCGTCCCATTCGCCCAACACCCCGTCCGCGGTCACGTCGGCGTGCAGCAGCTCCACCGCGGCACCGGCGGCGTTGCGCCGCGCGTAGCCCAGTGCGTCGGCGGAGTCGTCGACGGCGATCACCCGTGCACCCGGGACACCGTGCGCGAGCGCGACCGCCAGCGCACCGGACCCGGTGCACAGATCGACGATCACCGGATTGGACGGAAGCCGTTGCGCCAGTACCCATTCGAGCAGGGATTCGGTCTCCGGCCGCGGGATGAAGACGCCCGGCCCGACCCGCAGGTCGAGCGGTCCGAAGGCCGCGGTGCCGGTCAGATGCTGCAGCGGGACCCGCTCGGCGCGCCTGGCGACCAGCTGCCGGTAGCGGGTCACGAACGCGTCGTCGGCGTCGGCGAACACCGCCCTGCCGCGGTCGACGCCCAGCAGGTGAGCGGCAAGCAGTTCGGCGTCGACGCGCGGGGACCCGACCCCGGCTGCGGCCAAGACGTCAGCGGCGTCGTCGATCAGCTGACGCATGGTGACTGGCCGGTCGGCGACGTTCACGTGTTCTGCAGGCGGGATTGTCTGTCGGCGGCGGCGAGCGCGTCGAACAGCGGATCGAGATCGCCGTCGAGCACCTGGTCGAGGTTGTGCGCCTTGTAGTTGATCCGGTGGTCGGCGATGCGGTTCTCGGGGAAGTTATACGTGCGGATGCGCTCGCTGCGGTCGACGGTGCGGATCTGGCTGGCCCGGTCGGCCGATGCGTCGGCCTGCGCCTGCTCTTCGGCCAGCGCCTGCAGCCGGGCCGCGAGCACCTGCATCGCGCGCGCCTTGTTCTGCAGCTGGGAGCGCTCGTTCTGGCACGTCACGACGATGCCGGTGGGCAGGTGCGTGATGCGCACCGCCGAGTCGGTGGTGTTCACGCCCTGGCCGCCCTTGCCCGACGACCGGTAGACGTCGATGCGGAGGTCGGACTCGTCGATCTGGACCTGCTCGATCTCTTCGGGTTCGGGATAAACCAGCACGCCGGCCGCCGAGGTGTGCACCCGGCCCTGGGATTCGGTGACGGGAACCCGCTGAACCCGGTGCACGCCGCCCTCGAACTTCAGTCGCGACCACACACCGTCGGCGGAGTCGCCCTTGCTGGCGATGGACAACGTCGCATCCTTGTAGCCGCCGAGGTCGGAGGTGGTCTCCCCCAGCATCGTGACGGTCCAGCCGTGCCGTTCGGCGTACCGGATGTACATGCGAGCCAGGTCGGCGGCGAACAGCGCCGACTCTTCGCCGCCCTCGCCGGACTTCACCTCGAGCACGATGTCGTCGGCGTCGTGGGGGTCGCGGGGGGCGAGCAGATCCGTCAGCTGGGTATCGAGTTCGGCGATCTTGGCGGTCAGCTCGGTCACCTCGTCGGCGAACGACGCGTCATCGGCGGCGAGTTCCTTGGCCGCCTCGAGGTCACCTCGGGCCGCTTCGAGCTTGCGGTAGGTGGCCACGATCGGCGAGATCTGCGCGAAGCGCCGGCCCACCTTGCGGGCGGCGGAGGCGTCAGAGTGCAGTTCGGGATCGGACAGCCGCTGTTCCAGCTCGCCGTACTCGGCGAGAATCGCCTCGATCGCCGGTGCAGCGTCGGCCATCTCGACTCCTCCTCAACGTGCCGGAATTCAACCCAGAAAGCGCGAAACGGCGCCCGGTCTGCGCATGAAGTGCGGCAGAGCGGGCGCCGTTGCGACAGCTACTTGCTGCGCTTGCCGTAGCGCTTCTCGAAGCGGGCCACACGACCGCCGCTGTCGAGGATCTTCTGCTTGCCGGTGTAGAACGGGTGGCACTGCGAGCAGACCTCGACGGTGATGTTGCCGCTCTTTTTGGTGCTGCGGGTGGTGAAGCTCGCACCACAGCCACACAGCACGGTGGTCTCGACATAGTCAGGATGGATGCCTGATTTCATGGTTTCCTCTTCAATCGTGGGCCCGGGTCGCCCTTCCCGTACCGGGAGGCTTGCGGCGTGAACCGGAACCGAGGTGACGGCACCCGGCCGGAGGCCGGAAGGCTGGACCTGATTATGCCAGGTCAACCGCCAGCAGCCTAAACGCGCTTTGCACGGGCGCTATTCCTGCTCGGTCACCGGCTCGGCCTGAAGGAGGTACTTCCGGCCGTCACGCTTCCACAACGTCCGGCCGTGGGCCTCGGTGCCCATCGCGACCAGTTCACGCTTGAGCACCTTGTTGGTCGCGGTGCTCGGCAGGTCGTCGGCGACCCAGACGTGTCGGGGCCAGGCTTTCGGGGACAGATCGGGCTGCTCGGCGAGGAACGCGCCGAACTGTTCGGGGGTCAGCGTCGCGTCGTCCTGCAGCACGATCGCGGCCATCACCTGGTCGCCGACGAACTCATCGGGCACCGGGTACACCGCGACCATGCTGATGGCCGGTTCGCGGATCAGGATGCGCTCGATCGGTGCGGAGGTCATGTTCTCCCCGTCGACGCGCATCCAGTCGGCGGTCCGCCCTGCGAGGTAGATCCAGCCGTCGGCGTCGCGGTAGGCCAGGTCCCCGGACCAGAACATGCCGTGCCGCATCCGGTCCTCGGTGGCGTCCTGGTCGTTGTAGTAGCCGGCGAACATGCCCGCACCCTGGGTGTTGACCAGTTCGCCGATCGCGTCGTCGCCGTTGACGAGCGCACCGTGCTCGTCGAACTCGGCGGCCGCGCATTCGGTGACGGTGTCGGGGTCGTAGATCGCCACTCCGGGGAAGCCCTTGCCGATCGAGCCGGGCGGGCAGCCCTCCTCGCGGGTGACGGTGACCGCGTTCTCCGTCGATCCGAATCCGTCCCATACGTCGCAACCGAAGCGCCGCGCGAACTCGGCGATGTCGCGGTCGGTGGCTTCGTTGCCGAACGCGACCCGCAGCGGGTTGTCGCGGTCGTCGGGCTTTTCCGCGGTCGCCAGGATGTAGGCCAGCGGCTTGCCCACGTAGTTCATGTAGGTGACGCCGTAGCGGCGGATGTCGTCGAGGAATCCGGAGGCGGAGAAGCGCGCGGGCGCCATCGCGGCACCGGAGTTCAGCGCGACCGACCAGCCGGCCAGCACCGCGTTGCTGTGGAACAGGGGCATCGCCAGGTAGCAGACATCCTTCGAGGTCAGCGAGAACCTCCCGACCAGCGCGGCGCCTGCGAGCAGCACCATCGCGTGCATCATCTTGACCGCCTTCGGGTCACCGCTGGTGCCCGAGGTGAAGATCAGCATGTACGTGTCGGTCGCCGCGACTTCGCGGTGCGGGATCAACTCGCCCGCCTGGGCGAGCAGTTCCGCCCATTCCGGGCTTCCGATCACCAGCACGCGCACCCCGGGCAGATCGACGCCGTCGAGCAGGGCCCGGTGTTCGGTGTCGGTGACGAGGATCTGGCAGTCCCCGCGGCGGATGTCGCGACCGAGCGCCTGGCCGCGGCGGGTGTTGTTGACGCCGACGAGCACGTAACCGCCGAGGCCGGCGGCGGCCATGGCCGTCAGCATGTCGGGGTTGTTGCCCAGCAGCACCCCGACGTGCAGCGGTCGTGACCGGTCGGCGATGCCGATCAACGCGGCGGCCTGCGCAGCCGCGTCGGTGAGGTGCTCACGCCAGGTCCAGGTTCGGCCGTTGTAGGTCATCGCGATGCCGTCGTCGGCTGCGCGCTCCCGGAGCAGCTCCTGAACTGTCTCGGCCAAGCCGCCCACCCTTTCCGAGTGTGAACAGATCCCGTGAGTTGTCTACTGGATCAAGCGCGCAGCCTACCTCTACCTCGGCCACAACACGCGATTCATTTGCGAAGATATGCCGATGAGCCCGAGCGCCGTACAGAATTCACTGGCAGCGAATCCACTGCCGAATTCCGTCGAGGGCGCCGCGGCCAATCCTCCCGCGCGATCTGTCCGGGACCGCCTCATCGACGCCGCCGAACAGTGTCTGACGGCCAAAGGGATCCGCGCCACCACGGTCTCCGAGGTCGCCGAGGTGGCAGGCGTCAGCCGCGGCTGGCTCTACCGGCACTTTCCCGACAAGTCCGAACTGCTGGGCGCGGCGATCGTGCGGCTCAACGACGCGTTCTGGGCCGAGTCCCGAACGCGCCTCGACGCGGTCACGGGTCTCGACCAGCAGATCGCCGTCGGGGTGGCACTGGCCCGGGAGGAATCCGAGACTCCCGGAGCACTCGTGCTCAAATTGCGACAGGAAGAACCCGAGGCGTTCACGGCATGCGTCGGTCTTGGCGTGCGCGGGCTGATCCCCGAGATCGCGGCGTTCTGGGAGCCCTACATCCAGGCCGCGGTCGACCGCGGCGAGATCCATCCCGGCACGGATCGCGCCGAAGCGGCCGAGTGGATCGCGCGCATCATGATGAGCCTCGCCACCGTGCCCGGCGAGCAGTGCAACATCGACGACCACGAGTCGGTGCTGCGGCACGCGCGCCGGTACATCGTCGCCGCGCTGCGCGCGGATCCAACCGAAGCAGCGTTGCGCGCGGATCCGGCCGAAGCCGCGCTGCGCACGGATCCGGCCGGCTGAATCAGCCGGCCGGGCACGACTCAGTCGTCGCCGTTGCCGCCAGGGGTGTTCTTGGAGACCTGGACCAGGAACTCGTAGTTGTTCTTGGTCTTGCGCAGCTGGCTCATCAGCAGATCGATGGCCTGGTGCGGATCCAGCCCGGACAGCACGCGCCGCAGCTTGTGCACGACCGCGAACTCGTCAGGCGAGAGCAGCAGCTCGTCCTTGCGGGTGCCCGACGGGTTGACGTCGACGGCCGGGAACACCCGGCGCTCGGCGATCTTGCGGTCCAGCTTGAGCTCCGCGTTGCCGGTCCCCTTGAACTCCTCGAAGATCACGGTGTCGCCGGTGGAGCCGGTCTCGACCATCGCGGTCGCGATGATGGTCAGCGAGCCGCCCTCTTCGATGTTGCGCGCCGCGCCGAGGAACCGCTTGGGCGGGTACAGCGCGGTCGAATCGACACCACCGGACAGGATGCGGCCCGAGGCCGGCGACGCGTTGTTGTAGGCGCGGCCCAGCCGGGTGATCGAGTCGAGCAGCACCACGACGTCCTTGCCCTGCTCGACGAGCCGCTTGGCCCGCTCGATCGCGAGCTCGGCGGCCTGGGTGTGGTCTGACGGCGGCCGGTCGAAGGTCGAGGCGATGACCTCGCCCTTGACCGAGCGCTGCATATCGGTGACCTCTTCAGGACGCTCGTCGACGAGCACGACCATCAGATGGCATTCCGGGTTGTTGCGGGTGATCGCGTTGGCGATGTCCTGCATGATCGTGGTCTTACCGGCCTTCGGCGGGGACACGATCAGCGCGCGCTGACCCTTGCCGATCGGCATGATCAGGTCGATAACGCGGGTGGTCAGCTTGTCGCTGGTCGTCTCCAGGCGCAGCCGCTGATTCGGGTACAGCGGGGTGAGCTTGGTGAACTCCGGCCGCTTCTTGGCCTCTTCGACCGGCTTGCCGTTGACCGTGTCCAGACGGACCAGCGGGTTGAACTTCTGCCGAGGGTTCTTATCCCCGCCCTCGCTGTCCCGTGGCACGCGGACCGCGCCGGTCACGGCGTCGCCGCGGCGCAATCCGTTCTTACGCACCATGTTCATCGACACGTACACGTCGTTGGGGCCGGCGAGGTAGCCGGAGGTCCGCACGAACGCGTAGTTGTCGAGCACGTCGAGAATGCCCGCGACGGGCTGCACGACGTCGTCTTCACGAAGCTCGGTGTCGCGCTCACCGCCGCCACCACCGTCGCCGCCGCGCTCGCGGCGCTTGCGATCCCGGAACCGGCGGCCGCGGCGGCCCTGACGGCCCTCGCCGTCGTCGTCGTTGTCCGAACGACCGCCGCCGGAATTGTTGTCGCGACGGTTCTGCCCGCCGCCCTGCTGGTCACCGCTGTCGCCGCGGCTGTCGGAGTCACCGCCGGACTTCGCGTTCTGGCCGCCGTCCTGATTGTCGCGGTTGCCCTTGGCATCCCGACCGGCATCCCGGTTGCCGTCGCGGTTGTCCTGATTGTCCTGACGGCCGCCCTGGTTGTCCTGGCGGCGACGGGTTTCCTGCTCGCCTCCGGACTGCGCCGTCTCGGCGCTGTCCTGGTTCTTGGGGTCCTGGTTCTTGGGCTGCTCGCCACCGGCGGGACCACCCTGCTCACGCGACGCGCCACGGCGCTCACGGCGGCGCTGCTGCGGCTGCGCCTCGGCGGACTGCTCACCTGCGGGCTGCTCCGGTGCAGCCTGCTCAGGGGCGGCCTGCTCAGGGGCGGCGGCGGCCGGAGCGCTCTGCTCGGCGGCCGCCGGGGCGTCCTTCTTGGCGCCGGCGCCGTTGGATTCGCCACGGCGCTCTCGGATCGCGGCGATCAGCTCGCCCTTACGCATGCCGGAGGCGCCCTCGACGCCGATCTCCTTGGCCAGCGCCCGCAGTTCGGGCAGCACCATGCTGGTCAGCGCTCCGCCACGACGGGCGGGAGCGGAGGCCGGCGCGTTTTCGGCGGGCGCCGATGCCGAGATGTCTGAAGTCACGGGGTTCTGCAGTTCGCCGCTGTCGGCGCTGCCACCAGCCGTGAAGAGGTCCGTATCAGTCACGGATTTCCTTTCTTCCCCCACTGATCTCGTCACGCGGGGGTTCTGTGCGTTCAACCAATCCGCTGAACGCCTAGGTCACGCCATTGCCACTGCAACGGTGATCGCCGGGTTCGCCGATACGGCGAACCGCCAGTCCACAAATTTGAACACTTGAAAGAAGAGTCGTCCTAGTGTCGGCGCAGGTGAAGAAGCTGCGATTGCTGGACGAGAGCGAGGATAACGCGCATCCGAGTTGGAAGCAAGAAACCCCGTGATCCGCATGTTGCCGGTGTTACTGCTCGCGCCGAGCGCTCGCAGCGACCCCGGAGGTCCAGCTGACCCCGTGTCCCACCGACATCTTGACCACGGAGAACCCGGCTCGGGCCCCGTACTCCAGTGCGTCGGCGGGCAACTCCGCTTCAGTACTCAAAGCCAGCACCGAAGGCCCGGCGCCCGACAGCACTCCCGCCACCCCACAACGCCGCAGCACCGCGAGGTATTCCGCCGATGCGGGCATCGCCGAAGCCCGTTGCGGCTGGTGCAGTACGTCCTCGGTGGCGTCCAGCAGCAGGTCCGGCCGCTCGGTCAGCGCCACCACGAGCAGCGCGGCGCGGCTCAGGTTGAAGCCGGCGTCGGCGTGGCTGACGTGCTCGGGCAGCAGCACCCGGGTCTCCGCGGTCGACGAGCGCACCTGCGGGATCGCGGCGAACACGCTGATGCCCGGATGCAGCCGGATCGGCGCCGCGGCGTACCGCGGGACGCCGTCCTGCTTCGCGGTCCAGGCCACCACCGCACCGCCGAGCACGGCGGCGGCGGCGTTGTCGGGATGCCCTTCGAACTCCGAAGACACCTGGACGAGCCGGTCTGCCGACATCGGCGTCGAGTCACCTTGGGCGGCAAGACCATTGGCGGCCGCGAGGCCGCCGACCACTGCGGCGGCCGACGAGCCGAGCCCTCGCGAGTGCGGAATGTTGTTACGGCAGCGGACGATAAGGCCCGATGCGCCGACTCCGCTTTCCCGCAGGCCGCGCTCGATCGCGCGGACCACGAGGTGCGACGCGTCCAGCGGCACCTGCCCGGCACCTTCGCCGTCGACCTCGATGACCAGACCGGAATCCGCGGTCTCCACGGTGATCTCGTCGTACAGGCTCAGCGCCAGTCCCAGGCTGTCGAAGCCGGGACCGAGGTTGGCGCTCGAGGCCGCGACCTCCGCGGTCGCAGACAGCCCCGATGGCAGAGTGCGCGTCACGATCGTCGGCTCTAGACCAGGCCGAGCTTCGCGACGACCGCGACCGGGTCGACCGGGACCGGGATGACCGCGGGCATTCCCTTGAGCGCGGTGTCAGGGTCCTTGAGGCCGTTGCCGGTGACGGTGCACACGACCGTGGAACCCTTGGCGACCCAGCCGTCCTCGATCGACTTCAACAGGCCGGCGATGCTCGCGGCGGATGCCGGCTCGACGAACACGCCTTCCGCGCGGGCCACCAGGTGGTAGGCGGCGAGAATCTCTTCGTCGGTGGCGGCCAGGAAGCGACCGTCGGACTGCTGCTGGGCTTCCACCGCCGAGGTCCACGACGCCGGTGAGCCGATGCGGATCGCGGTCGCGATGGTCTCGGGGTCGCTGACCGGTTCGCCGAGCACCAACGGCGCGGCGCCCGCGGCCTGCGTACCGAGCATGCGGGGCAGCTTGGAGGACAGGCCGTCGCGGTGGTACTCGGTGTAACCCTTCCAGTACGCGGTGATGTTGCCCGCGTTGCCGACGGGAAGCGCGTGGATGTCAGGAGCGTCACCGAGGGCGTCGACGATCTCGAACGCCGCGGTCTTCTGCCCCTCGATGCGGAACGGGTTGACCGAGTTGACCAGTGACACCGTCGGGAAGTCGGCGGTGAGCTTACGGGCGAGTTCGAGGCAGTCGTCGAAGTTGCCGTCGATCTGGATGATCTTCGCGCCGTGCATGACCGCCTGGGCGAGCTTGCCCATCGCGATCTTGCCCTGCGGCACCAGCACCGCACATGTGATCCCCGCACGCGCCGCGTACGCGGCAGCCGATGCCGACGTGTTGCCGGTGGACGCGCACAGCACGGCCTGCTGGCCGCGGGACACGGCCTCGGTCACCGCCATCGTCATACCGCGGTCCTTGAAGGACCCGGTCGGGTTGAGGCCCTCGACCTTCAGGTGGACCGTGCACCCGGTGTACTCCGACAGCCGCGGCGCGGGCAGCAGCGGCGTACCGCCTTCGCGCAGCGTGATGGTGGTCCAGTTGTCCTCGATCGGCAACCGGTCACGGTAGGCCTCGATGAGGCCGGGCCACGGCTGGTGCACGGCACGGGTGGTACTCACTCTGTCGTCCCTTCCAAACGCAGGACGCTGTTGATGTCCTGTACGACGTCGAGATCGGCAAGCGCGGCAACGGTTTCCGACAATGCCGCGTCGGTCGCCTGGTGGGTGACCACCACGATGCGGGCGCCGCAGCGCTGACCGCCCTCGTCGACCATGCCTTCCTGGCGCACCTCGGCGATGCTGACCTCACGCTTGGAGAACTCCGCCGCCACCGCCGACAGCACACCGGGCCGGTCGGCGACGTTCATGTTCACGTAGTAGCGGGTCGGGATCAGCCCGATCGGCGCGATGGGCAGCTTCGCGTACTTCGACTCACGCGGTCCGCGACCGCCCTGCACGCGGTTGCGCGCGGCCATCACCAGATCGCCGAGCACCGCCGACGCGGTGGGCGCGCCGCCGGCGCCCTGGCCGTAGAACATCAGCCGGCCGGCGGCCTCGGCTTCGACGACGACCGCGTTGAAGGCCCCGTTGACCGACGCCAGCGGATGCTCCAGCGGCACCAGTGCGGGGTAGACGCGCGCCGAAACCCGTTCCTGCCCTTCGTTGTCCGTGATGCGCTCACAGATGGCGAGCAGCTTGATGGTGCAGCCGAGGGCGCGCGCGGACGCGAAGTCGGCGGCCGACACCTTGGTCATGCCCTCGCGGTACACGTCGTCGGAGGTGACACGGGTGTGGAACGCGATCGAGGCCAGGATCGCGGCCTTGGCGGCGGCGTCGAAGCCTTCGACGTCGGCGGTCGGGTCGGCCTCGGCGTAACCCAGTGCGCCGGCGTCGGCCAGCGCGGAGGCGTAGTCGGCGCCGGTGCTGTCCATCTCGGAGAGGATGTAGTTGGTGGTGCCGTTGACGATTCCGGCCACCCGTACCACGGTGTCGCCGGCCAGCGACTGGGTCAGCGGGCGGATCACCGGGATCGCGCCGGCGACCGCGGCCTCGAAGTACAGGTCGACGTGCGCGCTCTCGGCGGCCGCGGCGAGCTCGCCGGCCGAGACCGCCATCAGCGCCTTGTTGGCGGTCACGACGGACTTGCCCTGCTCGAGCGCGGCCAGGATGGCCTTGCGGGCAGGTTCGACCGGGCCCATCACCTCGACGACGATGTCGACGTCGTCACGGGAGACGAGCTCCTCGATGTTGTCGGTGAGCAGGTCCGCGGGAACTCCGCGGTCCGTGTCCACCCGGCGCACGCCGATGCCGCGCACCTTCAGCGGGGCGCCGATGCGGGCGGCGAGGTCGGATGCGCTCTCCTCGATGATGCGCACCACCTGGCTGCCCACGTTGCCCAACCCGAGTACGGCTACTCCGATCTCGTTCTTCGCGTCGCTCACCGCGTCACCTCACTTCCAGACTCAAAAGATCGTCGACCGTCTCCCGGCGCAGGATCAGGCGTGCTCGCCCGTCGCGCACGGCCACCACGGCCGGTCGGCCGATCAGGTTGTAACGGCTCGACATCGAATAGCAGTATGCGCCGGTGGCGGCGACGCCGAGCAGGTCCCCCGGGGTTACGTCGGCGGGCAGCCATGCATCACGCACCACGATGTCCCCGCTCTCACAGTGTTTGCCGACCACGCGGGACAGCGTGGGGGCCGCCTCGCTGGCCCGGGACAGCAGCCGCACGTCGTACTCGGCGCCGTACAGCGAGGTCCTGATGTTGTCGCTCATCCCGCCGTCGACGCTGACGTAGCGCCGGTGTGCGGTGGGACTGACCGCGACGTCCTTGACGGTGCCGACCTCGTAGAGCGTGATGGTGCCGGGGCCGGCGATCGCGCGTCCCGGCTCGACGACGAGCTTCGGCGCGGGCAGCCCGACGGCCGCCGACTCGCTGCGGACGATGGCCTGCAGTTTGCCTGCCAGCTCGCTCATCGGTGGCGGGTTGTCGCCGGGCAGATAGGAGATGCCCAGACCGCCACCGAGATCGACGATGTCCATCTGCGCGGTCTTCTCGACACCGAACTCGGACACCACATCGCGCAGCAGCCCGATCACGCGGTGCGCCGCGATCTCGAAGCCCGCCACGTCGAAGATCTGCGATCCGATGTGGCTGTGCAGGCCGACCAGGCGCAGATTGTCGGCCGCGAACACCTTGCGCACCGCATCCATGGCCGCACCGGAGGCCAGCGACAGCCCGAACTTCTGGTCCTCGTGGGCGGTCGAGATGAACTCGTGGGTGTGCGCCTCCACACCGACGGTGACGCGCACCAGCACGTCCTGGACCACACCGAGCTCGGCAGCGATGCGGTCGAGGCGCTCGATCTCGATCATCGAGTCGACCACGACGTGACCGACACGGTGCTTGACCGCCGCGGTCAGCTCGGCGATCGATTTGTTGTTGCCGTGCACCGTGATCCGCTCGGGGGGGAAGCCGGCGTGCAGCGCGACGGCGAGCTCTCCCCCGGTGGCGACGTCGAGGCACAGCCCCTCCTCGTCCACCCAGCGGGCGATCTCGGTGCACAGGAAGGCTTTCGCGGCATAGTGGACGTACTCGCCGCCGCCGAACGCGCCCGAGATGTCGCGGCAGCGTGCCCGGAAGTCGGCCTCGTCGATGACGAAGACCGGGGTGCCGAACTCGGCGGCGATATCGGCCACCGACACCCCGGCGATCGACACGACGCCGTCATCACCGCGAACAGTGTTCTGCGGCCACACGTTCGGCGCGAGCTCCAGCACCTCGGCCGTTGTCAGGGGTCGCTCGGGCGCGGCGGCCGAGGGCACCTCTTCGGCATGCCGCGGTCCGGCGGGGTGGGCGATCACATCCGCTCCGGGGCGCTGACGCCGAGGATGTTCAGCCCGTTGGCGATCACCTGACGGGTTGCCGCGCACAGTGCGAGCCGGGCCGCATGCAGGTCGCCGGGTTCCTCGTCGCCCTGCGGCAGCACGCGGCACGCGTCGTAGAACCGGTGGTAGTCGCCGGCGAGGTCCTCCAGGTAGCGCGAAACCCGGTGCGGCTCACGCAGTTCGGCGGCCTGCCGGAGAACCCGCGGGAACTCGCCGATGGTGCGGATCAGCACACCCTCTTTGTCGTGGGTCAGCAGGTCCAGGTGCGCGGTGTCGGGGGTGATTCCGAGCTCGGCGGCGTTGCGAGCCAGCGCCGAGAGCCGCGCGTGCGCGTACTGCACGTAGTAGACCGGGTTCTCGTTGGACGCCGAGGACCACAGCGCCAGGTCGATGTCGATCGGGGTGTCGACCGAGCTGCGGATCAGCGAGTACCGGGCGGCGTCCACGCCGATCGCCTCGACGAGGTCGTCGAGGGTGATGACCGTGCCCGCGCGCTTGCTCATCCGGACCGGTTGCCCGTCGCGCACCAGGTTGACCATCTGCCCGATCAGCACCTCGACGGTGTCGGGATCGTCACCGAGGGCCGCGGCGGAGGCTTTCAGCCGGGCGATGTAGCCGTGGTGGTCGGCGCCGAGCATGTAGATGCACAGGTCGAATCCACGCTTGCGCTTGTCCAGGAAGTAGGCGAGGTCACCGGCGATGTAGGCGGGGTTGCCGTCGCTCTTGATGACGACCCGGTCCTTGTCGTCGCCGAAGTCGGTGGTGCGCAACCAGACCGCGCCGTCCTTCTCGTAGGCGAAGCCGGTCTCGCGCAGCTTGCTGATGGCCTGTTCCACCCGGCCGGAGGTGTGCATCGAGTCCTCGTGGGTGAAGACGTCGAAGTCGGTGCCGAACTCGTGCAGCGAGGCCTTGATCTGGTCGAACATCAGGTTCACGCCGATGGCCCGGAACGTCTCCCGCATCTGGGCGTCGGGCTGGTCCAGGACACCGGGTTCCTTGGCGACGACCGCATCGGCGATCTCGGCGATATAGGTGCCCGCGTAGCCGTCCTCGGGCGTCGGCTCCCCCTTCGCGGACGCGATGAGCGAGTTGGTGAACCGGTCGATCTGCGCGCCGTGGTCGTTGAAGTAGTACTCGCGGACCACCTCGGCACCCTGGGTGCTCAGGAGCCGGCCCAGCGCGTCGCCGACGGCCGCCCACCGGGTGCCGCCGATGTGGATGGGTCCGGTCGGGTTCGCGGAGACGAACTCGAGGTTGATCTTCTTGCCGGCCAGCGCGGCGGATCCGCCGTAGCCGGCGCCGGCGGCGATGACGTTGCCGACCATCACGTTCTGCGCGGCGGCCTCGATACGCAGGTTGACGAAGCCCGGTCCCGCGACATCGGCGGCGGCGATCCCGTCGTCGGCGACGAGCGCCGCGGCCAACCAGCCGGCCAGCTCGCGCGGGTTGACGCCCACCTTCTTGCCGAGTTGCAACGCCAGGTTGGTGGCGTAGTCACCGTGCTCGGGATTGCGCGGACGCTCGACGGTGACGGTGTCGGGCAGCGCGGTGGTGTCGAGGCCATGCTCGGCCAGCACCGCGGTGGCGGTGGCCTTGAGCAGCTGGGCCAGATCGGCAGGGGTCACGAGGATCCATCCTATGGTCTGCGCTGTTACCTACCGAATCCGTTTCCGCCCGCGGCATGCGCTACGCTATCCACGCCCGTACGGCGCAGCTTTTCAGCAGCGCCCCCGTAGCTCAGGGGATAGAGCGTCTGCCTCCGGAGCAGAAGGCCGCAGGTTCGAATCCTGCCGGGGGCACTTCCTTAACCAGTGGACCACCTACGCGTGATCGCGTGTCACGATCACCCGATCGCAGGATGCCGATCACACTTTCTTGGTCGTCCCGTAATACCCCAGGATCGAGTCGGACTGGTCGGTCGCATGCGTGAGCACGGCGTAGGACCTGATGAAGGACTCCCCCACACAGCCGTCGATCTTCACGTTGAAGCCACTGATCGACACCCACGGGTCGTTCCCGGTGAACTCCTTTCGCCCCACCGGGACGGTGTTGATGAGGCCGGGTCGCAGACCGATCGCGACGCCGCCGACAAAGGGCGTCGACAGCACCGGCGCGATGCCGTCGATGAACTCGCCCTCGCCGTCGAGTCCCACCAGGCCCAGCGACGGCGTGACGCCTGCGCTGCCGGTGATCGTGACGCCATTGGCACCCATGTCGATGCCGCAGCCGATCTGGTAACCCACCTCCAGCACGCCGCGCGGCGGCTCGGACCCCTCGGGCCCGCGAAGCATGCCGTTGAACACACCGCTGACCTCGTAGTTCCGCGACGACAGCGCGGTGGTCAGCGGGTTCACGTTCCGTATCGCCTCGTCTCTGGCGCCGACGGTCAACGTCCACCCGTTGGGTGCCGTCGTCGTCGACGGTGGGGCGGACTGGATGAGGGCGTCCGCGCCGGGCGCGATGACCCCCGCCGCGTGGGCGACAGGTGCCGCCTCGCCGACGGTGGGATCGGGCTCGGGGGCGGGCGAGGCAGCCGCCGGACAAGCGGACGTCGGTAGGAGAACCCAGACGATGCTGAGTGCACCGAGCCACCTCAGCTTCACGGGCAGAAACCTACTATCGGATCCGGCCGGTGCGGCCTCACCAACACCAATTTGTGATACGCCGAAAACATATTGTGATGTGACAACCCGCGGCGCTGACGACCCCCGTCAGATCCCGGTGCACAGGGCCACGAACGGGATCGGCGCGCAGATCCCGATGGAGAATCCCGGTGTCGGGTCGCCGTTCCACGGCGGCGGTGCCGGGGGTGGCGGTGGCGGTGGTGCGGGCGCCGCCGGCAGCGGCGCCACGACACAGGTGTTCGTCGGGGCGTCGTATACGGTTCCCGCTCCGCACTCCGCGGCATTCGCCGGCGCGGAAATCATTACCGACACGGCCAGTGGCGCCAGCGCCGCCATGCCGGCAACAGCACACCGATATGTAGAACGCCGCATCTCAGGGCCTCCTCGACCAAATCCCGACCCGTTGCGTACCTCCATCGTAGGACTGCGCGGGCGGCGCCGCCGCAGGTTAGGGCACTTTCAGGGTCGCTTTCGCTGTCGGCCGAACCGGATGTGCGGTGGACCGACAATTGCCTGCGCCGGCGCGCCGGTCAGGCGTACACCGATCGCGAAAAGTGGCTCAGCGCAACGAATACGACAATCTGACCGGCGGCTCCGGGCAGCGCGGGCGAGCCGTCAGGTCCACTCCGCGAGGATGCGCATCTTGCCCGCCCGCACCGCCGCGTTCCGGCGGAGCTTCTTGAGTTCGGGCACGAATGGGTTGCGGTCGTTGCCGTGGATGTTCAGCGGCAGATCGAGCGCGTTGAGCAGTTTGCCTTCGAGATGCCAGGGTTCCGGGTGCAGCACCCACGACACCGCGGCGTTGTCAGCCATCCACTGGGTCAGCACCGCTTCCCCGCCGGCGAACGTCTGCCGCTTCCCGGAACCGACGCGCCGCAACTCGATGCCCAGCCGGTCGCCGAGCAGCACCCCGAGCGATTTGCGCAGCGTGGAGCCATCCGCGCTGGCGTTGCCCGCACCGAAATGGAACCGGATGCGTTTGCGGAGATCCTGAGGCACCTGCGGTTTCCCGTCGGCGCGCGGCGGGCCCGGGCTGACCCCGACGTACAGCAGCGTCCAGCCGTCGCGTTGCGCGCAGCCCGAGGTGTCGATGTCACCGGGGATCTCGCGGAACCACCAGCCGTGGGCACCGGCCCTGGCAGGCACCGGATCCGGATCGGCGAACACCTCGTCTCGCGTGTAGCGCTGAGCGGCAAGGAAATTCGCGACAGCGTCGGCGTTTCGCCTTGCGGACATCGACTCAGCCATACCGGTCAGCGTAGTCGCCGCCTCGGCGGTCACTGCGGATGCGTCGCCAGGTACTCCTCCACCGGGATCGGCGCCGCCGCGTGGTAACCCGCGGGCAACACGACGTCGCCCGCGGTCGAGTTGTAGTACACGTCCCACCGGTGGTAGCCGCCGAATACGGCGGGATCGGCTCCGATCAGGCGTGCGTACTGGTTGATCGCACGCACGTACCGACGGGAGTTGTTGTACCGGTAGATCGCCTGATCGCGGTCGCGCGCGAAACCGTGGGCGGCCAGGAAACGGCCCGCGGCCATGATGCTGTCGTGCGGTGACCAGATGTCGGTACCGGCACCGTAGGTCGCGAACGTCGACGGCAGGAACTGCATCGGCCCCTGGGCACCCGCGGTGCTGACCCCCGAGATCCGGCCGAACGCGGTCTCCACGAAGTTGATGGCGGCCAGATAGTTCCAGCCGACCCCGGTGACCGCCTCGGCGTCGCGGTAGTACCGCAGCAGTTCTTCGGCGGGTGGCGGCGGACCGATCCGCCATGCGGGAAGCGTCGCCTTGCCCCTGCCCATCGCGCCGAGCTGCCTGCGGGCGTCGATGTTGCGGTCGTAGACGTCCAGCAGCGGCTCGGGCACGCGCGTCCGCACCAGCGCGTCCCACTCCGGGTGCCGGGCCAGCACCCGGTAGGCCTTCTGCTGGCGCCGGGCAGCGGCGGTCAGCGCGGACTCGGAGGCTCCCGCTGCACGCAACGTCCGCTCGTCGGCGACCAGGTCGGCGACGACCTCGACCGGATCGGCGGCCAGCACGGGCTGTTCGGTCGCAGGCGGTGCGGGGGCCGCCTGCGGACGTATCGGCGGGGGCGCGGCGGCAGAGGTGTCACCGGGCGGAGGTGCGACCTGCGGTGAGCATCCGGCCAGGGCGAACGCGATCACGAACGCGATGCCAACGCGGTTGGAGCCCAATGCCTTCTCCTCGCGGTTGCGGGCTGGTTCTGCAGGTGCGTCCTCCAGTGTGCGGGCCCGACGTACAGTGGCCAAATGCCGCGGTTGACGAACATGCTCGCGACCCTCGCCATGCTGCCCGCCGTCGTTCTCGGCGCCGGCTCTGCGCATGCCGCTCCCGCGGCCCACTTCACCGGAACCAGCGAGCAGATCCTGCAGACGATGCTGGACACCACGGCGGGAACGTCGGATGCCGCGTCGATCTCGGGTCGGTTCCTCGGAACCCCCTATGGCGCAAACACTCTCATCGGTTCGGCCACCGAGCCCGAACAACTCACCGTCAATCTGCAGGCTGTCGACTGCTTCACCTACGCCGACTACGTCGAGGCCCTCAAACGGGCCGACGACCGCGACGAATTCCTCGACAGCCTGGTCGACGTCCGGTACCGCGACGGTGACGTGTCGTTCGAGAACCGCAAGCACTTCTTCACCGACTGGGCCGCGACGGCTCCGGCGGTGGCCACCGACGTCACCGCGACCGTCAGCGACGACGCGGTGCGGGTGCCGAAGACCCTCAACGCCAAGGATTCCGGCGGGGTCTACCTCCCGGGCATCCCGGTCGTCGCGCGCACCGTGTCCTACATCCCGAGCTCCTCGGTCGACGCCGACGTCGTGAGCCGGTTGCGCACCGGCGACTACCTCGGCGCATACGCCTCCGACGGCGGTCTCGACGTAACGCACGTCGGAATCTTCGTCGACTCCCCCGACGGCCCGGTGTTCCGGCACGCGTCGTCGCGCAGTGGTGAGGACATGGTGGTCGACACCGCGCTGGCCGACTACCTGCAGACCGTCCCGGGCGTCGTGGTGTTGCGACCGCTGATCTGAGACGTCACAGCGGAAGCGTGGTGCCCGTCTCCTGTTCGGCGAACTCCCAGAGTCGTTGCGCGGCAGCGTAATCGCAGGCCACGGGGGCGCGGCCGCTGAGCGTGGGCGGACCCTTGAAGCCGAACCGTCCCGCGATGCCGACGTAGCTGCCCGGCGGGATGGGTTCGGTGAGGCAGTACAGCGTCGGGGCAGCGCCTGCGTCGATGTCGTTGCCGATCACATTGGCCACCCGCTGCACCACCGAGTGGGCCGCGGCCATGGCGCCGGTGTCGGCCACGTTCGAAAGATTCGACGAGACCCAGCCCGGATGCGTCAGGTACGTCGTGACCGGCGCGCCCGCCGACCGCAGCCGGCGATCCAGTTCGAGTCCCCACAGCATCACCGCGAGCTTCGAGCGCGCGTAGACCGGAAACGACGACCATTTGCCGGTTCGCGCGTGTAGGTCGTCAAAGGCCAGCGAGGCCGACTTGTGCGCGTCGGAGCCGACGTTGACGATCTTCGACCGCACCCGGCCGAACAGCAGGTTGGTCAGGGCGAACGGGCCGAGGAAGTTCGTGCCGAGCGTCATCTCGAAGCCGTCCACGGTGTCGCTGCGATGTTGGGCGACGAGGCCGGCGTTGTTGATCAGCACGTCGACGTCTCCGTCGAACAGCCCGGGGAACGCCCGCACCGAGGACTGGTCGGCCAGGTCGAGTTTGACCACCTCCGTGTCGCCGCCCATCTCGGCGGCGCGGCGGGCGCCGAGCTCGAGGTTGCGCACAGCGAGGATCACCTGCGCGCCGGCCCGGGCCAGCGCTGTCGCGGTCGCCAACCCCACCCCGTTGGTCGCGCCGGTGACGATGATCCGCTGACCTGTCATGTCGCCGAGCCGCGCCGGGGACCACGTGGTTGCCACGCCCCGAGGTTAGCGGTTCCGGCCTCGTTGACATGACAGATCCCGGCTGGTTGTCTACCGCGATGAGCGACTCGGCCCGTGAGATCGAGAACTTGGTGTACACCTACGCCGAGCGCATCGACGCGGGCGACTTCGACGGTGTCGCGGCGCTGTTCGCCCACGGCCGGATCTGCGGTATGGAGGACGGCCCGCCCGAGACGGTGTTCGAGGGCTCCGACCGGGTGCGCCAGATGTACGAGATGGCGGTGCGTCTGCACGACGACGGCACCCCGAAGACCAGGCACTTCACCACCAACGTGATCATCGACGTGGACGACGCCGCCGGGACCGCACGCGGCAGCGCCTATTACTGCGTCACCCAGTCCACGCCGGAGCTGCCGTTGCAGATCGTGGTGACCGGACGTTATCGCGACACCTTCCACCGCGTCGACGGCAACTGGTGGTTCGACACCCGGGTCATGTTCGTCGACCAGGTGGGTGACACCAGCCATCACCTCAAGTTCTGACAGCGTCGTAACCAGGCCCCGGACCCGCCTGTTTGTCTCCCAACCAAACGGTTAGTCTGGCGGTGGTACGCCGATGAACCAGGAGGCTGTCAATGCAGCTGGCGCTCACGCCCGAGGAAGCCGAATTCCGCGACGAGCTTCGCAACTTCTACCGGACGAAGATCCCGGCCGAGATCCGCGAGCGGACCCGCACCGGCTCCGAGGCCAACCGCGACGACATCGTCACGGCGAACAAGATCCTCAACGACCACGGGCTGATGGTGCCCAACTGGCCGGTCGAATGGGGCGGCAAGGACTGGACGCCGATCCAGCACCAGATCTGGCTCGACGAGATGCAGCTGGCCAGCGTTCCCGAGCCGCTGACGTTCAACGCCAAGATGGTCGGCCCGGTGATCGCCGAGTTCGGTAGCCAGGAGCTCAAGGAGCGGTTCCTGCCGCCGACCGCGGCCGTCGACATCTGGTGGTGCCAGGGCTTCTCCGAGCCCGAAGCCGGCTCGGACCTCGCGTCGCTGCGGACCACCGCGCTGCGCGACGGCGACAGCTACGTCGTCAACGGCCAGAAGACGTGGACCACGCTCGGCCAGTACGCCGACTGGATCTTCTGCCTGGTCCGCACCGATCCGAACGCGCCCAAGAAGCAGGCCGGTATCTCGTTCCTGCTCATCGACATGAACACCCCCGGCATCACGTTGCGCCCGATCAAGTTGATCGACGGCAGCTACGAGGTCAACGAGGTGTTCTTCGAAGACGTCCGGGTGCCCGCTGACCAGCTGGTCGGCGAGGAGAACCAGGGCTGGTCGTACGCCAAGTTCCTGCTCGGCAACGAACGCACCGGCATCACCCAGATCGGTCGCACCAAGCTCAAGCTGGCCGAGGCCAAGGAGCGCGCGAAGGCCAGCGGCCTGATCGACGACCCGCTGTTCGCGGCACGGCTGGCCGAGACCGAGAACGACGTGCTGGCACTGGAACTGACGCAGATGCGGGTGGCGACCGGATCCAAGGAAGGCAAGCCCAACCCCGCCTCGTCGGTGCTGAAGCTGCGTGCCAGCGAGCTGCAGCAGGCCGCCACCGAACTTCTGATGGAGGTCGCGGGCGCCGACGCGCTGCCGTTCGGCACCGACGGAATCGCCTCGGCCGACTGGGCGCAGGAAGCCGCGCCGCGCTACCTGAACTACCGCAAGACCTCGATCTACGGCGGCAGCAACGAGGTCCAGCGCACCATCATCGCGTCGACCATTCTCGGATTGTGAGCTAAGACATGGATTTTCAGTTCAGTGAAGAGCAGGTCCTGCTCCGCGACACCACCCGGGACATGCTGTCGCGTAAGTACGACCCCGAAAGTCGGCTCAAGACCCTCGATTCCGAACTCGGATGGAGCCGCGACGTCTGGAAGCAGCTCGCCGAGGTGGGTGTTCTCGGTCTCGGATTCGACGAGGACGCCGGCGGGCAGATCGAGGTTCTCGTCGTACTCACCGAGATCGGCAGGCGGCTGGCGCCCGAACCGGTGTTGCACGCCGCGCTCGGGCCCGGTGCGCTGATCGCCGAGGCCGGAACCGAACAACAGTGCGCCCTGCTCGACGAGGTCGCCGCCGGCGAGCGGCTGCTGGCGTTCGCCCACCTCGAACCCGGGATGCGCCTGCCCACCGCCGCGGTCGCGACCAAGGCTGTGCGTGACGGGGATTCGTGGACCGTCAGCGGCAGCAAGAACCCGGTGCTGGCCGGTGACTGCGCCGATACGCTCGTCGTCAGCGCACAGCTGCCCGACGGCGGGACCGGACTGTTCCTCGTCGACGCCGCCGCGACCGCGCGCACGCCGTTCCGCACGTTCGACGGCCAGCGCGGTGCGCAGATCGACTTCGACTCGGTCGCCGCCGAACCGCTCGGCGACGCCGCCGACGCGTCAGAGGCAATCTCGCGGGCGCTGGTGCGGATCTCGTCGGGGCTGTGCGCCGAAGCCCTCGGCGCGATGGAGGAAGCGCTGCGGCTGACGAGCGAGTACCTCACGCAGCGCAAGCAGTTCGGGGTCACGCTGAGCAAGTTCCAGACGCTGACCCAGCGGGCCGCCGACATGTACGTCTCGCTGGAACTCGCCCGCAGCATGACGTTCTACGCGGCGATGTCGGTCGCCGACGACAACCTGGACACGACCATCGCCGCGCGGGCCAAGCTGCAGATCGGCCGGTCGGGACGCCACATCGCCCAGGAGTCCATCCAGCTGCACGGCGGTATCGGCGTGACGGCCGAGTACCCGATCTCGCACTACGCGGCGCGGCTCACCGCGATCGACCGCACCCTGGGTTCCGCGCAGGACCATCTGCACGTGCTGATCGACCAGCTCGACGACTACGAGGTCGTCGCGCTCTAGTACCTGTCGCGAGCAGACGCGAAATCGCATGATTCAGGCGGAATCTGTGCGAGTTCGCGTCTGCTCGCGCGTGTTTCGGGGTCAGTACCAGATACGTACGCGCTGTTCCGGAGGAAGGTACATCGCGTCCGTCTTGGTGACACCGAACGCCTCGTAGAACGTGTCGAGGTTGCGCAGAACCCCGTTGGCCCGGAACTCGGCCGGCGCATGCGGATCGGTGGCCATCAGCGACAGGAGTGTGCCGTCGTTGTACTTGCCTCGGTAAAACTGCACATACCCGAGCAGGACACGCTGCACTCCGGTGTATCCGTCGACGACGGGAGCGGTCTGGCCGCCCAGGGATTTGACGTATGCCTTGAGGGCGATGGCCAGCCCACCGAGATCGGCGATGTTCTCACCCACCGTCAGTGCCCCGTTGACGTGGGGCCCGTTGGGAAGTTGCCGCGGCACATAGCCGTCGTACTGTTCGATCAGTCGCTGTGTCTTCGCCTCGAACGCGGCGCGGTCGGCCGCCGTCCACCAGTCGACGAGGTTGCCGTCGCCGTCGTACTGAGAACCCTCGTCGTCGAAGGCGTGACCGATCTCGTGGCCGATGACCGAGCCGATCGCTCCGTAACTGGCCGCGATGTCGGCCTCGGGGTCGAACAGCGGGGCCAGCAAAAACCCTGCAGGGAAGATGATCTCATTGGTACCGGCTGAGTAGTACGCGTTGACGTCCTGCGGGACGTCGATCCATGTGCTGCGGTCGACCAGCGGGCCGACTCGGTCCAGGTCGCGCGCCCGTGCGGCGCCAAGACCACGCACGTAGTTCCCGTAGAGGTCGTCGGGCGCGATGACCAGGCCGGAATAGTCGACCCAGGTCTCGGGATAACCGACCTTGACGGTCATTTTGTCCAGTTTTTCCAGGGCCTTGGCCCGGGTTTCCGGGGACATCCACTCGAGTTCGGCAATGCTGTCCCGGTACGCCGCGAGCAGGTTGTCGACCATGTCTTCGATCTGACGCTTGGCTTCAACCGGAAAGTGCTTGTCGACGTAGAGCTTTCCCACTGCGAAGCCGAGCACATCGTTGACGGCCGACAGTCCCCGCTGCCACCTGTCGCTGGTCCGCTCCTGGCCGAACAGCCGCTGATGGTTGAACGCGAAGTTCTCCGCGAGGATGTCGTCGGTGAGCAGGATCGCGCGGCTGTGGATGGTCAGCCAGCTCGCCCAGACCTTGAGGTCCTGGAGCGATTCCGCCGACCAGGCTTGGGCGTATGCCGTCAGATAGTCGGGTTGACGGACGATCACCGTCTCGGTGTGTTCGGATGATGCTCCGTACCCGTGCGCCCACGAACCCCAGTCGAACCCCGGCGCCTCCGCCGCCAGTTCGGCGAGACTGCGCGGGTTGTAGATCGCTACGGGATCGCGAAGCTCGACCGGGTCCCACTGCGCGGCTGCCAGCGCCGACTCGAAGGCCACGATGCGTTGTGCGGCCTGGGTGTAATCGCCGGCCACCCCGCCGTACACCAACGCGAACATCCTGGCGATGTGCTCCGGGTACTCGGCCAGGATGGTCGCGTGCCGCGGCTCGATGTAGTAGGCCCTGTCCGGGAGCCCGAGTGCGACCTGGTTGAGTTGCAGGACGAGGCGGGACGAATCCTTGGCGTCCGTGTCCACCCATGTCTCGAACCCGAAGTTCACCCCGGCCAGGGAGCCGAGCACGGCGGCCAGCGCTGAGTGGTCGGCCGCGTTGTCGATTCTGGCCAGCTCCGCGAGTAGCGGCTGCACGCCGGCGTCGGCGACGGCGGCGGTGTCCATGAAGCTCGCGAACATGTCGGCGATGCGTTGGGCATCGGAATCGGGCTGTGCTGCCTCGCGGTCGATACCGGTGACCAGCTCGCGAATGCGTTGCGCCACTGTGTCGAAAACCTCGTGGATAACACCGGCGCCGTTTCGGCGGGCCGGGATCTGGTAGTTCTTCCACCATGTGCCGTTCAGCCAGCCGAACGGATCGTCCTGGATGCGAACACTGTCGTCGACGTTGGTCAGGTCGATTCCCGACCTGAGCGTCGGCGCCACCCTGATCGTCACGGTGGCGAGGTCGGCGTGTCCGAAGTCGGTTTTGGTCAGCAAGCTGACCAGACCCGGCAGATGCCAATCGGCTGACGCGTCGCTGACCTTGTAGGTGAACGTATCCGTGCCACCGCTGCGTGCGAACGCATCGTCGGGATCGTAGGTGAACGTTCCCGTGGCCTGGTCGAAGGTGACAACGCCGCGCCTGGGCCCCCGGTTGACCAACAGGCTGAAGGACAGCGCATCCCCGTCCTGGTCACTGGCCGACAAGGCAAGCGGATCACTGACGTTCTCCGGCTTGTCCAGGACCAGCGTCACCGTCTGGTCGCGGGCGTCAGGCGCCCGGTTGAAGAAGGTGCGCTGGAGATTGCCGAACCATCCGGTCAGCAACACCAACAGGTTCGGCGGCGCCGGTGGACCGACCGGCGGCAGCGGACCGGCCGACGTGAGCTGACCGGCCAACATCACCTGCGCCGTCTCGGTCGCCGCCGACTTCTGCTGTGCTGCCGACGTTTTCCTACTCGACGCGTCCAGTGCCACGGGTGCCGTGGCGGGCGGAGGGTTGTCGGCACGGATTCGCGTGGTGCGGCTGTCGGTATCGTCGGGCCGGGCGCCGAAGGCCTCGTCGACGCGCGAGTCCGGTTCGGAATCAACGACATCGGCGTCGGCATCGCCATCGGCGACATCGACATCGGCATCGGCGTCGGCATCCGGGTCGATATCGATATCAAGGTCCGCGTCGCGCTGGGACGACACCTTGGACCCGACGGGATCGACCTCGCTGCCCGCGGCGCGCTGATTCCCGCCGCCCGCGGCGGGTTCGTCCTCGCCGCCCGCGGCACTCTTGGTTGCGCCGGACGGGGCGTCCTGGGCCCGCGCCACGTGGGGCTTGCGGGCGGAGGCCGAGGCAGAGTCCGATGCCGACGACGCCGAATCCGCTCCGCCGGTATCGGCCAGCGCCTCGCCGATTCCCCCCGTGGATGCGACGGCCAGACCTATCCCCAAGGCCACCGCCAGGGCCCCCACCCGGCCTACGTACCTGGCATGTCCGTTCGTTCGGCGAGCACCATCAATCACGTCATCCCCCGTTCGCCCGGGCGCCGACCACGCCCGAATTCGCGCAAGTTACCGCACTTTTCTTGACGTCTTCGTCAGTTTGCTTGCATTTTCGCCAATTGGACAGCGCGCGTGGTGAACGCGAACGGCGCTGCGCCGCTGCGGTAGCTGCGGACTCCGAGAGCGGGGTGCAGGGAGCCTGACGGTCGCGAAGTTCCCGCGCATCGTTGGTATGGACGACCGTCGTCGTGCGTTGGACAGGAGGTAGATCCGCAACGAGCATCCCCCAGGTAAGGAGCGCACGATGCAGGTGAAGAAGTTGTTCGCGGCCGCGGCGATCGCCGCCGGGTTGGGCGCCGGCCTGTCCGTCGGCGCAGGCACCGCAGCCGCCGACCCGCACTGGTGGCATCCGGGACCGCCTCCCCCACCCGGACACATCGGGCACGTGGTGCACGTGCCGCCCGGGCACCTCGGTCCGTGGGTCGGGGTGCCGCCCGGACACTGGGACAAGCCTTGGAAGTGGCTCAGGTAGTCGGTCGGCGCGGCGGTCAGTACGAGTCGTGCAACCGGATCCACTCATACGGCGGCTGCTGCGGCCACCCCGGGGGTGAGTCCTCCCAGGTCTCCTGCCGCCCGTAGACGGTCAGATCGAGCAGGTCGAAGACCAGCATGAACGGCTCCTCACCGCGGTCGAACGTCTGCCAGGTGTGAAACACGCGGTCACCGTCGCGCAGGAATGCGCTGATCGAGTGATGCTCCTCGCCGTCGACGGTGGTGTGGAAGTCCTCGTTGAAGGTGCTGCGCCCCGAGGACACCCACGGCAGGTCCCATCCCATCCGGTCCTTGAACGCGACGAGCTTGCCCACCGGTGCGCGTGACACCAGCACCAGCGAGGTGTCCTTGGCGTACAGGTGCGACAGCGGGCCGATGTGGTCGGCCATCATCGAGCAGCCCGGGCACCCTTCGTCCCAGTCTGACCCGAACATGAAGTGCTGCACGATGAGCTGGCGACGCCCGTCGAACAGATCCAGCAGGCTCAGCGGGCCGGACTCGGTGTCGAACACGTAGGGCGTGCCGACCTCGACCATCGGCAGCCTGCGTCGGGCCGCGCTGACCGTGTCCTTGAGCCGGATCAGCTCCTTCTCGCGCACCAGCAGTTCGGCGCGGGCCCTGTCCCATTCGGCGCGGGACACGATCGGCGGCAGGGTGGGCTCCATACGGTGAGCTTGCCCCGCCTCACCCGAGCTCGGCAACCACCTCGGCGGCCCGGCGCACCTGCTCGATGTCCGAGCTCGTCGGGATCAGGTGCACCTCGTCGGTGCCGATGGCGGCGAATCCGTCCAGGACCGCACAGAGCTCGTCGGCGGTGCCCGCGAACCCGGTCGTCGGCGCCAGCGCGTCGACGAACTCCGACGGGATCCAGTTCATGTACCGCAGCAGGTGACGGTGCACCTGCTGCCGGGGCGCGTCGCCGTCCCCGATCGCGAACCAGAACGACGTCGCCAGGTGCGGCGCACCCTTGCCGGCCTCCCGCCATGCATCGCGGGCGATGTCGAACAGCTCGTTCTGCTTACCGGTGTCCAGATCCAGCGTCGTGCCCGCGACCCCCTCGGCCCACCCGGCGGCGCTGCGCACGGTCTTGGGTCCGAGCGTTCCGACCTGCAGCGGCGGCCCGCCGGCCTGCACCGGGGGCGGCCCGACCGGCAGCGTCGAGTCGGTCAGCTTCTCCCCCGCCCACACGCGCTTCATCAGGTCCACCCGCTCGGCCATCTCGCGCATTGTCTGCGTCGCGGGATCCGCGCCGACCGCGCGGTAATCCTCGTGCCGCCCACCCACGCCGATCCCGACGGTCAGCCGTCCGTCGCACAACAGGTCGCCGGTGGCCAGCTGTTTGGCGAGCATCACCGGGTCGTGCAGCTGCGGGATCACCACCGTCGTGACCAGCCGCACCCGCTCGGTCCATGCCCCCAGCGCACCGAGCAGCGTGAGGCTCTCGGGATTGTCGAACGCGATCCGCTCACCCCAGCACAGCGACGAGAACGGCCCGTCGTCGACCAGTCGCGCCCACGCCTTCAGCGTCGCCCGGTCGAGATCGGGCTCCATCACCGGCATCGTCATCCCGATACGCACGTCGGCGATTCTGGCATGCCGCCCCGGCTACGTGGCGGGGTCCTTGTACGCACGGATCGGGTCACTGCCCGGCGGGGTGAACAGCCCGCGGGTGATACCGACGCGAAATGTCCGCACGGCCACCAGGATCCACGTGCACAACAGGCCGACATAGGCGACCGCCGCGGCGTAACGGAACGCGGGCAGCGCGGTGTGCACCGCGAGTTGGGTGGTACCGGTGACGAACGTGCCGACCGGGAACGTCAGGCTCCACCAGGTCAGTGCGAACGGCATGCCGCGGCGCAGCGTGCGCACGGTCAGCGCGGTCGCCAGCCCGATCCACAGCACCGCGAAACCCCATACCGGCACGCCGTAGAGCACCGCGAACACCCGCATCCCGGCGGCCAACTCGTCGTCGACGGCCAGCGCGGCGTCGGTGCCGAGAAGTCCGGCGACAGTGATGGATTGGCCCAGCGGACCCAAGACGATCCACAGTGTCGGCACCCGGGCGGTCCCCGAAGTGCCGAAATGCGACAACCTGCTCCAGACCATCGTGATGATGATCAGGGACGCGACCAGCGACAGCCCGAACATCGCGTAGCAGCCGTAGAGCATGGTGGCCCGGCCCGTTCCCGGTGCCATGTGCGGGATGAGCAGACTGCCCGTCGCGGCCGCCACCATGGGCGGCACCACCGGCATCAGCCAGCCGCCGAACGCGGCGTCGGGTTCGACCCGGTACTGCGTGAACATCAGGTACGGAATGCTCATCGCGGTGAACAGGCCGCCGAGGGTGCCCGCGATCCACAGCATCCACGCCATGTCGACCGCGATCCGGGTGCCGACGAGGTCCTCGCCGACGATGAGCGCTCCCGACGCGACGGTCAGCAGCGCCATCGGTGCCGCCCCGTAGAAGTGCGCCATCGTCGGGTTGCGGGCGTGGCTGCGTGCGACGGTCGGGTTGCGCAGCCAGTGCGCGATCATCGCCAGGATCAGGACCACCAGCCACACCGCCGAGGCGACCCACACCACGAGCGCGAACCCCCGCAATCCCGGCACGTGCACCGGAAGAGACGCACCGGCATTGGCGACGATGCCGGTGCCCATCACCGAGGCGAACCAGTTGGGTCCGAGGTAGCCGAGAATGCTGGGACGGTCGGCGGGGTCGGCGGTCACGCCGCTCAGTATGGCGATGGCGAGCGCGCCCGAAATGCCGCGGTCGGCGGCGTGTCGCCGTGCAGACATGCGCGCTCGCGGTGCGAGGGGTGGTTTTCCCCCGGGGGAATCTCAGGAAAACGCCGTGTCGCGGAGGCACACATCTTCCTAGGTTTGAAGACATGTCCGCAGTTACCGAGACAGCCGCCGTGACCGCGCCGGTCGGCGTGCAGCCGCACCCCGGACCGCCCACCCCACCCATGTCCCGCCGAGCCGCGATCGGCGTCGCTGCCAGCGCGTCGCTGCTCGTCGGCGGGGCGTTCGCGACGGTGTGGTTCTGGATTCCGTTGGCCATCATGATCGTCGGCATCTCGTCGATCCCGAGCGTCATCGGATTCCTGCTCGCCGCGGTCGTCTTCATCTACCTGATGCGCGGCGTCGACTACGTGGAGCGGGTGCGCAGCGAAGCGGTGTTCGGCATGGGCATCGGCATCCCCCCGCGCCGGCTGTCGCACTACACCGGATTTCAGCGCTGGGCCCACCAGCAGTGGCTCGACATCAGCAGTGCCCGGTTCTGGAAGGGTGTGGCGCACCATTACCTGCGGATGATCTACGACGCGCTGATCACCGCGCTGGCCGTCGGCCTCGTGGTGTTCGCGTTCCTGGCACCCGCCGCGGCGATCGCGATCGGCAACAGCGACCCCGACGCGGGCCTGTCGTTCCTGCCGACCCCGCTGGCCTGGATCCTCGCCCTGGTCGCGCTGCCGGCCGCGGTCGCCCTCGTGGTGTTCGCGCCCGTGCTGGACGCGACGATCGACCGCTGGCTGCTGTCCCCGTCGCCGACCGCGGCGCTGCAGCAGGAGGTCAGCGCGCTCGCCGACGCCCGCCAGGGCGCCGTCACCTCCGCCCAGACCGAACGGCACCGCATCGAACGCGACCTGCACGACAGCGTGCAGCCGCGGCTGGTGTCGCTGGCGATGACCATCGGGCTGGCCCAGACCAAACTCGACACCGACCTGCCCGCGGCGAAGGCCCTGATCGCCGAGGCCCACGACGAAGCCAAGAACGCTCTGGTCGAGCTGCGCAACGTGGTCCGCGGGATCGCGCCGACGATCCTGGCCGACCGCGGACTCGACGCGGCGCTGTCGTCGGTGGTGCAGCGCACCACACACGCCGGGATCCCGACGACGCTGAGCGTGCACTTGCCCTACCGGCTGCCCGACGAGGTCGAGGCGTGCGCGTACTTCGTCGTCGCCGAGGCGCTGACCAACGTCAGCCGCCACTCCGGGGCGTCGCACGCGGCCGTCACGGTGCGCCTCGACGAGGCGACACAGGAACTGCACGTCTCGGTGTTCGACGACGGGCGCGGCGGCGCGCAGGTGGTCGACGGGGACAGCGGCCTGGACGCCACCGGCCTGCGCGGGCTCGACGAACGGGTGCGGGCCGCGCGGGGGACGTTCACCGTGTCCAGCCCGGTGACCGGACCCACCATCGTCACGGCGGTGCTGCCATGCGCATCGTGATCGCCGAGGACTCGGCGCTGCTGCGCGCAGGCATCGAACGGATCCTGACCGACGCCGGGCACGAGGTCGTCGCCGGGGTGTCCGATGCGACGAACCTGCTGCGGCTGGTCAACGACACCCGCCCCGATCTCGCGATCCTGGACGTGCGGATGCCGCCGACGTTCACCGACGAGGGCATCCGGGCCGCGGCACTGCTGCGCAGCCAGAACCCCGAGTCCCCGGTGCTGGTGCTCTCGCACTACGTCGAGGAGCGCTACGCCGCCGATCTGATCGCCTCGGACACAAGGGGATTCGGATACCTGCTCAAGGACCGCGTGGCCGACGTACCCGCGTTCCTCGACGCTGTCGAGGTGGTCGGGTCCGGCGGAACCGTGCTCGACCCCGAGGTGGTCTCCCAGATCCTGGTCCGCTCGCACCGGCGCAACGTCCTCGACGCGCTGACCCCCAGGGAGAACGAGGTGCTGCAGCTGATGGCCGAGGGAAAGACGAACTCGGCGATCGCCACCGCGCTGCACATGTCGGTCGGTTCGGCCGAGAAGCACATCGCCTCGATCTTCACGAAGTTGAACCTGGCCCCCGACGAGAGCGAGAACCGCCGCGTCCTCGCCGTCCTCCGCTATCTCGAATCCTGAAGCCCCCGAAAGGATTTGTCGTGACCACCACCATCTCGATCCCCAGCGCACCGCCCCCGCCGCTGTCACCGGGAGGCCGATCCGCGATCCGCGTCCTGCTCACCGTCGCCGCGTCGGTGCTCGTCATCGGTGTCGTCGTGTCGTTGTCCGCGATGGCGTGGGGTGTCAGCAACTTCCGCGTGGTCAAGGATTCGATGACGCTGCCGAATTCGCTGACCTCGGTGACCGTCGACACCGGTTCGGTGCCCGCCGTCGTGCGGATCACCGCCGACCGGGAGGCGCGCGAGCCCCGCGTCGACATGCGGATGGTGAATTCCGTACGGGCAGGCTCGGAGCCGCTGGCGGTCACCGCCGACGGCACCAGCGCACGGATCACCATCGACGCCGAACCCTCGGAGTTCCTGCGGTGGGGCCGCGCCGGCGAGATCACCGTCGTGCTGCCTCCCGAACTGGCCCGCCGGGTGTCGGTGACCACCCGCCAGCAGACCGGAGTGCTGTTCGCACAGGCCGACATCGACGAGCTCACGGCGCGCACGACCGACGGATCGATCGTGCTCGGCGGCGCGGCCAAGCGCGTCGACGTCGAGAACGAACACGGCGACGTGACCACCCGCGGTTCGATCGCGATCACCGAATCATTCCGCGCCGCAACCACCACCGGAGACATCAGTGTCGAGTTCTCCGAGCCGCCGGCCACCGTCGACGCGGAATCCGACCACGGCGACGTGGTGATCACCCTGCCGCCGCCGGGGCCCTATTTCGTCGATGCGACGACCGGGCGTGCCCACGGTGCGACGGTCGTGGAGGTGCCGCGGACCCAGGACCGGGGTGCGGCCGCCTCGATGATCAACGGACGCAGCGAGACCGGCGACGTCGTCGTCACCCAAGCGGGTTAGCCGCGCTGCAGGATCCTGTCGGCTTCCCGCACGCCGCTGAGGTAGGCGCCGTGCACGGTGGCGAAGAACTCCGCGTGGGTCGCCTCGCCGGCGAAAGCCAGCCGGTCGCCGACCGGGGCCGCCAACGCTTCCTGGTCGTCGGGACCGGACCTGACGGCCAGGAAGCTGTAAGAGCCGCGGGCGTAGGGATCCTGCGCCCAGCGGGTCACCACCACACCGGTCGGGGCGGGCGCCCCCAGCGCCGCGACGACCTCGTCGGCTGTCTTGGCATCTGAATCCTGTTCGCGGGCCAGCGCGTTGGCGCCGCCGCGCAACCCGATCAACACCGGCACATCGGTGAAGCGCAGCCCGTTGACCAGATCGGAGACAGGCCGGTCCCGCCCCGCGAGCCCGATCATGTCCGAGTGCGCGTCGAAGCGCCCGGTCCAGAACGGTTCGCCGAACCGCAACACCACCTTGTCCAGGAGCCCGAATCCGAGTCGCTCGATCGCGTCGCGTTTGGCGGCGGGCAGCGGCGGGTCGAAGGTGATGGTGCCGGCCTTGAGGACACCGAGCGGGACGGTGACGATCACCCGGTCCGCGGTGAGGGTCTCGTGCGCGGTCTCGACGGTGACGCCGGCGTCGTGATGGACGATGCGGGTGACCTCGGCACCGAGCCGGATCGTCAGATCTCGTGCCAGGTGCTCGACCAGTTGCCGGTAGCCACCCGGCAGCAACAGGTCGGGCCCGTCGAATTCTCCTTCGTGGCCGAACCACCGCAGCGACAACTCGTCGGGGTCGGCGGCGTACTCGGCGCCGATCGCGCCGGCCACACACCACTGCATCAGCGGATCCGTCAGGTCCGCACCGGTGCGGGCCAGCGCGCCGGCCAGAGAGTCGTCCGGCCCCGCGCGCTCGGTCATCTCGTCGACGTCGGCGAGAACCCCGTCCCATTCGCGCAACACGGCGGTCACCGCGGCCGCGTCGACGGCGGCACCGTCGTCGATCACCACGGTGTCGTCGAAGTCCGTCTCGACGGTGCGCGCCCCCACCGTTTCGGCCAGTTCGGTCAGCGGGTTTCCGTCCGCGCCGTGGATCCACGCCGCGCCGAGGTCGATCGGTACGCCGAGCGAGGTGTCAGTCCACGTCCTGCCGCCGATACGCGCACGCGCCTCCAGCACCGTGACGGTCGCACCGTGGTCGGCGAGACGCCGCGCGGCGCTCAGCCCGGCCATCCCGGCGCCGACCACCACCACATGTTCACCGTGCGCGCCGGGCGCATCGTCACCACAGGCCGCGAGCAGCGGCGCGGTCGCCATCGCCCCGAGTCCCAGCGCGAACTGCCGCCGGCTCATTCCCATCAGCCGTCGCCGACGAGCGCGCCCATGATCGCGGCCACCGTCCCGGTTCGGGCCTGCCGGAAACCGGTGCCCGCCCAGACATTGGTCGCACCGGGATCCCCGGCGCCCACCGACGCCTTACGCACCGGGCTGGTCAGATAGTGCACCTCGGGATAGCCCAACGGCGCCAGGGCGTCGTAGTCATCGATGAACCGGTTCCGCAGCCCGCGTGCGTAGCGACCGGAGAACGCGCGTGTCACCACGGTCTCGGTGAACCGTGGGTCTTGTAGCGCTGCTCGGTGCACGGGGCTGCTTCCCGCCTCGTCGGCGAGCAGGAACGCGGTGCCCAACTGGGCGGCCGTGGCACCGGCTTCCCGAACCCGGCGCAGATCGTCGGCCGTCATCAATCCACCGGCGGCGACGACGGGGAGGTCGACGGCCGCGCGGATCGCGGCGAGAAGTTCCTCCAGCGGCTGCGTCGCCGGGCGCGCGACCGGGTCGAAGGTGCCGCGGTGCCCGCCGGCCGAGGGCCCCTGTGCGGCAACCACATCGACGCCGACCTCGGCGGCCGCCCGGGCCTCGGCGACGGTGGTGACCGTGCCGACGGTGGTGATGCCCGCCGCGGTCAGGCGACGCCGTTCCTCGACGGTCGGTAGTCCGAAGGTGAACGATGCGACGGCGGGCCACAGGTCGGCCAGCACGTCGAGCTTGGCGGCCCAGTCGTCGTCGTCGAATCGCGGATCCCCGAGGCTGACCCCGTAGCGCTGCGCTTCCGGCGCCAGAGTCTGCGCATAGGACCGGATCTCGGCAGTGACGGCAGCACTGGGCTGGGGCACAAAGAGATTCGCGCCGATGGGTCCGGTGGTCAGCGATTGCGCCGCCTGCAGCCGTTCGGCGAACGCGTCGGCGCTCAGGTATCCCGCCGCGACGAAACCGAGTCCGCCCGCCTCGGATCCCGCCGCCGCCAATTCCGGTGTCGAGGGTCCGCCGGCCATCGGGGCGACGAGCACCGGTACTTCGAGGTCGCGCAGATCGAACGCCACGTGGATTTCGTACCACGTTCGCGCGGGGTTCTCGCCGGAACGACCGTCATGGTCCCCGTACGGATCGGGCGGCTAGTTCATCGAGTGGCCGCGCGCCTCTTCCTGGTCCCGGTAGTCGTCGGCCATCGTGCGCACGTGCTCGGGTAAACCACCGGAGGCCACGTCCGCGAGGCTGGTCTGTTCGAGGACCGAGCGCATGCTGGCGCGCAGCGCCCGCCACACGTCGGTCAGCGCTGCGGTGGGCCCGGCGTACGGAAGGTCACCGAGGCCGATGTCGCGCACGCTGGCCAGCGGTCCGTCGATACAGCGCAGTACGTCGGCGATGCTGATGTCGTCGGCGGGTCTGGCCAGTTCGTAGCCACCGTCGCGGCCGCGGTGACTGCGGACGAGACGGTCGGTGCGCAGGTCGGACAGGATATCGACGAGGAACTGCGGCGGGATGCCCTGCGCCTTGGCCAGGTCGTCGGTTTTCACCAGGACACCGGTCTCGACAGTCGCCAGCTCGACCATGGCCCGGACGGCGTACTCCGCCTTGGCCGACATCCGCATGGGTACCAGGCTAGCCGGACGACGATCAAGCGGCGACGAAGGAGCCGCGTTGAGGAGTCCGGCCATCAGGTCTAGCCGGACGACGATCAAGCGGCGACGAAGGAGCCGCGTTGAGGAGTCCGGCCATCAGGTCTAGCCGGACGACGATCAAGCGGCGACGAAGGAGCCGCGTTGTGGGGGCACCTCCCGCTTGCGGGGGAGAGTCCGGCCATCAGGTCTAGCCGGGGATGTCCTTCTCGCCGGGCACCACCACGGCGAAGAGATCGGCGACCGCCGCCAGACTCGCGCTGTGCAGCGCGGCGGCGGGCACCTCGCCGTCGACACCGGGCAGCGTGCGCGTCGCCGTCGCGGCGGCGACCACCGTCGGCGCGTAGCCGAGGTTGAACGCACCGCGCGCCGTCGAGTTCACACACATGTGCGTCATGAACCCGGCCAGCACCAGGTTCGATGCGTCGACGGACTTCAGGATCCCGTCGAGTTCGGTGTTGACGAACGAGTTCGGGTAGTTCTTCACCACGACCGGCTCGCCGTCGCGCGGCGCGACCCGGTCGACGATCGCGCCGCTCTCCCCCGCGATGTCATACAACGATCCGGGCCCGTCGTCGTGCTGGATGTGGATGACCGGGATCCCCGCGGTCCTGGCCCGATCGAGCAGGGTCGCGGCTTCGTCGAGTGCGGCCTCTACGCCCTCGAGTTCCATCACCCCACGGGTGTAGGTGTTCTGACAGTCGATCAGCACCAGCGCGGATTCAGCGAGGCTGGCGGGAGCGAGGGGCAGACCGGCGAGGGCCCGCAGCGTTTGGCGGTCGGACATCCTCGCAGCCTACTGACGCGGCGCCGCAGGCGTCAGGACGTGGCGGCCATGTCGCTGCAGTCCAGCCAGACACCGTCCTCGCGGACGAACGGCGTCGGATCGGTCTGGGTCTTCGGCGCGTCGGTACCCGCCACCTGCGTGGTGGTCACGTCGGCGGTGGCCGTGTCACCGGTGATCTGGATGTTCTCGACCGAGTCGACCGTGATGGTCACGGATTCGGTCATCAGGTCGAGCATCGCCGCCTGGTACGCGGGGACGTCGTACGCCACGATCGCCTGCGCGACGCGGTCCACCGTCTCCTTCGACGCGCCACCGAACTCCTTGCCCAGCGAGTCGGACAGCTGCGCGGGATCGATCGACGCGGCTTGCTCTTTGGTGCCGAACTGGGTGATCGGCGGCACCAGATACTCGCCGGGGTTGTTGGCCTGCTCGCTGAACTTGGAGCATGTCAGCTCGGCGAGCGAATCCCAGTCTCCTTCAGAGAACGCATCTGCCTGGGCCTGCACCAGATCGCGGATCTGCTGCTCGTCGTCGGCAGCCGCGGCCGCCGATGTGGACGGCGGTGCGGATTCCGACGCCGGCGAGGAGGACGTGCTCTCACCGGATTCTGAGCTGTCCGAGCCGCCGCATCCCGCAAGCGCGAGCGCGACGACGGTGGCGGCGGTGACTGCGTGGACGAGACGGGCCATCTGATACCCCCGGGTTGTGGCTATTTGGGGTCACCATAAACCCGGCGGGGGCTCAGCGGGCCGTGACCGCCAAAACCGCTTTGGCCAGTTCGGGGCGGCACACGATGAGATCTGGCAGCTTGGAATCGCGCTGGTTGTACACCAGCGGTGAGCCGTCGATACGCGAGGTGTGCAGGCCCGCTGCCCGCGCTACGGCCACCGGCGCCGCCGAATCCCACTCGTACTGGCCGCCGGCGTGCACGTACACATCCGAAAGTCCCTGCACGACAGACGCGACTTTCGCTCCCGCCGAACCCATTTCGACCAGGGTGCCGTTCAACGCGTCCTTGACCTCCAACGCGACCGCCGGCGGGCGGGTGCGCGACACCACCACCCGCGGCGCCTGCGGCGCCGGCGGCGGGGCGACCACGGTCGGGGTGGCCAGCGTGATCCCCTGCGCGGGAAGCGCGACGGCTCCGGCGATCAGCTCACCGGATTCCCACAGCGCCACGTGCACCGCCCAGTCGGTGCGACCGAGCTCGGAGAATTCGCGCGTTCCGTCGAGCGGATCGACGATCCACACCCGGCGCGCGGACAGCCGGACCGGGTCGTCCACCCCCTCTTCGGACAGCACGGCGTCGTCGGGCCGCTCGGCCGCCAACGCCGCCATCAGGAAGTCGTGGGACCGCTTGTCGCCTGCGGCCTTTCGCTCCTCGGCGGTCGCGTCGGCGAGCTCGGACCGGACGCCGAGCAGCAGGGCGCCGGCCTCGGTGGCCAGCCGACCCGCAAGCTCGTGGTCGTCCGTCACGACTCGCGGCTTTCCAGCAGCTCGATCACCGCGTCGGCGTGTTCGGCGGGCGTGCGGTCCGGCGTCAGCCGCAGGTCCGGGTTCTTGGGCCGCTGATACGGGCTGTCGATCCCGGTGAAGTGGGTGATCTCGCCGGCGCGAGCTTTCGCGTAGAGCCCCTTCGGATCCCGGCGTTCGCAGTCCTCCAGCGGGGTGTCACAGAACACCTCGAAGAACTCCAGGCCCTGCTCGGTGGCCACCTTGCGGGCCAGCGAGCGGTGTTCCTCCAGCGGGCTGATCGCAGGCACCAGCACCACCTGGCCGGCGTCGGCCAGGATCGCGGCGACGTGCGCAAGCCGACGCTGGTTCTCCGCCCGATCGGCCATCGAGAAGCCGAGATCGGCGTTCAGTCCGTGCCGCAGGTTGTCCCCGTCGAGAACGTAGGCAGGGACGCCCTTCTCGAGCAGTTTGCGCTCGACCAGCACCGCGACCGACGACTTGCCCGAGCCGGACAGCCCGGTGAACCACACGGTGCGGCCACGCGACAGCCGGTCCTCGGCCGTGCACAGCGACTCGTGTTTGACGGTGTTCGGCGTGGACGTACGTCCGGCAACATGCGGCAGGATCATGCCCGCCGCGACCGTGCCGTTGGTGTTCGGGTCGATCAGGATGAACGACCCGGTGGCCGCATTGCGGCTGTACTCGTCGAGCAGCAGCGGCACCTGGCTCCGCAGCGAGATGCGGCCCAGCTCATTGAGTTTGAGCGCGGTCGCCGACTTGTCGCGGTGCAGGGTGTTGACGTCGAGACGGTAGTCCAGATCGGTCACCCGCACCCGCGTGGTGCGGGTGGTGTGCTTGATCAGGTAGTCGCGTCCCGGTTCGAGCGCCTCGTCGTCGGCCATCCAGCACACCGTCGCGTCGAACTCCTGGGCGACCCGCGGCTGATTGTTCGGCCGGGCGAGCATGTCGCCGCGCGAGATGTCGATGTCGTCGGCCAGGCTGACCGATACCGCCATCGGCGGGAATGCTTCCTGCACAGGCCCGCTCGGGCCCTCGATCTCGGTGATGCGTGACGACTTGCCGCTGGGGAGCACGACGATCTCGTCGCCGGGACGCATCACCCCACTGGCAACGGTGCCGGCGTAGCTGCGGTGGTCGGCGTGCTCGCGGGTCTGGGGCCGGATCACGTACTGCACCGGGAACCGGACGTCGACGAGGTTGCGGTCGCCGGCGATGTAGACCTCTTCGAGGTGCGCCAGCAGCGACGGCCCTTCGTACCACGGGGTCACGTCGGACTTGGTGACGACGTTGTCGCCGTTGAGCGCCGACAGCGGGATGGTGGTTACGTCGTGCACGTCCAGCCGCGCCGCGAAATCGTGGAAGTCGTCGCGGATCTTCTCGAAACGCTCACGGTCCCAGTCGATCAGGTCCATCTTGTTGACCGCCAGCACGATGTGCCGGATGCCGAGCAGCGAGGCGAGGAACGCGTGGCGGCGGGACTGCTCCAGCAGACCGTGCCGCGCGTCGACCAACACGATCGCCAACTGCGCGGTCGAGGTGCCGGTGACCATGTTGCGGGTGTACTGGATGTGCCCGGGTGTGTCGGCGATGATGAACTTGCGCTTGGCCGTCGCGAAATAGCGGTACGCGACGTCGATCGTGATGCCCTGTTCGCGTTCGGCGCGCAGCCCGTCGGTGACCAGAGCGAGGTCGGTGTAGTCGTTGCCGCGTTCCTTCGAGGTGCGCTCGACGGCCTCCAGCTGATCCTCCATCACGGCCTTGCTGTCGTAGAGCAGCCGGCCGATCAGGGTGGACTTGCCGTCGTCGACCGAACCCGCGGTCGCGATACGCAGCAGCGTGGTGGACGAACTCATAAGAAGTACCCCTTCTTCGCGCGAGCGGCCATCAGAAATACCCCTCGCGCTTGCGATCTTCCATGCCTGCTTCAGAGATCCGGTCGTCGGCGCGGGTCGCGCCGCGCTCGGTCAGCCGGGAGATCGCCGTCTCGGCGATGACCTCGGAAACCGTTGCGGCGGTGGACTCCACGCATCCCGTGCACGTCACGTCACCGACGGTGCGGAACCGCACCGTCTTCTCGATGATCGGCTCGTCCTTGCGGGGCTGCAGGTATCGGTGTACGGCGAGCAGCATCCCGTCGCGCTCGAACACCTTGCGCTGGTGTGCGTAGTAGATCGAGGGCAGCTTGATCTTCTCGGCGCCGATGTAGGACCAGATGTCGAATTCGGTCCAGTTCGACAGCGGGAAGGCGCGGATGTGCTCACCCTTGCGATGCCTGCCGTTGTACAGGTTCCACAGTTCGGGGCGCTGATTCTTCGGGTCCCACTGACCGAACTCGTCGCGGAAGCTGAAGACGCGCTCCTTGGCGCGGGCCTTCTCCTCGTCGCGGCGGGCGCCGCCGAAGGCCGCGTCGAACTTGTTCTCCCGGATCGCACGCAGCAGCGTGAACGTCTGCATCGGGTTACGTGACGGGATCGTCTCGACCACCCTGCCGGCGTCGATGTCGTCCTGCACCCTCGCCACCACCAGGCGCACCCCGGACTCGGCGACCAGCTCGTCGCGGGCCTGCAGCACCTCGTCGAAGTTGTGGCCGGTGTCGACGTGCATCACCGGGAACGGCAACCGGCCCGGCCGGAACGCCTTGATCGCCAGGTGCAGCATCACGATGGAGTCCTTGCCGCCCGAGAACAGCAGCACCGGCCGCTCGAACTCCGCGGCCACCTCCCTGATGATGTGGATCGCCTCGGCCTCCAGCGCGCGGAGGTGGCTCAGCTCGTACCGGCCCGCATTCTGCGCGAGCTCGTCGGTCGCCGTCATGGATACCTCGTAAAGTTGGTAGAATTGACCATATTTATGGCCTTAACCCGGTATTAGATACCCGGACGGCGCCCCGTGTCAACGCCCCGCAGCGTGGTCGGGTGCGGTTGTTTCGCGAGCGCGCGTGTCTGTCCGCGACGCGCCGTGCGATTTCGGCAGGTTAGGCACGCTCAGGCCATCACGACTGCGCGCGTTCGGTCATTGCTCCGGCAACCATCCCGGCGAGAGCCACTCCCGGCTCCTCCCCCGGCCCCCCGTCGCCGCGACGGCGATCGCGACCTCCGAGACCGGCTCACGCGCGCTCGCCGGTGACGAACGCGCGTCAGGTGCCGAAAAGCCGCGGCGCGTCGTGTGCAAACACGCGCGCTCGCGGAGCAAGGCGCGGGGCGCTAGAGGGTGACCTCGTTGAGCAGGCCGGTCGCGACGTCGAAGATGAAGCCGCGCAACGACTCGTGCTTGGTGACGAACGGGCTGGCCTCGATACGGCGCAGTGACTGGCGGACGTCCTCCTCCAGATCCGGGAACGACTCGGCGGCCCATTCGGGCTTCAGACCCGTCTCGTCCTGAATGTCGCGCTTGAACGCGTCGTCGGTGAAGGTCAGCATTCCGCAGTCGGTGTGGTGGATCAGGATGATCTCTTTGGTGCCGAGTAGGCGCTGGCTGATGGCCAGCGAGCGGATCTCGTCGTCGGTGATCACGCCGCCGGCGTTGCGGATGACGTGTGCCTCGCCGTCGTTGAGGCCGAGGATCCGGTAGACGTCCAACCGGGCGTCCATGCAGGCCACGACCGCGACGTGCTTGCTCGGAGGCAGCGGCAACGGCCCCGAGAACGTCTCGGCGTACTTCTTGTTGTTCTGCAGGTACTCGTCCGTCACAGTCATGTCGCGCAAGCTAGCAGCACGACGGGCCGGCGTCACGCATCAAAATCAGCGAGATCTACACCGGCGAAACCGAAGGTGCTTTCGCGCGTCATGACTGCAGGTCATAGACGTTGACCCCGCCCACGTCGCGCGGGGTGAAGGTCTGCTCCACCCAAGACGTGATCTGCGCGGACGAGCCCGAACCTCCGCCCGGACCGCGGCGCCCGCCTGCGATGAAATACCGGACCTGCCCGTCGGCGACGTACTGCTGAAACTGCTCCAGGGTGGGCGAATCGTCCCCACCGGTGAAGCCGCCGATGGCCATCACCGAGGCACCCGTCTGCAGTTCGAGATCGGCGGTCTGCATCGAGCCGACACCAGCTGCGGCCCAGCGATTGTCGGCCTCCCTCAGCATCGCCAGCAGCTCGGTGTTGTCCGCCGCCGACCGGGATCCGAATGGATCGCCACCCCCGCCGGCGCCGGGAGGTCCGGCGAAGCCGTCGGTCCGTGCCGGCCCTGACATCACCAGGCCGCCGCTGTGGGAATGCGCCGCGGTCTCCATCGTGTACGCCAGCGGCGCGGCGGCGCCGAACAGGAGTGCCCCGGCGGCGACGACGGAGGTGGCGCGGCCGAGCCGCTGCGCCCCGACGCCGACCACGGCTGCCACCGCGATCGAGCCGGCCAGCACCACCCAGCGCAACCACGGCTGCCAGCCGGGCGTGCGGTCGAGCAGCACGAACGCCCACACACCCGTCACCGCGGACATCGCCGCCACGAGCAGGCGTCGCGTGAAAAGATCCCTGCCACGCCACAACTCGACCGCCCCGATACCGACCGACGCGGCGATCCCTGGAGCCAGCGCGACGGTGTAGTACGGGTGGACGGTGCCGTCCATGAAGCTGAACACCACGCCGGTGACGAGCACCCAACCACCCCACAGCAGCAGTGAGGCGCGCACCGCGTCGGTGCGAGCGGCACGACGGGTGATCCACAAACCTGCCGCCAGACCGATCAACGCCGCCGGCAGGAGCCACGACGCCTCGGCCCCCATCGAGTCGCCGAAGAGCCTCCCGATTCCGGGCTCGCCACCGAAGAACAGGTTCGCACCCCTGCCCGGACCGCCACTGGGGCCGCCGGGTCCGCCCGGCCCCCCGCCTCCGTGCATGCCGTCGCCGCCCATGACGCGCTGAATTCCGTTGTAGCCCAACGCCAGCTGCAGCAGGCTGTTGTCGGTGGAGCCGCCGATGTATGGCCGCTCATCCGCGGGCCACAGGCTCACCAACGCCAGGAACGAGCCGGCCGTCGCCACCATCGCAACACCCCCGGCCGCCAACTTGCCCACCCGCGCCCAGAATCCGACCGGCGCCGCGACCAGGAACGCCAGCGCGAGACCGGGCACGACCAGGAACGCCTGCAGCATCTTGGTCAGGAACGCGACCCCGAGCACCACGCCGACCAGCACCACCCAGCGGGTGCCGCCGGTCTGAATCGCGCGCACCATCAGATAGGCGGCGACCACGAGCAGCAGGACCAGCAGCGCGTCGGGATTGTTGTACCGGAACATCAACGCTGCCACCGGTGTCACGGCCAGCGCCGCACCCGCGATCAAACCCGCCCCCGGGCCGCTGACCCGCCGAACCGCGGCGAACAGCACCGCCACCGAGGCGACGCCCATCAACGCCTGCGGCAGCAGCATCGTGAACGGGCTGAAGCCGAACAGCCGGCCCGACAGGGCCATCACCCACAGCGAAGCGGGCGGCTTGTCCACGGTGATGGCGTTGCCGGCGTCGAACGAGCCGAACAGCCACGCCGTCGCATTCTGCGTGCCCGCCTGCGCGGCCGCGGCGTAGTACTGGTTGGCCCAGCCCGACGAACCCAGCCCCCACAGGTAGAGCAGTGCGGTCGCGGCCAGCAGACCCAGCAGCGCGGGCCGCACCCAGCGGGGGCTGCGCGCAGCACCGGGGTCGGGCTGCGCGGCCGCACTCGCGGACGCCAGTGCGATGACGCACATCAGATTCGCCCTTCGGTGGTGGTGCGGCGGGGATGGAACACCCAGCCACGCAGCAGGACGAAACGCACCACGGTGGCGAGCAGATTCGCCGCGACGAGGACGGCGAGTTCGACGAGGTGGTGCGGAGATTCGGCGCTGACGTGCAACAGGCCGAGGGCGCCGCTGGTGATGGCCAGCGCGACGGCGAAGACGACCAGGCCCTCGACGTGGTGCCGGGCCAGCCGTCGGCGTCCGCCGATGCCGAAGGTGAACCTGCGGTTCGCGGCGGTGTTGCCGATCGCGGTCATCAGCAGTGCGATCAGGTTCGCCAGCTGTGCGCCGGCCCAGCCCTGCATCACCATGAACAGCAGGATGTAGGCCGCGGTCGAGGTGACGCCGACCGCGGCGAATCTGACTACCTGCCGCAGCAACGAGCTGCGCGGCTCGGCGCGGGTGTTACCGAGCTGCGCGGCGATCGTGTTGACCGGGATGGCGCCGCCGGCGAAACCACGCAGCAGCCGGCCGATGCCTCTGAGGTCCGCGGCGGCGGTGGCCACGATGTCGACCCGGCTGTCCGGGTCGTCCACCCAGTCCACGGGCACCTCGTGGATGCGCAACCCGCTGCGTTCGGCGAGCACCAGCAGCTCGGTGTCGAAGAACCATCCGGTGTCTTCGACGTACGGCAGCAGCTGCGCGGCGACATCGGCGCGAATCGCCTTGAATCCGCACTGTGCGTCGGAAAACTTCGCTGACAGAGTCGATTTCAGGATCAGGTTGTAGCAGCGCGAGATGATCTCCCGCTTCGGGCCACGTACGACGCGGGCGCCGCGAGCCAGCCGGGTGCCGATCGCGAGGTCGGAGTGACCCGAGATCAGCGGCGCGACCAGGGGCGCCAGCGCGGCGAGGTCGGTGGACAGGTCGACATCCATGTAGACGAGAACGGTGGCATCGGACTGCGTCCACACCTGATGCAACGCGCGGCCACGTCCCTTCTCCTCCAACCGAACCACACGCACGCCGGGAAGCTCGTCGGCCAGTTGGGTCGCGATGCGCGGGGTGTCGTCGACGCTGGCGTTGTCGGCGATGGTGATCTGCGCTGAGAACGGCATGGACTCGCTCAGGTAGCGGTGCAGCCGCCGTACCGAATTCGCGAGTGCGGCCCGCTCGTTGTAGACGGGGATGACGATGTCGAGGACGGGCGCACCCGTGCCCCGGGCTGCGGTGGCGGCGTTCGGCCGAGACACGCAACGGGGTTCGCCATCCAGGACGGTGTAGGTCATGTCCTCCAGGCTCGGCCGCCCGCGTGTGCTCATCGTGGGCGGAAGCTTTGCGCCACCTGTGAACTCGCGGGCTTGGTCAGGTCCTACACGCGGTGCCGCCGGCGAGCAGACGTGAAATCGCACGCCGGGATCGGAAATCGTGCGAGTTTGCGACTGCTCGCGGGAGATCTGCCTAGGCGATCGGCGCGCGCTGACTGTGCGCGGACTGTGAATCGCCGGGCAACCTGACCGTGAACTCGGTTCTGCCCTCGGCGCTGCGCAACTCGATGCTGCCGTCGTGGGCGCGCACCACCGCCGCGACGATCGCCAGACCGAGACCGGTACTACCGCCGCGGCGCGAGCGCGACGTGTCACCGCGGGCGAACCGTTCGAACACCTCGGGCTGCAGCGCGACGGGGATCCCCGGTCCGTCGTCGCGGACCGTCAGCACCGCATCCCCGTCGGCGGACGACAGCGCGGTGGTGACCGTCGTTCCCGGCGGGGTGTGGATACGCGCGTTGGCGAGCAGGTTCGCCAGCACCTGGCGCAGCCGGGCCTCGTCGCCGGGCACGGTCACCGGCTCCTCGGGTAGGTCGAGTTCCCACACGTGGTCCGGGCCTGCGACGTGCGCGTCGCTGACCGCGTCGACGACCAGGCGGGTGAGGTCCACGGTTTCGCGCTCCAGCGGCCGACCGGTGTCCAGGCGGGCCAGCAGGAGCATGTCCTCGACGAGCTGGGTCATCCGCTCGGTCTCGGACTGGACCCGGTTCATCGCATGCGCGACGTCGTCGGGCAACTCGGCCTGTTTACGTTGTGCCAGTTCGGTGTAGCCGCGGATCGCGGCCAGCGGGGTGCGCAGTTCATGGCTGGCGTCGGCGACGAACTGCCGCACCCGGGTCTCGCTGGCGTGCCGCGCGGTCAGCGCGCCGGCGATCCGGTCCAGCATCCGGTTCAGCGCCGACCCGAGCTGGCCGACCTCGGTCTGCGCGGCCTCGGGGTCGACCTTGACGATCGGGGTCGGCAACCGCACCTCGCCGCGGTCCAGCTCGAGGTCGGCCACCTGCTGGGCGGCATCGGAAACCCTTGCCAGCGGGGCGAGTTGGCGCCGGACGATGACGATGCCCGCCGTCCCGGCCGCCGCCAGCGCGACCGCGGCGACGACACCGAAGATCACCGCCACCCGGACCAAGGTGTCGTCGACGTCGGAGGTCGGCAGCCCGGCGACCACGGCCTCACCGGGTAGCCGGGTCGGGAACGCGACCACGCGGTAGCGGCCGAGCCCGTCGAGCTCGACGGTGTGCGGGCGCCCGTCGACGGTGACCTCGGCGAGTTGACGGGCTGCGGCATCGGAGATCTCGGCGCGCGAGCCGTCCGCGGCGATCACGCCCGCGTCCTCGGGGCCGCCGTCGGCCACGACCGCGCCGACGGTGCGGATGGCCTGCCCCGGCGCGTTGAGGAACGCCGGACCCGGCCCCTCGTCGGCCATCATCATGCGTCGGCCGGGCCCCGGAGGCGGCGGTCCCGGTGGCCCGGCCGGGGGACGCATCCCCGGCGGCACCGGAAAGCCCATCCCCGGTCCCGGCGGCGGACCCATCTCGAAGATCACCGATGCCCGCCGTCCGGACTCGATCACCTGTTCGTCGAGTTGGTTCATCAGGAATCGCTGCAGCGCAAACTCCGTCGCGATCCCGATGCCCGCGCACACCACGGCGAGCAGCAGCACCTGGGTGACGATCAGGCGGGTGCGCAGCGACCAACCGCGTGGCGAACGCAAAGCGGTCGGCGCCGTGCGCTCAGCGCGGCGGTTTGAGGACATACCCCGCACCGCGCAGCGTGTGGATCATCGGCTCGCGGCCGCTGTCGATCTTCTTCCGCAGATAGGAGACATACAGTTCGACGATGTTCGACCGGCCACCGAAGTCGTAGCTCCACACCCGGTCGAGGATCTGCGCCTTGCTCAGGACGCGTTTGGCGTTGCGCATCATGAACCGCAACAGCTCGAACTCCGTCGCGGTCAGGGTGATCACGTCGCCGCCGCGGGTCACCTCGTGGCTGTCCTCGTCGAGCACCAGGTCACCGACGACGAGCTTGGCGCCGCCGGCGTCGGTGGCCACTCCGGTGCGGCGCAGCAGCGCGCGCAACCGCAGGACGACCTCCTCGATGCTGAACGGTTTGGTCACGTAGTCGTCGCCGCCCGCGGTCAGACCCGCGATGCGATCCTCCACCGAGTCCTTCGCGGTGAGCAGCAGCAGCGGCAGACCCGGGATCTGCTCGCGCAGTCGGCGCAGCACGTCCAGTCCGCTCATGTCCGGCAGCATCACGTCGAGCACGACGACGTCGGGCGGGTTCTCCCGGGCCAGGGCGATCGCGGTGGCGCCGTCCCCGGCGGTGGAGATGTCCCAGCCCTCGTAGCGCAACGCCATGGACACCAGCTCGGCGAGCACCGGTTCGTCGTCGACGACCAGCACGTGGATCGGGCTGCCGTCGGCGCGGCGCATCACCACCCTCGCCGGGTCCTCGGGAGCGCTGCGCGGACTGGCCACCGCCCCATTATCGGCCCGGCCGCTAGGCGCCCCCTGTGCCGTTCCTATGCGCCGGCTGTGAAGGTCGCGATCCCGCTGATCGCGCGCCGCCGAGCTGTAGCCGCGCCGATCTCCTAACCTGAGGCGCATGCAGCCGGCAGTCGGACCCACCGCATGACACGGTTCCTCGTCCGCAGGCTGGTCAACTACGTCGTCCTGCTGGGACTGGCCTCGTTCCTGACGTTCGCGCTGACCTCGGTGATGTTCGAGCCGCTCGACTCACTGCTGGAGCGCAACCCCCGCCCGCCGCAGGCCGTCATCGACGCCAAGGCCGACGAGCTGAACCTCAACGCGCCGATCCCGCTGCGCTACGCAGACTGGGTGGCCGGGGCGTTCCGCGGGGATTTCGGGACGACGGTCGGCGGGCAGCCGGTCAGCGACGAGCTTGGCCGCCGCATCGGGGTGAGCCTGCGGCTGGTGCTCATCGGGTCGGTCGTCGGCACCTTCCTCGGGGTGGTGGCCGGCGCGTGGGGGGCGGTGCGGCAGTACCGGCTCTCGGACCGCGTCATCACGACGCTGGCGCTGCTGATCCTGAGCACCCCGACATTCGTGATCGCCAACCTGCTGATCCTCGGGGCGTTGAAGGGCAACTCGATCCTGGGAGCGCAGGTCTTCGAATACACCGGGGAAACGTCGACGGACGCGGTCGGCGGCACATGGAACCAGTTGGTCGACCGGCTACAGCACCTGGTGCTGCCGACCTTCACGCTCGCCCTGGTCTCCATCGCCGGCTACAGCCGCTACCAGCGCAACGCGATGCTCGACGTGCTGAGCCAGGACTTCATCCGCACAGCGCGCGCCAAGGGCCTGACCCGGCGGCAGGCGCTGTTCAAGCACGGCCTGCGCACCGCGCTGATCCCGATGGCCACGCTGTTCGCCTACGGGGTGGGCGGGCTGTTCACCGGAGCGGTGTTCGTCGAGAAGATCTTCGGCTGGCATGGCATCGGCGAGTGGTTCGTGCAGGGCATCTCCACTCAGGACACCAACATCGTCGTCGCGATCACGGTGTTCACCGGTGCGACGGTCCTGCTGGCCGGGCTGCTGTCGGACGTGCTGTACGCCGCACTCGACCCGCGAGTGCGGGTGTCATGACCGAGCCCGAATTCGCCTCGCGGCGCGCGCTGGTGTGGCGGCGCTTCCTGCGCAACCGGCCCGCGGTGGTGTCGCTGGTGATCCTGATGGCGCTGTTCGTCGGCTGCTACGCGCTGCCGCCGCTGTTGCCGTTCTCGCACACCGACCTCGACTACTACGCGCTGCAGCAACCGCCGACCACGACGCACTGGTTCGGCACCAACGCGCTGGGCCAGGACATCCTGGCGCAGACGCTGCGGGGCATGCAGAAGTCGATGCTGATCGGGGTGTGCGTGGCGGTCCTGTCGACGGTGATCGCCGCGACGGCGGGCGCGATCGCCGGCTACTTCGGTGCGTGGCGCAGTTCGGTGCTGATGTGGATCGTCGACCTGCTTCTGGTGGTGCCCAGCTTCCTGCTGATCGCGATCGTGACCCCCCGCACCCGCGATTCCGGCACCATCCTGTGGCTGATCCTGCTGTTGTCGGCGTTCAGCTGGATGATCAGCGCCCGTATCGTGCGAGGCCTCACGCTGAGCCTGCGGGAGCGCGAATTCGTCACCGCGGCACGCTATATGGGCGTGAGCAATTGGCGGATCATCGTCCGGCACGTGATGCCCAACGTCGCGTCGATCCTGATCATCGACACCACGCTCAACGTCGGGCTCGCGGTGCTGGCCGAGACCAGCCTGAGCTTCCTCGGGTTCGGGGTACAGCCGCCGGACGTATCGCTGGGCACCCTGATCGCCGACGGCACCCGATCGGTGACGACGTTCCCGTGGGTGTTCCTGTTCCCGGCCGGGGTGCTGGTGCTGATCGTGTTCTGCGCCAACCTGGCCGGCGACGGACTGCGCGACGCGCTCGATCCCGGGGTGCGGCCGGCGCGCCGGCGCAGGCGGGCCGCCGCATGAGCCTGCTCGAGGTGCGGGATCTGGCGGTGACGTTCCCGACGGACACCGAGACGGTCCCGGCGGTGCGCGGCCTGACCTATCACGTGGACGCCGGTGAGGTCGTCGCGCTGGTCGGCGAGTCCGGCGCGGGCAAGTCCGCGGGCGCGATGGCCGTGGTCGGATTGCTGCCCGAATACGCCGAGGTGTCCGGGTCGGTGCGGCTGGGCGGTGACGAACTGCTCGGCCTGGACGACCGGCAGATGTCACGCATCCGGGGCGCCCGGATCGGCACGGTGTTCCAGGACCCGATGTCGGCGCTGACGCCGGTGTACACCGTCGGCGACCAGATCGCCGAGGCCATCCGCATCCATCAGCGCGGCGTCGACGCCAAGACGGCCCGCGCCCGCGCGGTCGAACTGCTCGAGCTCGTCGGCATCGGACAGCCCGCGCAGCGCGCCCGCGCCTTTCCCCACGAGCTCTCCGGCGGGGAACGCCAGCGGGTGGTCATCGCGATCGCGATCGCCAATGATCCTGACCTGCTGATCTGCGATGAGCCCACCACCGCGCTCGACGTCACGGTGCAGGCGCAGATCCTCGACGTGCTGCGCACCGCGCGCGACGCGACCGGCGCCGGCGTGCTGATCATCACCCACGACCTCGGGGTGGTCGCCGAGTTCGCCGACCGCGCGCTGGTCATGTACGCCGGCCGCGCGGTCGAGACCGCACCCGTCGCCGACCTCTACCGCGGCCGCCGGATGCCGTACACGGTCGGTCTGCTCGGCTCGGTGCCGCGCCTGGACGCCCCTCAGGGCACCCGGCTGGTGCCGATCCCGGGTGCTCCGCCGTCGGTGAGCGCACTGCCGCCCGGATGTCCGTTCACGCCGCGCTGTCCGCTGGCCGTCGCCGAATGCAGCGCCGCCGAGCCGGAATTGGTCACCGTCGCCGCCGACCACCAGGTCGCCTGCATCCGCCACGACGACGTCTCCGGCCGGTCCGCGGCGCAGATCTACGGCGTGTCGACCGCCCCGCCCACGCACCCGCCGGCCGACGATCCCGAGGTCGTGCTGCGGGTCACCGGGCTGTCCAAGACGTACACGCTGACCAAGGGCGTGGTGTTCCGCCGCCGCATCGGCGAGGTCCGCGCCGTCGACGGCATCGGCTTCGAGCTGAACGCCGGCCGCACGCTCGGCATCGTCGGCGAGTCGGGGTCCGGCAAATCCACCACGCTGCACCAGATCCTGGAGCTGACCGCACCCGAGGCGGGCACGATCGAGGTGCTGGGACGCGACGTGGCGTCATTGGACCGGGCCGGCCGCCGCACGCTGCGCGGCGATCTGCAGGTGGTGTTCCAGGACCCGGTGGCCTCGCTCGACCCGCGGTTGCCGGTGTCGGATGTGCTGGCCGAACCGTTGCAGGCCAACGGGTTCGACAAGGCCGCGATCCGAGACCGGATCGGCGAACTGCTGACCGTGGTCGGGCTGCGCCGCGAGGACGCCGGCCGCTATCCGGCGGAGTTCTCCGGCGGCCAGAAACAGCGCATCGGCATCGCCAGGGCGCTGGCGCTGAGACCGAGGATCCTGGCGCTCGACGAGCCGGTGTCGGCGCTGGACGTGTCGATCCAGGCCGGCATCATCAACCTGCTGCTCGATCTCCAGCAGCGGTTCGGACTGGCTTACCTGTTCGTCTCGCACGACCTGTCGGTGGTGCGGCACCTCGCCCACCGGGTCGCGGTGATGCACAAGGGGGCGATCGTCGAACAGGGCGACAGCGACTCGGTGTTCGAGCACCCGCAGCACGAATACACCCGCCGACTGCTGGCCGCGGTGCCCCGCCCGCAGCCGGATCGCCGTTAGAGTCGGTGCGCATGACGGACACCTTTTCCTCGCGAGCAGACACAAAGTCGCACCGTTCGGGCCTCAGGAGTGCGATTTCGCGTCTGCTCGCGGGAGGAACGGTGGCCGCGCTGGTGCTCTCGGGGTGCTCCAGCGCGGAGCAGGTGCCGCCGTCGGCCGGCGGTAGCGCCGAACTCGGCGCGACGGCCGACATCAACCCGCAGGATCCCGCCACGCTGCAGCAAGGCGGGACGCTGCGGCTGGCGTTGACCGGTTTCCCGACCAACTTCAACAACCTGCACATCGACGGCAATCTCGGCGAGGTGGGCCGCATGTACCGGCCGACGCTTCCGCGCGCGTTCTTCATCAAGCCCGACGGCGAGATGACCGTCAACACCGACTACTTCACCAGTGTCGAGCTGACCAGCACCGAACCCCAGGTCGTCACGTACACGATCAACCCGAAGGCCGTCTGGAACAACGGCAGGCCCGTCACGTGGGAGGACCTGGCCGCGCAGATCAACGCGACCAGCGGCAAGGACGAGCGGTTCCTGTTCGCCGCGCCCAACGGCAGCGAGCGCGTCGCGTCGGTCACCAAAGGTGTCGACGACCGCCAGGCCGTGCTCACGTTCGCCAGTCACTACGCCGACTGGCGGGGCATGTTCGCCGGCAACGGCATGCTCTTCCCGAAGGAGATGACGCAGGACCCCGATGCGTTCAACAAGGGGTTCCTGAACGGCCCCGGCCCGTCGGCAGGACCGTTCGAGATCACTGCGGTCGACCGTGGTGCCCAACGAATCGTGTTGACCCGCAACCCGAAATGGTGGGGCACCCCACCGCTGCTGGATTCGATGACCTACACCGTGCTCGACGACGCCGCGGTAATCCCGGCGCTGGAGAACAACGCGCTGGACTCGGTGGGACTGGCGACGCTCGACGATCTGGAGCGCGCCCGGCGGGCCAACGGTGTCACGATCCGCCGCGCCCCGGCCCCGAACTGGTACCACCTCACGTTCAACGGCAGCGAGGGTGCGTTGCTGGCCGATCCCGCGCTGCGGACCGCTATCAGCAAGGGCATCGACCGGCAGGCGATCGCGGCGGTCACCCAGCGCGGGCTCACCGACGCGCCCACAGCGTTGAACAACCACATCTACCTGGCCGGCCAGGAGGGCTACCAGGACAACAGCATCAAATTCGATCCCGAGGCCGCCAAGACCGAACTCGACGAGCTGGGCTGGAAACTCAACGGCCAGTTCCGGGAGAAGGACGGCAAGCGGCTGACCCTCCGTGACGTGTTCTACGACGGTGCAAGCACCCGTAGCGTGGCCCAGATCGCGCAGAACCAGCTCGCGCAGATCGGGGTCAACCTGGAGCTGGTACCGGCCGCCGGCGGCAGGCTGTTCAGTGACTTCATCACGCCGGGAAACTTCGACATCGCGCAGTTCGCCTGGGGCGGCGACGCTTTCCCGCTGAGCAGCCTGAACCAGACGCTCGCCACAGGTGGCGAGAGCAACTACGGCAAGATCGGCAGCCCGGAGATCGACGCGAAGATCGAACAGACACTCTCGGAACTGGACACCGCCAAGGCACGCACCCTGGCCAACGAACTGGACAAGATGGTCTGGGCGATCGGCCACAGCCTTCCGCTGTTCCAGGCACCGGGCAACACCGCCGTGCGCAGCAATCTCGCCAACTACGGCCCGTCCGGGATCGGTGACCTGAACTTCTCGGCGATCGGCTTCATGAAGTAGGGCCAGCGGTCCTTGGAGATGCTGGGGGCCGCGACTTCTGCACCAGGGTCGCGATGCCACCGTCGGCACAACCCTGGTGCAGAACTCGATCAGGTCGTCTGGCCGGTGCCCGCCCGCACGGCCTTCGGCGCCGCACCGGGCACCGCCGATTCCACCCGGGCGGCCACCGCGATCGCACCGACCAGTAGCCGCATCGAGAGGTTGGCCGGCATGGCGTCCAATTCGCCACCGCGTGAGGGCAGTTCGGAGATGCGCCCGGCGCTGACGACCTTGCAGATCTCCAGCGCCGCATGCTCACGGATGTCGAGGATGCTGTGGCCTGCGGTGGGCAGTTCGACGAGCACCGAGTCCGGGATCAACTCGACGGCACGGCGCGCGACGGCCGGCGGCGTGGTCAGGTCACGGCCGCCGGAGATCACCGCCGTCGGCCAGGTGAAGCCGGGCATCGCCGACCGAAGATCGTAGGGTTCGGCGACGAAGTCGGCGTCGCCGGTGGCCATTCCGCGCAGCGCGACGGCAGGGTCCAGCGGCTCACCGTCGGGTACCGCGCCATAGTTCAACTCGCGGAAGGCGATCCGTTCCACCAGGTCCGGCTCGTGGTGGAACGCGGTCCTGCGTTCGGTCACGAACTTGGTGACGGTCTCGGCGAGCTTCCAGAGCCGGTCGCGACCGGCGAGCAACAGGTCCAGCTGACGGCGCAGCGTTTCGGGGCCGGC